>NZ_JBEZEZ010000023.1:0-138166 GCF_040649155.1 Streptosporangium sp. NPDC049046 | reverse complement strand
CGGCCTTCTTCGTCTTCGACTCGCTGCGCTCCTGGCTGAGCTACCACTTCCAGGTGCTCGGCTTCCACACCGGCCTGGCGACCCCGCACAACTACCAGTCCGACCCCTGGAGCTGGCCGCTGCTGCTACGCCCCGTGGCGTTCTTCTACGAGAGTCCCCAGGGCGGCTGTGGCACCGACACCTGCTCGCAGGCGGTGCTCGGGGTGGGCACGCCGGTCATCTGGTACGGAGGGCTCGCGGCCCTCATCGCGATGATCGCCTGGTACGTCGCCACCCGCGACTGGCGGGCCGGAGCCGTGCTCGTCGGCTACGCCGCCGGCTGGCTCCCCTGGTTCTACTACGCCATCGCCGACAACCGGACCATGTTCCTGTTCTACGCGATCCCCATGGTCCCCTTCATGATCCTGGCGATCGTGCTCGTGGCCGGGCTGATCCTCGGCCCGGCGAGCGCCCCGCAGGGACGCCGGACCGTCGGCGCCGCGGTCGTGGGCGCCTTCACCCTGCTGGCGCTCGTCAACTTCTGGTGGCTCTACCCGGTGCTCACCGCCGAGATCATCCCGTACGCCGAGTGGAGTTCACGGATGCTTTTCAAGAAGGGCTGGATCTGAGCGTCCGCGTATGAGCCACTTAGAAGACATTTCCTAGGGTAGGCACCGTGCAGGATCCATTACGTCACGTTCATCGTCAGAGCAGGCCCGCATACGGCAGACTGCGAAGCATGCCTGCACCGGACGTGGCCGCCCTCCTGTCGGAGCTGGAGCGTTCCGAGCCCGCCGCCGCCGAGCACGCCCGCAGCGCGATCGACTGGCTGACCGGCGGCGAGCCGCTGGAGACGATCAGCGAGCTCAACGTGTGCGAGTTTCTCTGGTACACCCTGCCCTCGAAGGTCACCGGCGACCGCCCCGCGATCGCCCGCGCGCTGGGCCTGCTGCTGCGGCTGGGTGGCCTTGAGCGCTACGCCGCCCTCTGCTCGTCGTCCACGACCACCCAGATCCTGCGCACCTACGCCCGTCTGGGTGAGGACGCGGGGATGGCCGCGTACCAGTCGGCCCTGGACGCGACGGGTGTGCTCCCGCCCGACGTGCCCGAGCTGCGGTGGAGCTCGATCATGGGACCGGAGGAGCTGGGCGCGCACGGCGCCTGCTCGGCCGCACTGGAGCTGGCGATCGTCTCCGGTGAGCTCGTCCCCCGTCCGGCCGAGCGGCGGAGGCTCACCAGCCGCTGGCTCACCACGCCCCGCCCCGAGCTGGGCGGCGACAACTGGCTGCACCGGGTCCAGGGCGAGCGGCTCAACCGCTGGGTCCTCGGCCGGGGCACCGCCTGGCGCGAGCTCGCCCAGCCCTTCGAGGTGCGCTTACACGCGCCCATCCCCGCACCGGACGAGGCCCATCTGGGGGCGCTGCGCTGGCTGCTGACCGTGGGGCTCCGCCCGGAAGGCATCCCGCTGACCCAGCGGCACAACCTCGCCCGTTCCGTGCTCGCGGAGAGCACCTGGAGCGGCGCGGAACTCGCGGCCGTCCGCGAGGTGGCCCAGGACCAGATGGGCGCGCTACGCCAGACCGGAAGGCGCCTGGTGACCACCTCGACGGGCGAGCGCCTGCTCGGCGACACCGACCTGCTCTGGGAGGCCGCGGCCGCCGCCCTGCTCGCCCCCGCGCCGGGGGAGAACGGCTTCCGTGCCTCGGCCAGGGAGGTGGCGCTGATGCTGCTCGCCGACGGCGCCCCCGCCGACCGTGACCACGTCACCGCCGTGATCGACTGCACGGAGCGGCAGGCCCTGGAGGTCGACGCCTCGCTCGCCGAGCTGGGCAGGCGCCTGGACGCCTTCGGCCTGCGCGTCGACGGCCGTCTCACCCCTGCCGGCCGCTCCGCCGCTCTCGCCGCCCTCCGCGGCCACGCCCTGCGCCCCCGCCAGTACGTCAACATGACCTGACGACGCCCTCAGCGTCTCCCCGTGCCCCTCAGCACCCCTCAGAGGCCGCTGTGGCCCCCGCGGCCCCAGGTGTCCCTTCGTGCTCGAAACCGTACGACGACCAGGGAAAATATGGCGGTCGCGGACCGACTAACCTTCCTGGAAACGGGCAGTGGCAGCGCGTGTCCGAGCCCACCTCCGCTGACCGCGCCACAGCGCCGGAAACATCCCCGCCCGCCCCCCGCGTTCCGTCGACGGAGACGGGCGCGGGAGGCGTCCCGGCGTCATCGGCCGGAGCCGGCGAATCCGTCTCGTCCGAGCCGATCCTGACCTCCGCGGGCCCTCTGGTCCTGCCCGCCGCCCCGCCCGCGGAGGCCGGCGGTCCCGCTCCCGGCGGTCCTGTTCCCGGCGGTCCTGTTCCCGGCGGTCCCGCGAGCGCGGTCACCGTGCCCCCCGGCGCGGCCGCGTCCCCCGACGCCGCGCCGTCATCGGGGATCACCCCGAACCTCCCGTTCGGCCGTCCCGGGCGCTCGATGAGCAACAACCCGTTCGTGTTCGGCTTCACCGCCGCCCTGGGGGTGCTCACCGCCTGGTGGCTGGTGCAGGCCATCGCGACCGCGAGCTCGGTGCTGGTCCTCATCGTCGTCTCGCTCTTCCTCGCCATCGGCCTGAACCCGGCGGTCGAGGTCCTCCAGCGGCGCAACGTCCCCCGGGTGTGGGCCATCACCCTCGTCTTCCTGGGCGTCATCCTCGTCTTCGTCGTCTTCGGCCTGGCCGTGGTACCCCCGCTGACCACGCAGTCCACCCAGTTCGTCGAGCAGCTCCCGCAGTACGTCCAGGAGCTGCAGAACAACCCGGTCATCCGCGATCTGGACCAGCGCTTCCAGCTGCTGGAGAAGCTTCAGACGTACGTGACGAGCGGCGACTTCGGCACCCAGATGTTCGGCGGTGTGCTCGGCATCGGGTCGGTCCTCATCGGGGCGGTCTTCAACTCGCTCACGGTGCTGGTGCTGACGCTCTATCTCCTGGGCTCGTTGAAGTCGCTCAAGAAGCTGGCCTACCGCCTCGTCCCCCGGAGCCGCAGGGTCCGCACGACCCTGCTCGGTGACCAGATCATCGACAGCATCGGCGGATACGTCGCCGGGAACCTGATCATCTCGCTCATCGCCGGTGTGACGACCTTCATCTTCCTGAGCATCATGCAGGTCCCGTACGCCCTCGCGCTCTCGCTGATCGTCGCGATCACCGACCTCATCCCGCTGGTCGGCGCCTTCATCGGCGCGGGGATCGCCTCCCTGGTGGGATTCTTCGTCTCTCCGACCGTCGGGATCGTCTGCATCGTCTTCTTCACGATCTACCAGCAGATCGAGAACTACTGGATCGCCCCGGCCGTGATGAAGAGCTCGGTCGACGTACCGCCGCTCGCCACGATCGTCGGCGCCCTGCTGGGGGGCGCGCTGCTCGGCGTGGTGGGCGCGCTGCTCGGCATCCCGATAGCCGCGGCCGTCCTGCTCATCCTGCGGGAGGTGGTCCTGCCCCGGCAGGAACGCACCTGACCGGAACCCGATCGGCAGCTGATCGGCGCGAAGGAGCCACGTCGGCCTCTCCCGCACGCGGATCGGGAGGTCACGAGCCCTCACCATCGAGGTACGCCTGCCCCTCATCCGCACACAACATCACAAAAAGTTTTTTCCGCTTCTTCGTCGCAAAAGTACCTAGATCACAACAACATGCGATAAAAGATCACTTGCACCTACTGTCTCCCCTTTGGGGTATACGTGAAGAAGCGTCTTCGACTCCTCGCGGCCCAGCTGCTCGCCACGGCCCTCGTCCTTACCACCCTCTCGGCCCCCGCCCACGCGAGCACTCCGGAGAGCGACCCCCAGCTCGCCGCGGAGTGGCAGAGCGCGTGGGACACCTACGAGTTCTACAAGAACACGCCGCCCCTCCCGGAATCGGGACGGAGCCGGGCGCAGGACAGCATCTCCATCACGATCGACGCCCCCGTCGCTCGGGTGTTGCCCGCGTACTCGAACATCAACAACCACCTCGGCATGCACTCGTTCCTGAAGCGGGTCGTCACCCACAAGGACCGCTGGCAGGGCGGCAAGCGCCACATCGACTTCACCGCGGTCGAGGAGATCCCGTACGAGGGTTCGACCGTCGTCATCAACACGCACGCGCAGCAGCGCATCGACTACGCCACCCTCTCCTACGAGACCGACAGCTGGACGATGCCCAATGTCGTCACGCACCAGAAGATCGTCTTCAAGCAGCTCTCCGGAGGGAAGACCAAGGTCACCGAGTACCTCACCTTCGACGCGGACAGCACGCTGATCGACTTCGTACTCCAGAACGGCGTCGCCTCCCACGAGGCGACCCAGGCGGCGATGAAGCAGGCGATCGAGAGCGGCGAGCTCTAGAGACGGCGTCCGCCGCCGACGAGGGTGAGCCGTCGCAGGCCTCACTCCTCGTCGGCGGCGCGGCCCGCGGCAGGTATGTGCCGCAGCGCGGTGACGGTGAGTACGGCGATGCCCGTCACCGGCACTCCGGTGACGGCGGCGGTGACGTCGAGCCCGGCGGTGAGGGCGTCGCGCGCGACCGCCGAGGCCGCGCCGAACACCGGCCGCCCGTGTCACCGGCCGTGCCCGTGGTCACGAGCCCTGCCGCCGCAGTTCCCCCTCCAGCGCGTCGAGCCATTCGCCGGTGCCGCGTTCCCTCCATTCCGGCTTCTCGTGGCCGTCGAGGAAGGCGTCGTGCTCGGTGAGGACCAGCCGGGTGCCCGCGCCTTCGGGGACGAACTCCACCGTGGTGAACGAGACCGTGGCCAGATCATCCCCGACGGAGAGGGTGGAGGTGTAGACGATCCGCTCGTCCGGGACGATGTCCTGGTACGAGGACTCGAACGTCATTCCCGGACCGTGCTCCGGTCCGCCTCGGTTGACCTCCTTGCCGCCGACCCGGAAGTCGAGGTCGTGCTTCCCGCCGGGGGCGGCGAACCACCGGGCCTTCGCCACGGGGTCGGCCCAGGCGGCGAACACCCGGGAGGGGGCAACGTCGTACACCCGCTCCAGGGTGAACGTGGCATGCGTGACAGAACCATCGGTCATGATCTTCTCCTTGTTCCGGTCGTACCGGTCGTTTCGGTTGTTCTGGGGTTCGACATCCCGGCTCACTCGTTCAGCAGGTCGCCGAGCCGGTCGAGCCGGTGCTCCCAGGTGGTGCGCTGCCCGGCGAACCAGCTCTCGGCCGTTCGCAGCACGTCCGGCTCGATGTGACAGGTGCGGACCCTGCCGATCTTCTCGGTCCGGACCAGGCCGCACGCCTCAAGCACCTGCAGGTGCTGCATCACCGCCGGCAGCGACATCTCCAGAGGCCGGGCCAGCTCACTCACCGACGAGGGCCCGCGGACCAGCCGCTCGACCATCTCGCGCCGTGTCGCGTCCGCGAGCGCCTGGAACACCCGATCCAGCGAACCGTCTTGGTTAAGCATGTGCTTAAGTATTGGACCCGAAAGGGAAATAGTCAAGCAGATACTTAAGTATTGAGCGTGGGTTTGACCTTGTCGTAGCGTCAACGTTTCTAATGAGGGCATGCGGATCGGCGAGCTCGCCGCGCTGGTCGGGGTGTCCACCCGGACCGTGCGCCACTACCACCACCTGGGTCTTCTCCCCGAGCCCCTGCGCCTGAACAACGGCTATCGGGAGTACGGGCTGCGTGACGCGGTCATCCTCGCCCGGGTGCGACGGCTCGCCGAACTCGGCCTGTCGCTGGACGAGATCCGCGACATCCTCGCCGACGACCGGGGCAGGGAACTGCGCGAGGTGCTCCGGGAACTGGACGCGGACCTGGCCAGACAGCAGGAGGCGATCGGTGCCAGGCGGGAAAGGCTCGCCGCCCTGCTCGCCGAGGCGGACCCGCATCCCGACACGATGGTCTCCCCCGGCATGGTCTCGGTGCTGCGCCACCTCCCCGCCCCGGAGTCGAGGTCCGCCGAGATCGACCGTGAGCTGCTCGCGCTGATGGACACCGTGGCCGAGGAGCCGGACCGGGCACGGGTGCTCGACCTGTTGCGACCTCTCACCGAGCCCGAGGCGCTCGCACGGTCACACGACCTCTACCGGCGGCTGGACGAGCTCGCGGACGCGGAGCCCGGCGATCCCCGCGTCGCCGCACTCGCCGCCGATCTCGTCGCGCACATCCCCGGCGAGATGGCCGCGGTGATGATCGCGGAGCTGGCCCCGGACCCCGAGCGCTCGCATCCACCCGGCTCCGGCCCCGCCCCCGGCCCGAACCCCCGGCCCGGCCCCGGTGCCGGCTCCGACTCCGCTCCCGGCTCCCGTCCCGCCTCCGGATCCGGCCTTGGCTCCTCACCCGGCGGCGGTCCCGGCTCCCCCCTCGGTCCCGGCTCCGCCCCCGGTCCCGCCCCTGCCCCCGGCCTCGGCTCCGGCTCAGGTCCCGCGAAACGCGTGGACGGCGGGCGGTGGCTGGAGACGATGTGCGCCGAGCTGTCTCCCGCTCAGGTCGAGGTGCTCCAGCTGGTCATGACGACTCTCAAGGAGAGAACCTGATGCTCGGGATCGCCCGCGCCGCGCTGTTCACCGTCATCCCCACGGAGATGCTGTTCGTGATCCTGCTCGTGGCGGGGGTGCCGCTGCCAGGGCCGGTAATCGTGGTGGCGGAGCTGATCGTCGCGTCGATGCTCGTCCTGGAGGCGGTGACCGCGTACCGGCTGTTCAGGGCCGAACGCCGGGGCGGCGCCGACCGGCGGGCGGCGCTCCGGACGACCTTCCACCTCCTGGTTCCCCTGCCGGTGCGCAGGCTCGTGGGTTTCGAACTGAAGGGGATGGTGAGTGCCTTCCTGTGGATCACGCGCCGCCGCGACGGCGTGCCGCCCGGCGCCACCGCCGCGCCGTACACCCGGGAGCAGACGTCGGTCCAGTTGGTGCTGCTGTCGGTACTGGTCGTGGAGACGGTGGGGATCGAACTGCTGCTGCGGGCGCTGGGCGTGCCGTACGGGGTGCGCCTCGCGGTGCTGGTGGCCGACGTCTACGGGGTCGTCTACGTGCTGATGATCATCGCGGCCTGCGTCACCCGGCCCCACGTGGTGACCACCGAGGAACTGCGCGTCCGATACGGCATGTACTTCGACCTCCGCGTCCCCCGTCAGCTGATCTCCTCGGTGCGGCTGTCGCGCAACTACAACGAGAGCGGCATGATCACCGTGGCGGACCGGCGGCTCAGCGTGGTGGTGTCCTCCCAGACCAACGTGGTCGTCGAGCTGACCGAGCCGGTCACCGTGGTCCGTCCCCTCGGCGGTCGCGCCGAGGCCACCACGATCCGCTTCTTCACCGACACCCCCGAGGCGCTGCTGGACGCCCTGCGACCCTCTCCGCACCACAGCGTTCCCTGATCCCCACGCGCCCCGTCCGTATCCGGCGCCGGGCCGTACCGAGACGCCGAGTTTTCCTGCCAGGTTCAGTCAGATCACGTCAGATCTTGTATTGACTTACCTTGCCTTAAATGTAAAGTTTCTTTCGAGAGAGCGCTCTCACGCCTCGTCCCCCTCCCCCCACCCCTCAAGGACCAGTCGTGAGATTCACCGTGCTGACCAGCGTGGCGGTACTCGCCGCCGCGCTCGTCGTCCCGTCCCCGACCGCGCAGGCCGCCGCGATACCCGACCCCGCTCCCGACCCGTCCAAGGCGGCCACGGCCGAACAGGCACTGCGGCGAGACCTCGGCCTCACCCCCACGCAGGCCCGCGTCCGCCAGGCCCACGAGGCCGGGGCGGCCGTGGTGGAGCGGCAGCTTCGCACCCGTCTCGCCGACCGGTTCGCCGGCGCGTGGTTCACCCCCGGCGAAGGGCGGCTGAGCGTCGGCGTCCTGAACCGCGAGGACGCCGACCTCGTCCGCGCGGCGGGCGCGCTGCCGGTGTCCGTGCCACGCAGCGAGCGGCAACTGGCCACCACGAAGGCCGCGCTCGACCGAGTCGCGGACTCCGCGGGCAAGGACATCCACAGCTGGTACGTGGACGTCGCCACGAACACCGTGGCGGTGTCGGCGGCCGACCGCGCCGCCGCCGAACGTTTCGTCAGGGCGGGCGCCGTCGACGCCGCCACGGTGCGGATCTCCGTCGACGAGGCGCCCAAACCCCTGTACGACATCCGCGGCGGCGACCAGTACGTCATCAACGGCAACACGCTCTGCTCGGTGGGCTTCGCGGTCAACAACGGCGGCTTCGTCACCGCCGGGCACTGCGGCCGCACCGGCAGCCCCACCCTCGGCTACAACAACGTGAGCCAGGGCACCTTCGCCGGCTCGTCGTTCCCCGACAACGACTACGCCTGGGTCCGTACCAACGGAAACTGGACACCCCGCCCGTGGGTCAACAACTACGGCGGCGGCAACGTCGCCGTGGCGGGCTCCCGGGAAGCCGTGGTGGGCTCCTCCATCTGCCGGTCCGGGCGCACCACCGGCTGGCGCTGCGGCACCATCCAGGCCAAGAACGTGACCGTGAACTACTCCGGATCCCTGGTCCACGGGCTCACCCGGACCAGCGCCTGCGCCGAGGGCGGCGACTCGGGCGGCGCCTGGATCACCGGCGACCAGGCCCAGGGCGTCACCTCCGGCGGCTCCGGCAACTGCTCGACCGGCGGCACCACCTTCTACCAGCCGGTCAACGAGATCCTCGGCGCGTACGGCCTCACCCTGACCACCACCGGCGGGGGCGGCGGACGGCTCATCGGCTGGCAGGACAAGTGCATCGACGTGCCCGGCAGCAACGCCGCCGACGGGCAGCGCCTGCAGCTGTGGGACTGCAACGGCACCGCCGCGCAGAACTGGACGTTCCCCGGCGACGGCACCGTCCGCGCCTTCGGCCTCTGCATGGACGTGGCCTGGGGCTCCACCGCCAACGGCGCCGCCATCCAGCTCGCCACCTGCAGCGGAAACCCGGCGCAGCAGTTCGTCCTCAGCGGCGCGGGTGACCTGGTCAACCCGCAGGCCAACAAGTGCGTGGACGTCACCGGCTTCGGCGGCAGCGGCACCCCGCTGCAGCAGTGGGAGTGCAACGGCGGCGCCAACCAGAAGTGGCGGCGAGGCTGACCACCCGCGGGACACCGCCGGGGCGGTAAGCGTTCTCACCGGTTCTCAGTGGGGCACCGCCGGGGCGGTAAGCGTTCTCACCGCCCCGGCAACGCCCCGGCAACGCGCCGTTTCACCCACCGCCGGACGCGCGACGAAAGTCCCCACCGCGTGTCCGGCGGTGCGCGGTGGGGACATCCGGTGCGCGTCCCCACCGCACCGGCCACCCGAGACCACGATCCTGCCGGGAGGTCACGACCAGGCGCCGGTGGCGGCGACCCGGGCCGCGTAGTCCTCGAACGCGACCGGAGGACGGCCGAGCACCCGCTCGACCCCGTCGACGGGCTCGGCCGTGTGACCGGCGCGGTGCAGGGCGAACAGGGTGTTCAGCGCGTCGGCCGCGACCTCCGGATATCCCTCCGCGAGCAGTTCGGCCCGGTATGCCTCCGGGGTCAGCTCGACGTACTCGATGGACCGGCCCGCGGCCCGTGCGATGATCTCGACGGCCGCGCCGAAGGTCACCCCGCGCGGACCCGACAGGTCGTACGTCAGCCCCGCGTGCCCGTCCCCCGTCAGCGCGGCCACGGCGACCGCGGCGACGTCGTCGGCGTCGATGAACGGCTCGGGCACCTCACCGATCGGCAACGCCAGCCTCCCCGCCCGCAGCGGCGCGTGCCACAGGTCCTCGTCGAAGTTCTGGTTGAAGTTGTTCGCCCGCAGGATCGTCCACTCCGCCCCCGAGTCGCGGACGGCCCGCTCCGCTGCGGCCATGCCCTGGCCGAAGTCCTCGCCGACCAGGTCCATGCCCCGGCCGGACAGCACCACGAAACGCTTGACGTCCGTGGCGCTCTCGACGAAGTCGCGGATCGGGGTGGGGTCGTCGGGCGCCACCAGATATACCGCCTCGGCGCCGTGCAGCGCGTTCTCCCAGGTGGCGGGCTCGGACCAGTCGAAGCGAACCTCGCTGGAACGGGAGGCGGACCGCACCCGCTCCCCCTCCGCGCGCAGTCGCCGCACCACCCGGCGGCCGGTCTTGCCGGTCGCGCCCAGAATCAGGATCTCTCTCATGCCATAGAGCCAACCGCGCGGGGAGCCGCCCGCACATGGCCGGACGTACGCCGCACCTGTCCGATCGTCCCGTCTTCGCGGCACCCCGGACGCAGACCACACCCGTTCGATCGTCCCGTCGTCGCGGCACCCCGGACGCAGGCCGCCCTGATCCGATCGTCCCGTCGTGGCCACCGGGCGTGCGCCGCACCCGTGCGATCGTCCGGTTATCGTGGGCGCCATGGACCCGTACGACGACCTGTTGCGGGGGGTTCGCGGCGAGGGGGCCGTCTTCGGCGCGTCGGTGCTGTCGCCGCCGTGGGCGCTCAGGTTCGCCGACGGTCCCTCTCTGACACTCCTCGTCCCCCTGCGCGGCGAAGGGTGGATCGTCCGGGGAGACGACGCCCGGCAGGTGCGACTTGGCGAGGCGGCGATCGTGCGCGGGCCGGAGCCCTTCGTCGTCGCGGACACCGGCGCGCCGCGCCCTGCCCGGGAGGTCTCCCCTGAAAGGCCCGTCGTCGGAGACCCGAACGGGCAGACCATCCTGCTGGCGGGGTCGTACCGGGTGAACGGCGAGGTGGCCCGCCGCCTGGTCCGGGTGCTGCCCCCCGTGCTCGTCGTACCGGACGATCATGACTGCAGCAGCATGGGCGCCTACCTGGAGGCGCAACTCCTCTCCGGTCGCCCGGGACACCAGATCGTGCTGGACCGGCTGCTCGACTGGCTGCTGGTGTGCACGCTGCGCGACTGGTTCGACCGGCCGGAGGCGGTGAGTCCCGGCTGGTACACCGCGCTGAACGACGACGTGGTCGGCCCGGCCCTGCGCGCCATCCATGAGGCCCCGTCCAGGCCGTGGACGCTCGCCTCCCTCGCCACCGCCGCGAGCGTGTCGCGCACCACCCTGGCCAGGCGGTTCACCGAACTCGTGGGCGAGCCGCCGATGACGTACCTGACGGAGTGGCGGATGGCGCTCGCCGCCGACATGCTGGCCGAACCCGCCGCGACGGTCGCCACGGTGGCGCGCAGGGTGGGCTACTCCGACGCGTTCGGCTTCAGCTCGGCGTTCAAGCGCGTCCTGGGCGTGAGCCCGAGCGTCTACCGCGACGGCGTCACCGTCCGGGCCGGAGAGGCGGCGAGCGCCGGGCTGCCCGGTTCCCCCTGAGACGGAGACTGCGACCGGGGCGGCGTCCCGGAGACGGCCTGCCTTCCGGGCCGGAGGCGAACGGCGCGGTGTTCGCCTCCTCGTCCCCGGCGCCCGTCAGCGCCGGTGCCGGTAGTGGTGGGTGACCAGCGCGGCGGCACACGCCAGGACGATCGTCCCGAACCCGATTCCGATGAAAACGTTGAGGTCGGAGGCGGAGGTCACGATGTTGCAGACCACGCCGATTATCAGCAGAGCCCACAGCACGGGCCTCACCACGCCACCCCGGGCGTCGGCGGGCCGCGTCGAAGGCGGCGTCTCGAAGGTGTCGGAAACGCGGTGGGAAGGGTCGGTCACGGCGTGCTCCTCGGTCGAACCGTTCGTCATGCTCCGACGCTACGAACCGCCGCCGCTCCCGGCGATCCCGCCGACGAGACAGCCGAGGTACAGCAGGCTGTACTTCTCGGCCCGCGACCTGACGGCGTCCGGAACGGTGCCCTATCGTCTGGCCGAGGAGGTGTGAATGCCGATCCACGAGTCCCCGGCCGGCCGCAAGTCGGCGGTGTTCGCCCGTGCCCGCGTCGTCCTGGACGCGTTCGAACACCTCGTCGGCGGGCTGGGCACCACGGTCCTCGCCCTCGTCGCCCTCCTGCTGCTCGCCGCCACCGCGCTCGCCTGCCTCGTCGGCGTGGGCGTGTTCCTTGCACCCACCGCGCTGCGCGGGCTGCGGGCCGTCGCCGACCGGGAACGCGCGAGGCTCTCCCGCTGGGGGCCGGAGATCATCGGCCCGGGGCCGGTGCCGTCCGGCCTGCGTGCCGCCCTCGCCGATCCGGCCACCCGCCGGGAGCTGGGCTGGGTGGTCGTCCACTCGACCCTCGGGCTGTTCCTCGGCCTGGCCGGTCTCACGATCTTCTTCAGCGCGGTGACCAACACCACCTTCCCGCTGTGGTGGCGGCTGCTGCCTCCGGAGGAGGCGGCCACCTCGGCCATGGGGCTCTGGACCGTGCGGGACCTGCCCGGTGCCCTCGGGGTGAGCCTGCTCGGCCTGGGATGGATCGTCCTCGCCGTGCTCCTCATACCGGGGATGGCTCGGCTGCAGGCGTGGCCCGGCCGGCGGCTCCTGTCGGCCGGGCCGGGCGCCGACCTCGTGCTGCGGGTCGCACAGCTCACCGCGACCCGCGCGGCGGCGCTGGACGCGCACGCCGCCGAACTGCGGCGGATCGAACGGTCGCTGCACGACGGGACCCAGAACCGGATCGTCGCCGTCACCGTCCTGCTCGGCGCGGCCCGTCGTGCGCTGGCGCGCGACCCGTCCGGCGCCGAGGCCATCCTCGACCGTGCCCAGGACGCCGCCGAGCAGGCGCTCGCCGAGCTTCGCGCGGTCGCCCGCGGCATCCTGCCTCCGGTGCTGACCGACCGGAGCCTCGTCGACGCGCTGACCGGGCTGGTCACCACCTGCCCGGTGCCCTGCCGACTCGACGCCGACCTTCCCAGCCGCTGCGCCGCCTCCGTCGAGGCCACCGCCTACTTCGTGGTGGCCGAGGCGCTCACCAACATCGCCAAGCACAGCCATGCCGGGCACGCCACCGTCAGGGTCCGCCGCCGCGACGACCGGCTACACCTTCAGATCACCGACGACGGCCGCGGGGGAGCCGACGAGCACGGCGGGTCCGGGCTCGTCGGCATCCGCCGCCGTACCGAAGCACATGATGGGACGCTCATGCTGACCAGTCCTCCCGGCGGGCCCACCGTCCTTGAGGTGAGCCTGCCATGCGGATCGTGATCGCCGAGGACGACCCGCTCCTGCGCGAAGGACTCGCGCTGCTGCTGCGCGCGGAGTCGCTCGACGTCGTGGCCACCGCCGCCGACCCCGACGGGTTCCTCGCCGCCGTCGACGCCCACGAGCCGGACGTCGCCATCGTCGACGTCCGGATGCCGCCGACCCACACCGACGAGGGGATCGTCGCGGCCGTCGAGGCGAGGCGCCGCAGACCCGGCCTGGCCGTGCTCGTGCTGTCCGCGTACGTCGAACAGGCCTTCGCCACCGAGCTGCTCGCCCAGGGCAGCGCCCACCTCGGATACCTCCTCAAGGAGCGGGTCGGACGCGTCGACGAGTTCCTGAACGCGCTGCACCGGGTGGCGGAGGGAGGCACGGCGATCGACCCCGAGGTCGTCGCGCAGCTCTTCGCCCGCACCCGGTCCGACGACCGGCTGGAGCGCCTCAGTCCCCGCGAACGCGACGTCCTCGCCCTGATGGCCGAAGGACTGGGCAACACGGCCATCGCCGAGAGGCTCTTCGTCACCGACGGCGCCGTCCACAAGCACATCCGCAGCATCTTCGCGAAGCTCGACCTGGCGCCCGCGGACCGGGCGGACCGGCGCGTCACCGCCGTCCTGCGCTATCTCGAGGACGCCCAGCGCCGAGCCTGACCCACCGGCCGTTCAGGCCCCTTCCGCGCGTCCGATCACCTCGTGGGCGCTCCTGGCGACCGCCGCGTCGATGAACCGGCCCCTGGCGTCGAGCGCGACGCCGCCCGTCTCGGCCAGGCGGCGGACCAGGTCGCGGGCCTCCTCCAGCTCCTCGGGCGACGGGGTGAAGACCTCGTTGATCGGCGGGAGCTGGCGGGGCGACAGCGCGGTGCGGGCACGGAACCCCTGCCGCAGCAGGGTCCGGGTGCCCGCCACCAGCGCCTCCGTGTCGCGGACGGCGGTCTCGACCGGGCCGACCGGCGGCAGGATCCCGGCCGCCGCCGACGCGACGACGATCCGCGACCGGATCGGCCAGAGTTCCTCGCGCCCGGGACCCGGGCGCAGCCCCAGCTCACCGGCGAGGTCGGCCTCCCCCACGCCGAGCCGTACCACCCGGGGCGACGCCGCGACGCGTTCGGCCTGAACGACGCCGGAGGCCGACTCGATCAGCGCGAGCAGGGCGAACGTGCCCGGCGCGAGGTCGCGGGCCGTCTCGGCCTCGGTGAGCAGGGCGTCGGCGAGCTCCAGCAGCGCCGGTTCGGCCTTCGGGACCACGATCCCCTTCAGCCCCGGTACGGCCACCGCCGCGATGTCCGCCTTCGGGGTGTCGGCGTTGACGCGTACCCAGACCTCGCCGGGCAGTCGCGGGATCGCGGCGGCGGCGTTCTTCCTGGCGGCGGCCTTCGCTCCGGGCGCGACCGCGTCCTCCAGGTCGAGGATGAGCGCGTCGGCCCCCCTGCCCGCGGCCTTGGCGAGCCTGCCCTCCTGGTCCGCGGGGACGTAGAGGTAACTACGCGGGGTCATGCGCCGGTCGGCCTGGCCAGGTAGCGGCCCTGCGGGCTGCCGGTGACCTTGCCGTCGGCGAGCACCCGGTGGCCGCGCAGGAACGTGTCGGTGACCCGGGCGGTGAGCTCGAAGCCTTCGAACGGGGTGTACTCCTGCGTCGACTCGGAGTCGGCCGCGCGCACCGTCCAGGTCGAGTCGGGGTCGACCAGGCAGAAGTCGGCGTCCAGGCCCTCGGCGACGGCGCCCTTGGTACGCAGGCCGAACCGCCTGGCGGGGTTCCAGGACAGCAGGCGGGCGATCTCGCCGTAGCCGAGACCGCGCCTGGAGCCCTCGGTGACCAGGCCGGGCAGCAGGTACTCGGCGCCGCCGAAGCCCGACTTGGCGACGAAGACGTCCTCGCGGGGGTCGCCGAACTTCTGCTCGTCGCGGCAGCAGGCGTGGTCGCTCACGACCCAGTCGACCTTGCCGTCGAGCACGTGGCCCCACAGGGCCTCGACGTCCTCGCGGGGACGCAGCGGCGGGTTGACCTTGCCGCCGATTCCGCTCGCGGTGGTGATGTCGGCCAGCAGGTGGCCGATGGTGACCTCGCGGCGGAAGTCGATGTGCGGGAACGCGTCGGCCATGCGTAGGGCGGCGTCCATCGCCTTCGCCGACGACAGGTGCAGCAGGTTGATCGTCGGCAGGCCGGTCTCGTGCGCGAGGTAGGAGGCGATACTGACGGCGAGGCCCTCGGAGTGCGGCGGGCGGGAGGCGCTGTAGGCGGCGAGACCGGTGAGGGTGCCCTCCTCCTCGACCATCTTCGTGTACGCCGTCATGATCTCGGCCGTCTCGCAGTGCAGCGAGAGCGAGATCTCCTCGGCGAGGTCGGGGAACCTCTGGCGGGCGGCCTGGATGCCGCGCATGACGAACTCGAAGTGGGCGACGTCGTAGCGCTCGCCCTCCGGGATCATCAGGAAGGAGTTCTGGTCGGCCGAGCGGCCGTGCAGGCCGTGGCTGCCGTAGAACATGAACACCTTGAACGAGGTGACGCCGTGGTCGCGGACCAGCGACGGGATCTCCTCGATGTGGCGGCGCATCATCGGGGCCAGGTGGAACGCGTAGTCGACGAAGGCTCTGCCGTCGGAGGCGGCGAGCACCTCGGGGAAGACCTCGGCGTACTCGCCGCCCTTGTTGAGGTAGTACTGCCCGGTGCGCATGTACGTCAGGGCGGAGGTCACGCCGCCCTGCGCGCAGGCGCGGCTCTCGGTCTCGGTGTCCACCGAGAGCGGGTTGTAGATGCCCCAGTGCTGGTGGGCGTCCACGACGCCGGGGAAGGCGAGCCGTCCGCCGCCGTCGACCACCTCGCGGCCCTCGGCCGGGTCGATGCCGGGCGCGACGCGGGCGATCCGCCCGTCGAGCACCGCGATGTCGGCGTCCGCCGGCTCGGCGTGGTCGTGGTGGACGACCCGGACGTTCTTGATGATCAGGTCAAACGAGGTCACAGGGAGACTCCTTCGAGGTGGGTGAGCGGGCGCAGCACGTCGGCGACGCCGGGCAGCCGGTCGAGTGCGAGCACCTGGTCGCGGACGGTCTCCGCGGCCTCGTCCGGCAGGCGGCCCGAGACGTTCTCCCGGAACTTGCGCGACAGCTCGGCGTCCGAGAGCGGCCTGGCCGGACCGCCCCGGTTGGCGAGCACCTCCTCGGTCCACTCCTGGCCGTCGTCGGTGCGCACCCGGACCACGGCCGGGAACTGGTGGGGGTAGATCTCGTCGCACCGCTCGTCGGCGACGACGTCGACCTTCGCCATCAGGGCCCGTCGCCACGGGTCCCTGGCGAGGTCGTCGGTGAAGTCGTCCAGTCCCACGCCGAGGCCGGAGCCGCCGACGAGCCCGGCGACCACCGCGTAGGGGCCGCTGAACTGGGCCTGGTAACCGGTCTCGGGGGCGCGCTTGCCGCTGATCGGCTGGCCGATCGTGCGGATCACCGCGTAGGGCACCCGGAGCTCGATGTGCTCGATCCGGTCGAGCGGCAGGCCCCGCGCCCGCAGCGCGAGCCCGGCGTCGATGGCGGTGTGGGTGAAGTGGTTGGCCGGGTAGGGCTTGAAGAAGACGCCCGGCACCGCCCAGCGGTCACCGAGTCCGTCGAGCACCTGCGACAGGTCGGTCTTGTCGTCGCGGATGAACGCCTCGAAGAAGCCGAACCGGCCCTCCAGCACGGTCGGCGGACCGGTGAAACCCCGCCCGACCAGCGACGCGGCGGTGACGGCCGAGTGGGCGGCCCACCCGCAGTGCAGCCGTTTCACGGTGCCGCCGGTGCGGTTGGCCTCGATGATGCCCGAGGCGAACGAGGCGGCGACGCCCAGCGCGTCGCGTACGCCGTCCTCGCCCAGGCCCATGAGCAGGGCCGCCGCGGCGGCGCCGCCCATCGTGCCGCAGATGGAGGTGGCGTGCTGGCCGTGTTCGAAGAAGACCGAGTTGCCGAGCGTGGTGTCGTAGCCGGCCATGCCGAGCCGGACGGTGATCTCCAGTCCGGCCGCGATCGCCGCGACCGTGTCGGCGCCCGAGGCCCCCGAGGCCTGCGCGGCGGCGAGCGCGGCCGGGATCACCCCGGCGCTCGGGTGCAGCACCGACGGCAGGTGGGTGTCGTCGTAGTCGAGCGAGTGCGCCAGCACGCCGTTCGCGAACGCGGCCTGCGCGGCGGGCAGCGCCTGGGCGACCCCGACGGCGTACGCCTCGGGCCGCCCGCCCTGGTCGGCGGCGTAGCCGGAGGCGGCCACGCTGGTCGGCAGCCGGTAGGCGGCCACGCACAGCCCGAGCACGTCGAGCACCCGCTGCCGTACGCTGGCGATCACGTCGGCGGGTGGCCGGTCGCCCAGGGTGGCGGCGGCGAACCTGGCGAGTTCGACCGCGAGGATCGGCTCACCCACGGCCCACCACCGCCAGCGGACGGACCGGTGAGCCGGTGGCGCCGAAGATGGGCAGCGGGGCGAGCACGAACGTGAACTCGTGCACCCCCGCGGCGGCGAGTTCCTCCAGGTCGAGCGTCTCGATGATGTAGACGCCGCGCTCGACCAGGAGCACCCGGTGGGCGGGCAGCACGCTGTGGCCGCTGCCGGGTTTGAGGCATTCGAAGGCGATCGTGTCGGCGCCCGCCGCGTGGACGCCCTGGTCGGCGAGCCAGGTCGCGCCCGCCTCGCCGACACCCGGCACGCCCGAGTCGCGGCCGATGTAGACGTTCCGGTCGGGGTCTCCGAAGAGGCGGCCCCAGCCGCTGCGCACCAGCACCACGTCTCCGGGGGCCAGGGGGGTGCCCTGTCTCGCGACCGTCTTCTCCAGGTCGTCGGGGGTGATCTCGAAACCGGCCTCGCAGCCCTCCGGGACGCCGAGGGCGGCGGGCACGTCCAGCAGCACGCCGCGCCGCACCATCGGGGCGATCGTGTGCGCCCCGAGCTCGGCGAACCGGCCGCCGCGGCTCGCCTCGAGGGCGTCGGAGCCGTCGATGAGGCGGCCGTCGTGGGAGACGTGGGCGAAGGCGTCGATGTGGGTGCCGACGTGGGTGCCCATGCTGATCATGTCGTTGGCGGCGGAGCCGCCGTCGGCACGGACCATGTCGCCGTGGCGGCGGGGCAGCGTGTGCCAGAAGGGGGGGTGGTTCGGTGACTGCGGCATTCCGATGGTCAGCGGACGCCCCAGGTCGTAGATGCCGACCCCGTCGCGGACCGCCTGTAGCAGCGGGTCGGTGGTAGCGGTGCCGCTCACGTCGCCTGGCCTTCCGTTTCCGGTGCTCACGCCGGTGGTCCCGGCGTCTGTCGTACGGTTTCCGGTCCTCACACGGGTGGTCCCGGTGTCTGCGGTGTGGTTTCCGGCGCTCGCGCCGGTGGTTTTGGTGTCTGTCGCGCGGTCTCCGGTCCTCACCTCGGTGGTCCCGGCGTCTGCGGTGCGGTTTCCGGTCCTCACACCGGTGGATCCGGCGCCTGTCATGCGATCACCTTGCGTACCCGCAGGTCGGCGGTCGTGGCCGCGTCGACCCCGAGCTCCCGCAGGATCTCGTCGGTGTCGGCGCCCAGGGGCCGGCCGGTGAAGCGGACCCGCCCGGGGGCGCCGGGCATCCGCCACATCACGTTGTGCATCAGCACCGAGCCCAGGTCCTCGTCGGGAACGCGGGTGAGCATGCCGGTGCCGGTCACGTGGGGGTCCTCGGCGAGGTCGCGGGCGTCGTACACGGGTGCGGCGGCGGCGCCGACCCGTTCGAACTCGGCCATGACCTCCTCGCGGGTGCGTTCGGCGATCCAGCCGCCGACGTGGGCGTCGAGCAGGTCGGCGTGGGCCGCCCGCTGCCGCCCGGAGGCGAACCACGGTTCGGTGATCACCTCGGGGTGGCCGACCAGCGTCATCACCCGTTCGGCGATGCTCTGGGCGCTGGTGGAGATGGCGACCCAGCTGCCGTCCTTGCAGCGGTAGGTGTTGCGCGGGGAGTTGTTGCCCGACCGGTTGCCCTGGCGGCGGCCGATCACGCCGAGCTGGTCGTAGACGGTGGCGTGGGGCCCGACCGCGGTCATGATCGGTTCGAGGAGGTTGATGTCGACGACCTCGCCCCGGCCGGTCCGCTCCCGGGCCCAGAGCGCCATCATCGTCGCCGAGCTGGCCGCGATGCCGCAGATGCTGTCGGCGAGCCCGAACGCCGGGAGGGTCGGGGGGCCGTCGGCCTCGCCGGTGAGGTGGGCGAAGCCGCTCATCGCCTCGGCGAGGGTGCCGAACCCGGGGCGGGCCGCGTAGGGGCCCTCCTGCCCGAAGCCGGTGATCCGGACGATCACCAGCCGGGGGTTGATCTCGTGGAGCGTCTCGGGCCCGACGCCCCAGCGTTCGAGGGTGCCGGGCCGGAAGTTCTCCACGACGACGTCGGCCGTCTTCGCCAATTCCAGGAACAGCTGCGCGCCTTCCGGAACGGAAAGGCTCAGTCCGATCGTGCGCTTGTTACGGGAGATCTCTTTCCACCAGAGCGGGACGCCGTCCTTGGAAGGACCGTGGCCGCGCATGCCGTCCCCGGCGACCGGGTGCTCGACCTTCACGACCTCGGCACCTTGGTCTCCGAGGATCTGGCAGCAGAGCGGGCCGGCGAGGATGGTCGACACGTCGATTACTCGCAGACCTGTCAGAGGTCCGTCTTCCACCATCACTCCTTGTTCCGCTATAGCGAACGCCGGTCCGCTCAGAGAGTATGTCAGGGCGGTTGGTACGGTCAACGCCGTCCCCCTCCTCCGAGCGCCGCCCCGATGGCGTACGCGCGGGCCACGGCCGCGGCCAGGGAGGTGCCGCCACCCGGGTAGTGGTCACCGAAGACGCTCGCGGAGACGTTCCCGGCGGCGAACAGGCCGTCCACCGGGGTCCCGCCGGGGGTGAGGACCTGTCCGTGGTCGTCGGTGACCACACCGCCGCAGGTGCCGAGGGTGCCCGCAACGACCGGGACCGCGGTGAACGGCCCTTCCGCCAGCGGCGCGAGGGACGCGGGACCGCGCCCGAACCTCCGGTCGGCGCCCGCGAGGGCGTCGGCGTTGAACTCCGCGATCGTCTCGGCCAGGGCCGACGCGTCGATACCGCAGGCGTCGGCGAGTTCGTGCGGCGTCGAACCGGTGACCGCCCAGGAGGGGGTGCCTCCGGGAGGGCCGCCCGCGACCGGATACCGGGCGCGGTGGACGGCGTCGTACACGAACCAGGCGGGGACGTGCCGGGGCGCGCCGGTGGCGGGGTCGGTCTCGCGGAACACCTTCGTCAGGTCGTGGTAGCTCCCTGCCTCGTCGGCGAACCGGCGGCCGGAGCCGTTGACCATGATCGAGCCCGGCCTGGTCAGTTCCACGGTGGCGAGCCGCCCGGTGGGCAGTCCGTCGTAGCGGGCCTCGGGGTCGCAGAACACGGGCACCCCCCACGAGGCGGTCAGGTCGGTGACCGCCGCCCCGGCGCGCAGCGCCATGAGCAGGCCGTCCCCCTCGTTGCCCGGTGCCCCGATCGGGGTGAGCCGGGCGGGCAGGAACGCCCGCTGGAGCGCCGGGTCCCACTCGAAGCCGCCGCCGGCCAGCACGACCGCCCGGCGCGCGGTGACGTGACCGGCGTCTTCGAGAGTGAGGTCCCACGACCGGCCCGACCGTTCCAGGCCGACGGCGCGGGCACCGAGCAGGAACTCCACACCGCGGGCGCGGGCGGAGACGGCGAGCGAACCCGCGAGCGCCCCGCCCAGCGTGCGCACCCCCCGGTCGCGGCGCTCACGGTCGAGCGCGGCGAGGTCGGCGCCGGTGTCCTGCTCCCGTTCGGCCATGGTGAGCCAGGGCAGATAGGTGGGCGGCCGGAGCAGACGCTCCAGTCCCGGGTACGCGGTGACGTCGAACGGCCGGTTGTCCAGGGCCCGGCCCCCGCGCCTGGCACCGGGCAGATCGGCCCGGTAGTCGGGGCGTTCCAGGGCGAACAGGTCCACATGGGTCTCGTCGCACAGGTAGCGTACGGCCTCCCCGATCGCGCGCAGGAACCACTCCAGGCGAGCGCGCGGCACGGTATCCCGGGTGACCGCGACGAGGTGGCGCAGGGCGTCGGCGGCACCGTCGGCAGCACTGTCGGCGTCGGCGAGGTGGTTGCCCGGCGCCCAGATCACGCCGCCCGACACGGCGGTTGTGCCACCGAGCACGGAGGCCCGTTCCACGACGACGACGTGGTGTCCGGCGTCGGCGGCCCTACAGGCGGCGGTCAGCCCGGCCGCGCCGCTGCCGACGACCAGCACGTCACACGACGTCGGCGGATGATCGAGGGTGGTGAAGTTCATCAGGTCGCCTCCCATGCGGCCCGGTTGACCAGCACGAGGAGTGCGGCCAGCCCGCAGAACGCCGCCGCCAGCAACCAGCCGGCGGCGTACGAGTGATATTGCGCCACTGCTCCCACGAGCAGCGGCCCGAGAATGCCCCCGGCCGCGCCGCCCGACTGCACGACGCCGGACGCGGCGCCCGGCATGGTGGCGTAGGTCTCTGCGACGGTGAGGGCGACCAGGCCGGTCCAGCCCCAGCCGGCGCCGCAGGCCACCAGCGTGCCGACCAGGAACAACCCCCGGTCGCCGGGAACGAACAGCAGGAACCCGACCCCGCCGAGCGCCATCATCGCGGCGACCGTGAGACGGCCGTACCTGGTACGGCCCAGGGTCAGCCGCACGGCGATGATGACCGCGCTGCTCACGGCGAGCGCGATGCCCGCGAAGGACGGGGACAGGCCGAGCGTGACGCTGTAGTCCACGAAGAAACTGCTCAGCGCGGTCGCGGCGGCCGACCCCAGCAGGAACGCGCCGGTGACCAGCAACAGGGGCATCAGCGGCGTCAGCTTCACCCGCGCGGGGCGTCCCGCCGAGGCCGGAGCAGGAGTGCCGGGCACCCGCATCAGCAGCAGCGCGGCGACCGCGACACCGCCCACGAGGAAGACCAGCCGCCAGTGCATCACGGTGGCGAGCAGCGGCAGCGACAGCCCGGCGACCAGCGTCGAGGCCGGGATCGACGACCGTTCGAGGCCGAACGCCATCGGCCGCCGAGACGCCCGCACGTTTTCGACGATCAGTACGGTGCCGATCGAGGCGCCGACCGCCG
This sequence comes from Streptosporangium sp. NPDC049046, assembly GCF_040649155.1. Lineage (NCBI taxonomy): Bacteria > Bacillati > Actinomycetota > Actinomycetes > Streptosporangiales > Streptosporangiaceae > Streptosporangium > Streptosporangium sp. NPDC049046. Next base: position 116,137 of record NZ_JBEZEZ010000023.1, on the reverse strand, counting down.
AGCCGATCCCACCCACGGCGAGCGCGGCGAGCAGACCGGCCCATGACCCGCCGAACACGGCCACCCCGACGAGGCAGAGGCCGGTCATGACCGCCGACAACCGCAGGGCCCTGCGCGGGCCCACGCGGTCGGCGATCCGGCCGCCCGGGGACATGGCGACCGCGCCGACCACGTAGAAGACGCTGACGGTGAGGCCGAGGCCCGCACTGTCGAGGCCGATGTCGTGCCGGATCGCCACGCCCAGGGTGCCCACCAGGTAGGCGGGATACATATAGGTCATGCCGAGCAGCACGGCCAGGACGACCGCCCGACGCGACGTCGGGTAGTCGCTCACCCCTAGATTTCGTCCGCGTAGCTGATGTTCACGTTCGCACGCCAGCCGGTGGCCTCGTCCTGCCCCCACTTGGCCCGCCAGCGAGCGGCGTGGTCGAGGATGACCGGGTCGCCGAAGTGCAGCTTCCCGTCGGCGTGGAAGGCGTCGAGGTCGTCGACGAACATGAGGTCGAAGTGCCGGAAGCTCTCCTCGCCCCGGACGTTCCTCCTCACCACGTAGTTCGCGTAGTCCTGGATGCCGGGGTTCTGGCGGAAGGCGGGGTAGTCCACCGAGCGGGTGAAGTCGGCGTACTCGGTCAGGTCCGATCCGGGCCGGATGTCGTAGGTGAGCAGTACCAGTTTGCGCGCCATGGCGGCGCCTCCTTTGTCCTCTGTCGTTTTCACGGGGCATGGGGGGTGGGGTTCACAGGGCGCGGGCCGTCGTTCTCACGGGGGCGCGGGTTCGTCGGACATGGGTTCACGGGGCGCGGGTTCATGGGTTCACAGGGCGCGGGCGAGGGCGTGGCCCTCGTACATGGCGTCGAGCAGGGATCGGGGCGCCACCGCGTCACCGATGACGTGCACGGTCAGCCCGCTCCCCGCGAGGTCGGCGGCGAGGGTGTCGAGGGCGTCGGGAGGGTCGAGTTCGATCACGTCGGTGACCCCGTCGATCACGGTCTCGGCCGAGACGAAGGAGGAGCGCACCACGGCCCGTCCCTCACCGAACTCGGCGACGGCGCCGGTCCAGATGTCGACGCCCCGGTTCCTGAGCCGTTCGAGCGCGGTCATCCGGCTGTACTCGGTCACCCCCCACAGCGGGGACGTCGCCGGGGTGACCACGTGCACCGTCCCGCCGGACCCGGCGATGGTCTCGGCGACGGACGCGCAGGTCCAGGTGCCCTCCCGATCGACCACGACGACGGTCCGCCCTTCCCACGAACGACGTTCGAAGGCGGCGAGGGGGCGGCGGCGGGTCGATCCGGTGGCGATCACCACGACGTCGGGAGCCGCCGCGACCACCTCCTGGGCGGTCACCGTCCCCGCCCCGGTCCTGACGGTCACCCCGAGCCTGTCCAGCTCGTGCTCCTCGTAGGTCCGCAGCAGGTCGAGTTCGTGTCGTCCGATCCCCCGCCGCCCGACCCGCACCTGGCCGCCGAGCTCGTCGCCCCGCTCCCACAGGCGCACCCGGTGGCCGCGTTCCGCGGCGACCCTCGCGGTCTCCATTCCCGCCGGGCCGCCGCCGACGACGAGCACCGTCCTGGCCGGGCTCGCGGGTTCCGGGAGAACCGGCCACTCGGCCTCGCGTCCCACGGTGGGGTTCATCATGCAGGTGATGGCGCGGTGCCCGGCGATCTCGCCGATGCAGAAGTTGCACGAGACGCAGGGCCGTACCTCGCCCTCGCGCCCCTCGGCCGTCTTGGCGAGCAGGTGGGGGTCGGCGATGTGGGCGCGGGTCATCGCGACGGCCGCGATCTCGCCGCCCGCGAGGACCCGTTCGGCGTCGTCGACGTCGACGAACCGGCAGGCCGCGAAGACCGGAACGTCACCCGCGACCTCGGCGATCGCGAGCGTCTCCGGCAGGTAGGGCGTCCGGCCCTCGCTCATGTCGGCGACGTGGTGACCGATGGACGGCACCGTGTAGGAGGCGACCGACACGTTGAGGAACGCGATCGGCCGGGTCCGGCACAGGAGTTCCGCGATGCGCCGCCCCTCGGCGAGGTCCTGCCCGCCCGGCAGCAGTTCGTCGGCGCTCATCCGCACCCCCACCAGCGCCGATGACCCGACCGCGTCCAGCACGTCGTCGAGCACCTCCAGCGGGAACCGCAGCCGGTTCTCCTCGGTGCCGCCGTAGTCGTCGGTCCGCGTGTTCGCGGCGGGTGAGATGAACTGGTGCAGCAGGTGCCCGTGCCCGAAGTGCACCTCGATCCCCTGGAACCCCGCCTCCACCGCGAGCAGCGCCGCCGTGACATAGGCCCGTCGCACCTCTTTCCTGTCGGCGGCGGTCATCACGTGCGGGACCTGGCCGGTGGTGTGCCAGGGCACGGCGCTCGGCCCCCACGACGCGGCCCGCCGGAAGAGGTTGTCGCTGTGGCGCCCGGTGTGGGTGATCTGGGTGAAGATCGCGGCGCCCTCGTCGCGTACGGCGGTGACGATGTCGGCCAGGCCCGGCAGCGCGGCCCGGGAGGCGCTCAGCCCGCCCACGCGGCCCAGGCTCGTGTCGTGCACGCGCAGCGGCTCGGTGATGATCAGCCCGGCCCCACCTCTCGCCCGTTCCCTGTGGTAGGCGACGTGGCGGGCGGTCGGCAGGAAGTCCACGCCGAAGTTGGTGGTGTGGGCCGACACGAAGACGCGGTTGCGCAGGGTCAGGCCGCCCAGGTTCAGGGGTGCGAACACGTGCGGGTGACGTTCAGTCATCCCGCTGCTCCCGTACGGTGACCGTGACGACGGCGTTGCCCTTCACCACGTTGGAGATCGCGCAACGGCGTTCGGCGACGGGGATCGCGGTCTCCAGCGCGTCGCGCGGCACGCCCCTGGTGGTCACGTCGAGACGGATGGCGTCGATGGTCCAGCCCGCCGCGTCGATGCGCAGCACGCACGTGCCGGTGACCTCGACGGCCTGTTCCGGGGTGCCGGGGGCGACGGCGTCGAGGGCGCCGCGCAGGGCCATCGCGAAGCAGGCGGCGTGCGCGGCGGCGAGCAGTTCCTCGGGCGAGGTCGCGGGCGCGACGCTGTTCTTCCTGCTCTCCAGGGAGATCGGCAGCGGATCGGTGGCGCCCGAGGCGAGGGCGAGGCGGCCGGCTCCGCCGCGCAGCGCGCCGTCCCAGGCGGCGGTGGCGACGCGGCGTACCGTCGCGGTCGTCGTCGGCGCGGTCGGCGTCGTCGCCGTCGGCGCGGCCGTGCGCCAGCGCGGGTCGATCTCCTCCGTGGTACGTGCCCGGAGCACGCCGCTGATCTCCAGGTCGTTCCAGACCCGCTGTTCGACGATCCGGCCCGCGCTCAACCGGAACCGGTCCACGTAGCGCACGCCGTCGTACCCGACGCCCTGGTTGTTCTCGCCGTACAGGGTGCCCATCGACCAGACGACGACGTCACCCGAGGATTCGGTGAACGCCTCGTACTCGGTGCGGTGCTTGTCGACGTGCCGGTAGCGGGTGGCGGAGGCGTCCGCCAGGTCGCGAAGGGTGGTGTAAAGGCGGTCGCCCGGGAAGATCATCACGGCGTCGGGGGCGAGGTGGGTCCCTGCCGACTCCAGATCTCCCCGGCCGACCGCGGCCAGGAAATCCTCGACGATCGCGATGGCCGCGTCAGTGGTGCTCATGGGGTGTCCTTCATCCGGTCGGCGGCGCAGCGGATCGAGCGCACGATGGCGGCGTAGCCGGTGCAGCGGCACAGGTTGCCGTTGATCGCCTCGACGATCGCGTCGTCGTCGGGGTCGGGGTCGTCCTCCAGCAGCTCACAGGCGGTGAGCAGCATGCCGGGCAGGCAGTAGCCGCACTGGAAGCCGAACTCGTCCCAGAACGCCCGCTGCACCGGGTGCAGCCCGTCCTCGCCCGCGAGGCCCTCGATCGTGGTGAGGTCGGCGCCCTCCGCGCCGACCGCGAGCACCGAGCACGACTTGACGGTGGCGCCGTCGACGCGCACGGTGCAGGCGCCGCAGTCCCCGGTGAGGCAGCCGACGTGGGTGCCGGTCAGTCCGAGGTCCTCGCGGATGGCGTGGACGAGCAGTTTCGACGTCTCGACGTCGATCTCCCGCGCCCGGCCGTTCACGGTGAGGTTGACCCTGGTCATCGCGGTTCTCCTTCCTGGGCGGAGCGCGGTTCCCGGATGCCCCGCGACTCCTCGACGGCCCGCGATTCCTCGGTGGCCCGCATTTCCTCGACGGCCCGCAGTTCCCGGACGGCCCGCAGGGCCGCCACCGGTGCGACCCGGCGGCGGTAGTCGCCGTCTGCGAGCACGTCGCTCCACGGTTCGGTGAGCACCCGCCCGACCTCCGCGCGCACGTGCCCGGGGTCGTCTGATTCGAGGTGCACCGGCAGCGGTGTGGCCGCGACCCCGCCGAGGGCGAGCCGCAGCCTTCCTCCGGGCAGGCGCACGCAGGCCGCCGTCGCGATGGGCCAGCTGCTCTCGGCGAGCTTGAGCTTGTGGTAGCCGAAGGGGCCGGCCGGGTCGGGCAGCACGAGCGCCGCCAGCACCTCGTCCGGCCGCCGCGCGGTGGTGAAGGCGCCGGTGAAGAAGTCGGCCGCCGCGACCTCGCGGACCCCGGCGGCCGAGACCAGCCGCAGCTCCGCCCCGAGGGCGACCAGCACGGCCGGGACCTCGGAGGACGGGTTGGCGTAGCAGGCAGACCCGCCGACGGTGCCCCGGTTGCGGATCTGCGGGCCGCCGGTGATCCCGCCCGCGATTCGCCGCAGCGGTGGCACCTGCTCGCCGCCGTCGCGCAGAAGACGGGTGTACGTGGTCGTCGCGCCCACGACCACGGTGTCACCGGCCCGGGTGATCCCGGACAGTCCGGCCCGTGACAGGTCGACGACGACGTCCGCCGAGGTCCGGCCGTGGGTGAGGTCGGGGACGACCATCGTGCCGCCGCCCACGATCACGGCGTCGTGCCCGGCGAGCGCGGCCACCACCCCTTCGAGGTCGGTGGGCGCGTGGTAGGCGAAGTTCTGGGTGATCATTTCGAGCGGGCCCGTTCGATAAGGTCGAGCACGACCGGCGCCGGCAGCGGCACCTGTGTCACGGTGACGCCGAAGGGCGCGAGGGCGTCCTCGATCGCGTTCGCCACCGCCGCCTGCGCGCCGCCGACCCCGGCCTCGCCCGCGCCCTTGTTGCCGTACATGGTGAAGGGGCTCGGGGTGACCTGGTGTTCGAGGCGGACCTTCGGCAGGTCGCCGGCGCGAGGCAGCAGATAGGACTTGAAGCGGTCGCTGAGCAGGCGGCCCTCGTCGTCGTAGACGAGTTCCTCGGTGAGCGCCGCGCCGAGGCCCATCACGATCGCGCCGTGGGCCTGGCCCTCGACGAGGGCGGGGTTGATGACGACCCCGCAGTCGTGGGCCATCACGAAGTCGACCAGTTCGGTGAGGCCGGTGTCGGCGTCGACCTCGACGACGGCGGCGTGCAGACAGTTGGAGTAGGTGGGGTAAGGCTGGATACGTCCGCGTTCGTCCGGGACGTGGTTGATGTTGCCCGGCTTGAAGGCGCGGGTGGCCTCCAGAACCGGCTCGACCTCCGAGGCCACGGCGAACGCGCGGGTGAGCACGGCCGCGGCGACGTCGGGCACCGGCACCGACCGGTCGGGCTCGCCGGAGACCCGCACCACGCCGCCGGTCACCTCGACCTCGTCGGAGGAGACGCCCAGCATGCGGGCGCCGACCGTGGCGATCTTGGCCCGTACGTCGCGGGCGGCGAGCGCGGCGGACCCGCCGCCGACGACCATGCCGCGCCCGCTGAAGTTGCCGAACCCGCTCGGGCACCGGTCGGTGTCACCCTGGACGACCTGGATCCAGCTCAGCGGCACCCCGAGCTCGTCGCAGACGATCTGCGCGATCGCGGTGTCGTTGCCGCCGCCGGGGCTGGTCACCCCGGTCAGCACGGTGACGCCGCCGCTCATGTTCATCCGGACCGTCGTCACGTCGAACCCGGAGACGAAGGTGCCGGGACCGTCGGCCGACTCCGGCGTGAGCTCGAAGGCGAGCCCGATCCCGAGGTGCCGGCCCAGGGAGCGCAGCTCGCGCTGGCGATCGCGCAGGGCGTCGTAGTCCAGCGCCTTGAGCGCCTTGTCGAGCAGGCCGGGGAAGTCGCCGCTGTCGATGTTCAGGCCGGTCGCGGTGCGGAAGGGGAACCGGTCGGGCGGTACGAAGTTGACCCGCCGCACCCGCGCCGGATCGGCCCCCAGCCCGCGGGCCACCAGGTCGACGACCCGTTCCATCACGAAGTGGGCGCCGTCCTTACCGAAACCCCTCGCGGCGTTCAGCGGCGGCTTGTTGGTCGCCACCACGTGCAGTTCGGCCTCGACGTTCGGTACGAGGTAACCGGAGGCGAGCGTGGTCGCCGACATGTTGGGCATCGCCCAGCCCGGCTGTGCCGTCACCGCGCCCGCGTTCGCGACGATCCGGTCCCTGACCGCGACGATGCGCCCGTCGCGCATCGCGCCGACGGTGACACGGTGCACCTGTTCGCGGGCCCCCGACAGGAAACACTCGCGGCGGTCCTCGATCCACTTCACCGGCGCGCCGGTGAGCCTGCTGAGCAGGCAGATCAGGGTCTCCTCCGGGTGTCCCTGCATCTTCAGCCCGAAACTGCCGCCGACCCGCGCGGTGACGACCCTGATCCTGGTCTCGTCGAGGCCGAGGCTGCGGGCCAGCATCCAGCGAAGCTGGTGGGGGTTCTGGACGGAACCGTGCACGGTCAGCGACTCGTCGAAGCGGTCCCAGGAGGCGAGGTAGCCGCGCGGCTCCATGGGCGCGGTGGTGCTACGGCCGATGCGGATCGTCTCGGTGACGACGAGGTCGGCCGTTTCGAGGGCGGCGTCGACGTCGCCGGTGCCGTAGTGGTTGTGCAGGATGACGTTGTCGGGCCAGTCGTCGTACAACCGGGGCGCGTCGGGCCGCAGCGCGGCGTCGGCGTCGAGCACGTGGGGCAGCCGCTCGTAGCCGACCCTGACCAGCCCGGCCGCCGCCTCGGCCTCGCGGCGGGTGCGGGCGACCACGGCGGCGACGGCCTGACCGGCGTGGACCACCTTGTCCACGGCCAGGCAGCGCACCTCGGCGCGGCGTCCGCCCCGGGCGGCCGGGTCGATGAAGTGCGGGATCGGCCCGCTGTGCCGAGCCGCCCTCTCCCCGGTCAGCACCAGCTCGACACCCGGGGCACGCTCGGCCTCGGAGATGTCGATCCCGGTGATGCGCGCGTGCGCGACGTCACTGCGGACGATCGCGGCGTGCATCATGCCGGGCAGGACGTAGTCGTCCACGAACCGGCCCCGCCCGGTCAGCAGGACCTCGCCGTCCGCCTTGCGGACCGAGGTGCCGATCGCCGTCACGGCAGCCGGACCCTGACCCGCTGACCGGTGCGGTGGAACGGATTGCGCTTCTCGACGTCGAACTTGTCGAGCTCGCCGTTCTCGTCGAGGCGGCACTGCAGGCCCTGGGTGAGCCGTTCGTGGCTGGTGATCAGAAAGAGCTGGCCGTCGACCGAGGGGAACGGCGGCTCGTGCCAGGTGCCCCGGTAGAGGTTGATCGACACGTCGCCCGGCACCACGAACGCCTTCACCTGGTCGAGCGGCGGGAAACCGTGCTCCAGCGGCACGTCCGGCGGCGCGACGACGGCGACGTAGGGCTTGCCGCCGAGCGGGATCATCGTCTGCGTCATCTCGACGTGGCGCTCCAGGTAGCGCAGGTTGTCGCCCCGCATGCCGACGCGGAACACCAGGAACTCCGGCGGGGTGTCGGAGTCGAGCCGGATCGACCCGTGCACGGCGTTCTTGCCGGAGTAGAAGTCGATCGGCAACCGGGGGGTGGCCTCCAGCGACATCACCTCGCCGTAGGGGGCGAAGTCGGCGGCCGTGAGCGGCTGCGGGGTGATGACGTGCTGCGGACTGTCCGGGCTCAGCATGGCTGTCCTCCTGTCGTGATCGTGACCAGGGCGCGTACGGGGGTGTCCTTCGCCGTCAGGAGCAACTCGGCGGCGCGGTCGGCGGCCTCCTCCCCGGCGACGGGGACGGCAGAGCCCCGATACTTGCCGAGCAGCTCCTGGCTGGTCAGCGGGTTGCGGCTGTCTCCTACCGGCAGGTCGATCTGGCGGGTGTGCGTCCCCTTCCCGGTCGTGACGGTGACGCGGGTCGCGGTGTACTCCGGGTAGCGCGCGTCGAGGTCGGGGGCGACCCGGATGCGGACCGAGGCGGCCACCCGGTTGACGAGCGGATCCGAGGTGCGCTCCGGGGCGTACTGGGCGGCGGTGACGTCGCGGTCGGCGAGGGCGACGGCCGCCACGTACGGCAGGCTCAACGTGCACGGCACCACCGAGCCACCCGCGGGACGGTCGACCAGGACCTTGGCGACGTCGTAGGTCTCGACGTCGACGGCGGTCACCTCGGCCACGTCGAGGTCGTGTTCGGCGGCGAGCTCGGCGCACGCCTGGGCGGCGCCGTGGGTGTGGCGGCACCCGGCGAAACGCTTCTGGTGGACCTCCAGGACCGTCCACTCCTCGCCCAGTCCGTCGGTGAGGCGGGAGTCCGTGGGGTCGCCGCGGAACAGGGCGACCAGCCCTCTCGGGTGTTCGACGACCTCGTCCCAGCCGGTGAGCCCGGCCTGGGCGTGCAGGGCGCCCTCGACCCCCGCGCGGGCGATCTGCCCGGCGAACGCGGGCTTCACGGTGAACCCGGCGAAGATCTCCTCGATCATGACGGCGGGCACGAAGAACCCGGCGGCGCCGACGGCCGACGCGATCCCGTCCTCGTCGAGGCCGAGCAGCTTCGCGCATCCGGCGGCGGCGCCGTACCCGGCGGCCACCGGGAACCATCCGGCGACGGTCGCGCCGGGGTGCATGACCCGGCCGATCCGGTTCGCCACCTCGTACGCTGCCACCACCGCCGTCAGCAGCGCGCGCAGGTCGGCGTCGCGGGACTCGGCCACCGCGAGCAGCGCGGGAAGGGCGTGGGAGGGATGGAATCCGCCGAACCGGTATCCGTCCTGGTGTTCCAGTACGTCGGCCGCGCATCCGTTCGCGTAGGCGGCGTCCGCCAGGGTGGTGGAGAAACCGGCACCGAGCACGGTCGCCTCAGGGGTGCCGCCCCTGGCGCGGACCAGTTCGGTGATGGTGGCCGCCTCCGGGACCCGGCCGCCCGCCAGTGCCGCCCCGAAGAAGTCGAGCAGCAGGTGGCGGGCCTTGGCGACGACCGGCTCCGGCAGGTCGTCGAAGGTCAGCTCCGCGACGAAGCGGGCCAGCGCGCGGGTCGCCCCGCGCGTCGCCCCGCCGGTCGATTCGTCCGTCGTCCCGTTCGTCGGCCCGTCGGTCGGCCCGCTCGTCGGCCCGCCCATCAGATCTCACCGAGCTGGGAGCGCAGGTGCTGGACGATCTCCCCGAACTGCGGTGTCTTGACGATGTCGAGCGACCTCGGGCGGGGGAAGTCGATCTCGACGACGTCCTGGATGCGTCCGGGCCGCTGCGAGAGCAGCACCACCCGGTCGGCGAGGAAGACCGCCTCGGAGATCGAGTGGGTGACCAGCACGGTCGTCTTCCCCGTGTCCATCCACAGCTGCTGGAGCATGGAGTTCATCCGGTCGCGCGTCATCGCGTCGAGGGCGCCGAAGGGCTCGTCCATGAGCAGGATCGACGGCCGGTGGATCAGCGCCCGCGCGATGGCGACCCGCTGCTGCATGCCACCGGAGAGCGCGCGCGGGAAGTGTTCGAGGAAGTCCGCCAGGCCCATCATGTCGGCGAGTTCCTCGGCCCTGCTGCGGCGCTCCTTACGGCCGACGCCCTTGCCCTCCAGCGGCAGGGCGATGTTCTTCCAGATCTTCCGCCACGGCATCAGCGTCGCCTGCTGGAAGACGAAGCCGAGCGAGCCGAGCGCCTCCCGCGAAGGAGTGTTGTCGCCCTCCGAGTACAGGAGTTTGTCGCCGATGACGATCGTGCCCTCGGTCGGCGCGATGAGCCCGCCGAGCATCCGCAGGAGCGTCGTCTTCCCGCAGCCGGAGGGGCCGAGCAGCACGACGAACTCGCGCGGCTTGATCTCCAGGTCGGTCGGGACGAGGGCGCGGACCGGTCCGGCGTCGGTGGTGTACTCCTTGCCGACGCCCTTGATCGAGATCGCCGCCCCGCCGTCGATCATCCGTTCATCGGACATACGCACGCTCCGACAGCTCGTCCCAGGTGTTGCCGGGTTCGGGGACGCGGTACTCGGTGGTCGGCGCCGCGTCGGAGCGGATGAACGACATCGTCCCGCCGCGTGAGTAGAGCGGGCCGTGGAAGACGCCCGGGGAGCGGAAGAAGTAGCCGCCCTCGCGGATCACGCCGAGCGGGCCCATCAGCACGTCGCCGTAGATCTTGAACGACTCCTCGTAGACCGGGTGGGCCTCGGCCATGGGCGACTTCCAGCCCGGCATCATCGCGGCGAGGTAGATGTAGACCTCGCCGTCTGAGCGCAGCGTCTTCGACATCGCCCCGACCTCGAGCTCCACCTCGCCGCTCCAGCCGGCCGGGATCCACGGTTCCCTCTCGGGGGTGATCCGCAGGAGCGGTTCACCGGAGCCGACGCCGGCGGCGAAGCCGGGCTCGCCCCAGAATCCGGCGTAGACGGTGAGGCCGCGTACCGACGCGACCAGGTCGATCGCGCTGCCCGCCCGGGCGTAGACGTAGTCGCCGGTGCGGAGCGGCTCTCCGTCGAGCAACCCCTCCCCCGCGACCACGAACAGATCCACCCCGGCGGACAGCACACCCTGGTGACGGCCGGTCAGCCGGTGGACCGCGGTCTCCGCGCCCGTGCCGGCGTCGCGGCTCAGCAACCGCTTGAGCCCGCCCTGCGCCGCGCCGAACGCCCCGTCCTGGACGGGCTGCCACGGCACGTCCTGGGTCTGGACGAAGTCGACGTCAGGCCTGTTCCACATCACATGCTCCCTGGATCGGTGGTGGCGCCGGCCGCCCGGCGTCCGAGCATCCGGCCGAACCCGAGTGCGGGAGTGACGCTCATCCCGCTCACGAACGACTTGCCGGACAAGGTGCTGCCGCCGATGACCTCGCCCGCGGCCCACAGGTTCGCGAACGGGCCGTCGGGTCCGATGACACGCAGCCGGCTGTCGACGGCGAGCCCCGCCGGGCTCTTCAGCGTGGTGCCGTGGTTCAGTACGGCGTAGTACGGCGGTTCTGCGATCGGCACGGGCAGGTGGGCCCGGCCGAAGGGGTCGTCGCCCGAGGCGACGGCCGTGTTGTAGGCGGCCACGGTGTCGGCCAGGACGCCGGGATCCATCCCGGCGGCCCGCGCCAGCGTCGTCAGGTCGAGCGCGGTGACGAACGACGGGTGGCCGTCAAAGGCCCGGTCGAGCTCCGTCTCGTCCCAGGTGGGGAACAGCGCCGGCGCCGATCGGCGGATCGCGGCGTCGTACACCACCCAGAACTTCAGCTCGGGCTGGGCGAGCAGGGCGTTCTCCCGGTCGTCGACGCTCGGGGCGTCCTCGGCGACGAACCGCTCGCCGCGGGTGTTCACGTGGATCTCCCACGGGGCCCGCGCCTGCGGGGTGAGGGCCGGATAGTCGTCCAGCCCCACCGTCTCCCAGGTGCTGCCCGACCGCAGCACCCCGCCGTACGTGGGAAGGAAGCGGTCCTGACCGCGCACCCGGCCACCGGCGTCGACGGCGGCGAGGATGCCGGAACCCTCGGCGCCCGGCGAGGCGGGGCCCGCGAGCGGCGCCCCCGACGTGAGCCGGGGGAACAACTCGGGGTTGCCCGCGTAGCCGCCGCTGGTGAGGATCACGTTCGTCGCGTCGATCTCCCGGAACGTTCCATCGGGGTCCCGGACCGTCACCCCGGCCACCCTGGGCTCCCCGGGCTTTCCGGTCTCCACGGCACGTTCCGCGGTCCGGAACGCCACCAGTTCGGTGCCGAGCGCCAACGTGACCGATCCCGCGCACGCCTTCTCGAACGCCGGGAGCAGCACCTCCAGCACCGACCGCCCCGCGTTGCGCCCCCAGTAGGTGCGCGGCAGCAGGTAGGGCTCGTGGAAGTGCAGCACCGCCGGGGCGTCGGGGTCCATGTCGAAACCCGAGGCCATCAGCCATTCGATCGTCGCGGGCGCGTGGTCCACCGCGAGCCGGACCAGCTCCGGATCGGCGGTGTTCCTGCTGATCCGCATCACGTCGTCGAAGTGCAGGTCGGGGCTGTCACGGATGCCCTTGGCACGCTGCAGGGCGGTGCCGCCCGCCGAGAGCTGTGCCCAGGACCGCCACAGGGTGCCGCCGGGCCGGTCGCCCTTCTCGACGACCGTGACCCGCAGACCGTGCGCCGCGGCCTCGATCGCGGCCGGCAACCCGGCGGTGCCGGCGCCGACCACCACGAGGTCGGTGGTCGTGGTGCGCTGCATCAGGAGCGGCCTTTCACACGGAGTCGATGAACGTGGTGTCGATGAAGTCGGTGACCGGCCGCTTGGTGTCCTTGATCATTCCGGACTTGCGCATCAGCTCGATCCCGCTCTCCCAGACGGCGGTGTCCATCGACAGGAAGTCACCGTTCTTGGCGGTGCTGACCTTGACCTCGGCGGCGACCTTCGCGGCGGCCAGTGCCTTGTCGGAGACCTCGATCTCGTTGAGCACGCCCACGGCCTCCAGCACCTTGTCGGTGTTGGCGGTGTCCGCCATGAACTTCCACGCCTTGCGGCAGGCCCGCAGGAAGCTGGTGATCGCCTCGCCCTCGGCCTGCGCGGTCTCCCTGGTGACGAAGTAGGAGTCGCCGGGGAGCGGCGCGAACAGGTCGGTGTTCAGGTAGTTCAGCTCGATGTTGCGCTGCCTGAAGGCCGTCTCGGAACCGATGAAGGTGATGAAGCCGTCCACCTCGCCCCGGTTGAGGAACTCCAGCGAGCCGACGTCGGCGCCGGTGACGACCTTCTTCACCTTCGTGGGGTCAAGCCCCTCGGCGACCGACATCGCGTCGAGCAGCAGCTCGGTGGTGCCGCCCTTGGAGATGACGCCGATGGTCTTGCCCTGCCACTGCTCGGGGCTGGTCAGCGGCTTGTCCGGCAGGGACGCGACGCTGTACTGGCTGACCTGGTCCTTCTGGCCGACCGTGACGATCGGGGTGTCCTGGTCGGCGATGAGCGGGCAGGTGATGACGGAGGCGGCCTTGCCGAACATGGCCTGCTTGCCCGCCACCTGGGAGACGGAGCTCGCCGTGCCGGTGCCGCCGATCGACGTGATCAGCAGGCCCTCCTCGGCGAAGAACCCCTGGGCCTGGGCGACGTACACGTCGGAGTGGGCGATGATGTGCTGGAACGGGGTCATGTAGACGAGGTTGCGCAGCTGCTCGCCCGAAGGACCGGTGCTGGCGGCGGTGTCCCCGCCGGAGCCGTCCGACGAGCACCCGATGAGGAACTGGCTTCCGGTGGCGGTGGCGACGAGCAGCCCGGCCCCGCGGAGGAAGTTGCGGCGGTCCATGTAGGTGTTCCTGTTCTAGAGAGACGTGGGACGGCCGGACGACTCGTGCCAGGGGATCGCGAACCTCCGGATGGCCGCGGTGACGGCGTAGAGGAGGAAACCGAGCACCGTCATCACGATCACGACCGCGAAGAGCATGTCGGTGCGGAGACCGGCCAGCATCATCGTCGCGAGGGCACCCAGGCCCTCGTCGCCACCGAGGTACTCGCCGACGACGGCGCCGGTGATGGCGAAGACGATGCCCAGCTCCACGCCGGTGAGCACGTAGGGCAGCGAGGACGGGATGTCCAGGGAGATCACACGCTTCCACCAGGGTGCCTGGATGACGCGCATGAGATCGCGGTGACCGGGTTCGATCGACCGGATCCCGAGGATCGTGTTCTGCATCATCACGAAGAACGCGATGATCGCCGCCATGAAGATCTTGGATGTGGGTCCGAAACCGAACCACAGAAGGAACAGCGGGACGATGGCCACCTTCGGTACGACCTGGGTGGCGATGAGGAACGGCGACAGGACCCGTTCCAGTCTGCGGGCCTTGCCGAGGATGATGCCCAGGGCCACCCCGACGACGGCGGCGAGGGCGAACCCGACCAGCGTCTCGTAGAGGGTGACCTTGATCGCCTCGTAGATGAGCGAGCCCTGCATCAGTTCGACCAGGGCCGCGCCGACCGTCTCGGGCGGGGGAAGCATCAGCTCTCCGACGCCGAACAGCACGGTGTAGGCCTTCCACGCCCCGATGAAGACCAGAAGCAGCAGAGGGGTGGTGATCCACAGCATCAACGAGGAATCGGTCCACTTACGTCGAGGCGCGCGGGGCCGCATCTCCTCCGAAGTGCGGACTGAGGTCGACATGTGCTGCCCTCCAGGCTCCCGGTGTATCGCTGGGCGGAACGCCGTACCGGATACCGTGATGCTAGGCGCGCCACCAAAAGCAGGTCAAGGGATCCATCACTGTTTTTCGAGTTTGTAACACGCAGGGGCGATTTGACGCTTTTATCACCATATCTGAGGGTGACCGGTGCACAATCGATCGCTACACAGAGTGATAACAGCAGGTAAAAGAGGCGCCGCCGCGTCGACGGCGGGCGCCTGTCAGGGATTTCGGTCAGTCGGCCCTCAGGGGCGGCCGGCCCGAACGGTGAGCCGGCCCCGCAGTCGGCCGGTCCTGAGGATCAACCGCGTTCCGCTCAGGAAACCGGGCGGCGAAGCCGGGAAGGCAACGGAGCCAAGGGCGGCGAGACCAAGGAGGGCAGCGAAGCGGGGAAGACAACGGAGCCAGGGGCGGTGAGGCCGGGAGGGCAGCGGAGCCAGGAAGATCGCGAAGTGAAGGTCGCGAGGTAGGGAGATGGAGCCAGGAAGGCGGCGAAGTCAGGAGGAACGGTAACCGAGCTGGCGGGAGACCTCGGTGGCGGCCTCGTGGACGAGGCGGCCGTACTCCTCGATGTTGCCGACGCTGAGCCGGCTCACCGGCCCGCAGACCGAGATCGAGCCGTAAACCCGGCCGGTCGCCTCGTGGACCGCCGCCGCGACCGACGCCGCCCCCTGCTGGCGCTCGCCGAGGCTCACGGCGTAACCGCGCTGCCGGATGGTCTCCAGCTCGTCGGCGAGCCGGGCCGGGTCCTGGATCGTGATCCCGGTCAGCGCCTCAAGCGGCTGCGAGGACAGGTAACCGCGGATCTCCTCGGCCTCCATCGCGGCCAGGATCGCCTTCGACGACCCGCCGGCGTGGAGCGGGTAGAGCCGCCCGAGCTGCACCGACATGCGGATCTCCTGCGGTGAGAGCACCTGGGTGAGATACATGCGCTGGGTGCCGTACCGCACCGAGAGGGTCGCGGTCTCCTTGGTGTGGGCGACCAGCCGTTCGAGGTAGGGCTGGGCGATCCTCGGCACCTCCATCTGCGCCATCGCCGCCAGGCCCACGCTCACCGCGCCGGGCCCCAGGCGGTAACGCCGGGTGCGCTCGTCGAAGGAGAAGAAGTCGGCCGCCACGAGGGTGCGGACCACCCGGTGGACCACCGCCTTGCTCAGCCCGAGCGACCTGGCCAGCTCGGAGACGCCGATGTCGGGCTCCTTCGCCGCCGCGACCGCGAAGATCACCTGCAGTGCCCTCTCGACACCGCTGCTGGTCTGCCCGTCGTCGGCAGGGGTCCCGTTCGCCGTACTCTCCTCCGCCCGCACAAGCTCAGAGCATAGCCCGCCCCCGGGTCGTCCGGCCTCACCCATCCCTGATACAAATGTCCGGATGGCGAAGACTTCCCTGGTGGTGGGGGGTGCGGGTGGCATCGGCCGCGCCTGCGCCGACCGCCTGCGCGCCCTCGGCCACGACCTGATCGTCATCGACAGAGCCCTCGGCCACGACGCGAGCGACCCCTCCTCGGTACGTGAGGCACTCGGTGACACCCCGATCCTGGACAACGTCGTCCACGCCGCCGGCTCCGTCGGCGAGGGCGGCATCGAGGACCTCGACCTGGCCCAGTGGCGCCGGGTGCTCGACGACAACCTGACCTCCGCCCTCGTCGTCACCCAGGCGGCGCTCCCCCTGATGGGCGAGGGCGGCTCGGTCGTCCTGTTCAGCTCGGTCAACGGCCGCCACGGCGGCAACCGCCTGTCAGGCCCCGCCTACGCCACCGCGAAGGCCGGGCTGATCGGCCTCACCCGCCACCTGGCCAAGGACCAGGCGGCGAGGGGGATCCGGGTGAACGCGGTGGCCCCCGGCCCGGTGGCGACCCCGATGCTGACCCGCCTGTCCGAGAAGGAGATGGACGCCCTGCGACGCCAGATCCCCCTCGGCCGGGTGACCAGCCCCGAGGAGATCGCCGGCACGGTCGAGTGGCTGTGCTCCTCATCCGCCGCCTCGGTCACCGGGGCGGTGATCGACGTCAACGGCGGCATGTGGATGGGCTGACCTCGTACGGGAACGGGACTCACCGGTGCCACCTACATCGCCCACCGGCTTGCCCGGCCGGCCCTGTACGGGGACGGACTACTTCGCCCACCGGCTCGCCAAGCCACCCCCACGGGGACGGGCTCACCAGTCGTAGAAGCCCTTGCCCGTCTTGCGCCCGAGGTGTCCCGCGGCGACCAGTTCGCGCAGGATGCGGGGAGGTTCGAAGCGCGCTCCCAGTTCGCGGGCGAGGTGTTCGGCGATGGCGAGCCGGACGTCGAGTCCGACGACGTCGGTCGTCTTCAGGGGGCCCAGGGGGTGCTTGTAGCCGAGCGTCATCGCCGTGTCGATGTCTTCCGCCGACGCGACCCCCTCCTCCAGCATCCGCATCGCCTCCAGGGCGAGGGCCACCCCCAGCCGGCTGCTCGCGAAGCCCGGCGAGTCGCTCACCGTGATCGCGGTCTTGCCGAGGGCGGTCACCCAGGTCTGCGCGTCCGCGACGAGGTCCCGTGAGGTCTTGGTGCCGACGACGACCTCCACCAGCTCACTGGCCGGTACGGGGTTGAAGAAGTGCAGGCCGACGAAGCGCTCCGGCCGGGCCAGCTCCCTGGCCAGGTCGTCGATCGACAGGCTGGAGGTGTTGGTGGCGAGCACGGCGTCCGCCGCGACCTCCTCCACGTCGCGCAGCACCCGCCGCTTGAGGTCGGGATCCTCGGGGACCGCCTCGATCACCAGGGCACACGCCCCCAGCGGGGTGCGGTCGGTGGTGACGACCAGCCGTGAGAGGAGTTCGGCCGCGGGCGCGGGGAGCTTCCCCCTCCGCTCGGCGTTCGCCACGCTGCCCTCCACCCGCTCACGGGCGGCCCGCACGGTGTCGTCCGAGGTCTCGACGATCCGTACGTCGGCGCCTGCCAGCAGGAACGCGTGCGCGATGCCCGCGCCCATCCGCCCGCCTCCGTACACCCCCACCGTCGACGGAGCGCTGGTGGACCGCATCATGACCACTTCCCTGTGTCGGTGACGTTTTCCAGTACGACGGCGAGGGCCTGTCCCACGCCGATGCAGATGGCCGCGACGCCCCAGCGCTCCCCTTCCGAGGCGAGGCGCCGGGCGAGCGTGCCGAGGACGCGCGCGCCCGAGGCCCCGAGCGGGTGCCCGATCGCGATCGCGCCGCCCTTGGTGTTGACGATGTCGGGGTCGATCTTCCAGGCGTCGACGCAGGCGAGTGACTGCGCGGCGAAGGCCTCGTTGAGCTCGACCGCGCCGACGTCGGACCAGCCGATCCCCGCCCTCGCCAGGGCGACCCCGGCCGCCTCGACCGGTGCGAATCCGAAGTCCTGCGGATCCAGCGCGTGCACTCCCCGGCCCGCGAAGCGGGCCACCGGGTCGGAGCCGATGAGCGATCCGGCCTCCTCCGACCCGACGACCAGGGCGGCCGCCCCGTCGCTGAGCGGGGACGCGTTGCCCGCCGTGATGGACCCGTCGGGCCTGAACGAGGGCTTCAGCCCGGCCAGCGTCTCGGGGGACGAGCCGGGTCTGATGCCTTCGTCCCTGTGCAGCCCGGTGTTCTCCACCGGAACGACCAGATCGTCGTAGAACCCGTCCTCCCAGGCGGCGTGGGCGAGCCGGTGCGAGCGCGCCGCGAACTCGTCCTGCCGCTCGCGGGTGATGCCGTACCTGTCGGCCAGCTGCTCGTTGCACTCGCCCAGGGAGACCGTCCACTCCTTCGGCATACGCGCGTTGACCAGCCGCCACCCCAGCGTCGTGGAGACCGCGCTGAGGTCACCCGCGGGATAGCCGCGCCTGGGCTTGGGGAGCACCCACGGCGCCCGCGTCATCGACTCGGCACCGCCGGCCACGACGACCTCGGCGTCACCCGCCTCGATCATCCGGGACGCCGTCATCGCCGCGTCCAGCGACGAGCCGCAGAGCCGGTTCACCGTCGAGCCGGGCACCGAGGTGGGCAGCCCGGCGAGCAACACCGCCATGCGCGCGACGTTGCGGTTGTCCTCACCGGCGCCGTTGGCGTTGCCGTAGATCACATCGTCGATCAGCGCGGGATCCAGCGCCGGCACCGTGTCGAGCACCCCCGTGAGCGCGGCCGCGGCCAGGTCGTCGGGACGCACCTCGGCGAGGGCGCCGCCAAAACGGCCGAACGGCGTACGGACGGCGGCGTAGAGAAACGAGGTGGTCACCCGTGGAGTCCTTTCCTGCTCAGCCCAGGCCCGTCGTCAACACGACCTTGCCCTTGACCCGGCCCTCCTTGACGTACTGCAGGGCGTCGCCGGCCTTCTGGAGCGGGAACGTCGTGTCGACCGCCGCGTCGACCTTCCCGTCGACGAACAACCGGAACACCTCGGCCATGGTCGAGCGCATCAGCTCCGGCATCCGGTCGCGGTAGTCGCTGCTCTGGAGTCCCACGATGCTGATGCTCTTCACCAGGACGTGTCCGGGCTTGATGGGGTTCTGACCACCCGAGGCGAATCCGACGATCACGATGCGGCCCTCCCAGGCGGTCGCCCGGATGATCTGGGTGAGGAAGTCACCGCCGAGCATCTCGAGGACCACGTCGACGCCCCTGCCGTCGGTGGCCGCCAGCAGGTCGTCGCGCAACGTCTCCGGGGTGGAGGTGAGCACGACGTCCGCGCCCTGCCGGCGGGCCAGCTCCGCCTTCGCGTCGTCCTGGGCCAGCGCGATCACCCGCGCGCCGTACGCCTTGGCGAGCTGGACGCCGGCGGAACCGACGCCTCCGCCCGCGCCGGTGACCAGAACGGTCTCCCCCGGCTTCATCCGGCCTCGGCGCAGCAGCCCGAAGTAGGCCGTGGAGTAGACGAGGCCGGAGGCGGCCGCCGACTCGTAGGACATCGCGTCGGGCAACTCCATGACCAGTTCCTCGGGGACGCGCAGCTGCTCGGCGTAGCCACCGAACTCGACCAGCGCGAGGACACGCTGGCCGACCCGGAGTCGTTCGACGCCCGCACCGACCGCCTTGACGCGTCCCGCCGCCTCCTTGCCGGGGCTGAAGGGCCGTTCCGGCAGGTTCTGGTATTTGCCCTCGACGACGAGAATGTCGGGGAAGTTGACGCTGACGGCACCGACCTCGATCACGACCTCGCCCGGACCCGGCACCGGGTCGGGTACGTCTTCGACGACGAGGCTGGTCGGGGGGCCGAACTCCTTGACGAGTGCAGCGCGCATGGATGTCTCCTTCGGTTGGTCGGGCGTCAGGACCAGGGCGACTCTTCGCCCAGATCGGCGAGTGCGGGGTAGGGCACGGTGCCGGGTCCCTGACGTAGCGTCGGCGAGATGGGGCTGGGGAGGGTCGCGAACGAGTCCCGCGTTCCGGGTGCGGACACCCGCTGGGGCGCGTCGACGTCGACGAGGTTCGCCTCGACCGCCTCGTCCCACGTCGCGACGACGACGGTGCACACGTCCTCACCGTCGAGTACGGACCGCCAGTGGTCGGCGGTCTCGGAGGCGAACCGTCCGGCCAGCGCGCCGATCACGGCCCGCTCCTGGCCGCGGTCGTCGTGGAAGCTCGGGTCGAGCCCCACCAGCTCGACCAGCCGGTCCCAGAACTTCTGCTCCAACGCCGCGCAGGCGACGTGACGGCCGTCCGCGGTCTCGTACACCTGGTAGCGCGGGCTGCCGCCGGTGAGGAGTTCGGCGCCGGGGCGAGGCCAGCCCCCGCCCGCCTGGTGGGTGGCGAAGTAGCCGTACGCGAGGACCTGCAGGTTGTGGGTGATCGAGATCTGCAGGTGGACCGGGTCACCGGTGACGTCCCGCTGTCGCAGGGCGAGCAGGATGTTGACGACCGCGGGGTAGGTGCCGCCGGCGATGTCGGCGAGCACGGTCACCGGCAAACCGGGGGATCCGGTGCCGTCGACGGCCGCCCCGAGCAGGGCGGACTCGGCGAGATAGTTCAGGTCGTGGCCCGCGCGGGTGGCCCGTGGGCCCGTCGGGCCGTACCCGCTGATGGAGCAGTAGACAACGTCGGGGTTCACCGCGCGCACGTGCTCGTACCCCAGGCCGAGCCGGTCGGCGACACCCGGCCGGAACTGCTCGACCACGACATCGGCCTCGGCGGCGAGTTCGAGCACGCGGTCCCGCTGGACGGGGTCCTTGAAGTCCGCGGCGTACGCCCGTTTCCCCCGGTTGAGTACCGCGTAGTTCGCACTCGCCTCGCCGAAGCGCGGCTCATAGGTGCGCATCTCGTCCCCGCGGCCCGGCCGTTCGAGTTTGACGACGTCGGCGCCCGCGTCGGCCAGCATCAGGGTCGCGAGAGGGCCCGGCAGCAGGGTGGAGAGGTCCAGGACCTTCACTCCGTGCAGGGGGAGCCGAGGACGCGAGGTCGGTACGGGGGGTGTCATGACGCCTCGGCCTCACGGAGCGGGCCCAGACCGACGAGGGTACGGGCGGTGAGAGCGGTGGCGGTCTGGGTGTCCGTCGCCGCGCGCAGCGAGACCGCGTCGCGCAGGTGGCGTTCGACGGGGTACTCGGCCAGGTAGCCGTAGCCGCCGTGGGACTGCAGGGCCGCGGCGGCCACCTCGATCGCGGCGTCGCAGGCGTGGCGTACGGCGGCGAGCGCCCGCACCGAACCCTCGACGCCCCCGCCGTCCCCGACGCCCCTGACGCCCCCGACGCCGCTGTCTCCCCGGTCGCCCTCGCCGTCCCCGTCGCGCTCGTCCGCGGCGAACGCCACCGCCAGCGCCACCGAGGTCCGCATCGCCTGGTCGAGCAGCGACTGCCGCACGGTCGGCAGCTCGGTGAGGGGTCCGCCGAACTGGTGGCGCTCCGCAGCGTAGGCGGCCGCGGCGTCGGCGGCGGCCCCGGCGATTCCCGCGGCGACCGCCGCGGCCCCCTGGCGCAGTCGGGTCCGCGCCGCGCCGACGTCGACGTTTCCCATCCGGTGAACCGCGCCCGCGGGAACGGTGTCCTTGAGCCGCACCGATCGTGTCAGGGCGCCGCCCAGCCCGGTCCGCTCCAGCGGCCGGGTGGTCATCGCCTCCGGTCCGACCAGCACCGCGGTGTCGTCGTCGCCGAGCAGCAGCAGGTAGGGGGCCTCGGCGGCCGGATCGATCCGGTCCACGGAACCGCTGAGCGCATCCGCCGACCAGTCCAGCCGCACCTGCGGCGACGTCGCGTCCACGACGGCGATCGCCACGGCGGCCGTGTGCACGGCGGCGACCACGTCGGCGAACCGGTCGTCGCCGCCGAGGACGTCGACCGCCGCGTGCGCCTGGGTGGCCGCCCAGCCGAGGGCCGGCCAGGCACGTCCCAGCCGCTCCATCGCCACGGCGGTGGTGAGGCGGCCGGCTCCGCCGCCGCCGTACCGCTCGTCGGTACCGATGGTCCAGACGCCCAGTTCGGCGAGCTCGGTCGCGAGCCCGCCGACGACGTCAGCGTCGTCGGACAACACCACGTCGTGATCGGCGACGAAGGCGTCCAGCATCGCCACCAGGTCGCGCTGCTCCTCGTCGAGGGCGGGGCCGAACCGGCTCATCGTGGTCCTTTCCGCATGGAGATCCCCGCCGTGAGGTGCGAAGACGACGTCACGACCAGAAGCTTTCCGGGTCGGGCGCGCGACGCTCGCCGAACGAGTCGCTCAGCTCGTGGGCCTCACGGGTCTGCAGGTAGAAGGAGAGCTGCTGGTCGTGGGCCATCCGCGCCTGGCCGGAAACGCCGTTGTGGCGAGCCGAGAACGCGGCCTTCATACCGGCGATCGCCATCGGACCGCGGGAGGTGAGTGCGCGGGTCACCTCGGCGACCCGCTCGCGCAGCCGGTCGGCGGGCACCACCTCGTTGACCAGCCCCATCGCCAGCGCTTCCTCGGCGGAGTACTTCTGGTTGAGGTACCACATCTCCTTGGCCCGCTTGCGGCCGATGGTGTCCTCCAGATACCAGGATCCGTAACCGGCGTCGAAGCTGCCCACCATGGGCCCGACCTGCCGGAAGACCGCGTTCTCCGAGGCGATCGTGAGGTCGCACACCGTGTGGAGCACGTTGCCTCCGCCGACGGCGAACCCGTTCACGGCGGCGACCACGGGCTTGGGGATGGTGTCGAGCGCCTGGTAGACGTCGACGATCGGCAGGACCTGCGACTGGTCCAGGGAGGTGACCGGGTCGTGTTCGCCTCCGATGCAGAAGAACTTCTCTCCCGCCCCGGTGAGGACCGCGGCGCGCAGGGCGGGGTCGAGGCGGAAGCGCTGGAGCGCGTCGAACAGCTCCAGGCAGGTCCGGTGGCGGAACTTGTTCCCCGCCTCCGGCCGGTTGATCGTGATCGTGACGACCGGGCCTTCGAGGTCGATGAGGATGTCCTCGTAGTGCGACGGTTTCATCGGGTCCTCTTCTCTCCGGCGCGGAAACCCTTGCCGTTCTTGGTGCCGAGCCGGCCGGCGGCGACCATCTGCCGCAGCAGCGGGGGCGGCGCGTAGCGGTCGTCGGAGGTGGCGGCGTACGCGTTCTCCGTGGCGTGCAGGTGCACGTCGAGGCCGATCATGTCGAGCATCTCCAGTGGGCCCGACCTGTAGCCCAGCCCCAACTTGAGCGCCAGGTCGATGTCCTCGGCGGTGGCGAGCCCCTCGTCGTACTCCTGGATGACGTCGTTGAGGTAAGGAAGGAGCAGCGCGTTGACCAGAAAGCCTGGGCGGTCCTTCACGACGACGGGCTGCTTGCCGTCCAGGCTGTTCACGAGCGCGACGAGCCGGTCGACGAGGCCCTGGTCCGTCTGCAGGGCGCGGACCACCTCGACGGTGCGCATCACCGGCGCCGGGTTGAAGAAGTGCAGCCCGGCGACCCGCGCGGGGTTGGGCAGCAGGGCCGCGAGCTCGGTCACCGACAGCGCCGAGGTGTTGGTCACGATCGGGGTCTCGTCACCGACGGCGAGAGCGGCGGCGGCGAGGACCTCGCGCTTGACCTCGAGGTTCTCGGTCACCGACTCGACGACGAGGTCCACGCCGGCCAGGTCGCCCGGCGACGTGACGGTGGTGATGCGGGCGAGTGCGGCCCGTTTCTCCTCGCCGCTCACCTTGCCGCGGGCCACGCCACCGTCGAGGAAGGCGTCGATCGCGGCGACGCCCGCCTCGGCCCGTGTCCGGTCGGCCTCCACGGCGACGACGTCGCGGCCGGACATGGCGAACACCTGGGCGATGCCGCCGCCCATGGTTCCCAGGCCGACCACTCCGATTCTGTGGAACTGGTTCATCGTCTGCCTCCTTCAGGATCCGAAGAGCCGGGTGTCGTCGTACTCGTAGAAGCCGCGACCGGTCTTGCGACCGAGGTCGCCGGCCGCGACCATCCGTTCGACCATCGGCGGCGGGAAGAAACGCGGGTCGCGCAGTTGCTCGTACAGCCGCGTCGCGACCTGCTGGTGGATGTCGAGGCCGACGATGTCGAGCAGCCGGAAGGGCCCCATCGGGTGGCCGACGGCGCCGAGCACCGCGGCGTCGATGTCCTCCTTGGTGGCCACGCCCGCCTCGAGCGCCCGGATGCACGAGTTCTCCCACGGGATGAGGAACCTGTTCACGATGAACCCGGGGCTGTCCTTGGTGACGACGCTCACCTTGCCGAGGGAGCCGAGGAACTCCTCGGTCGCCCTGTGCGCCCAGCCGGCGGTGTGCCGTCCGTCGGCCACCTCGACGAGTTTCATCAGCGGCGCGGGGTTGCAGTAGTGGGTGCCGACGACCCGTTCCGGCCGGCGCGACCCGGACGCGATGCCGGTGACCGAGAGCGTCGAGGTGTTGGTGTGGAACAGCGTCGAGTCCGACACGATCTCGTCGAGGCGGCCGAACATCTCCTTCTTCACCCGCAGGTCTTCGAAGACCGCCTCGACCACCACGTCGCAGGGCGCCAGGTCGGTGAGGTCGGTGCTGCCCACGAGGGCGTCCTTCGCCCTCCGCGCCGCTCCCTCGTCCATCTTGCCGAGCCGGACGCCCTTGTCGAAGAAGCCGTGCACGGTCTCGATGCCGCGTTTGAGGTTGTTCTCGTCGACGTCGAAGAGGATGGTCCGGTGCCCGGCTCGCGCCATCACGATGGCTATGCCGGAGCCCATGGTGCCGGCGCCGAGCACGGCGACGGTCTTGCTCTCGTTCCTCACGGGGTCTCCTCCTCGCTGTGGCCGGGGTTGTGGCTGCGGCCCGGGCTGGGGCCGTGGCCCAGGCCGGGGCTGGAACCGGGGCCCGGGCTGGGGCCGGTCATCGGACGCTCTGGCCGCCGTCGACGACGATGACCTCTCCGGTCATGAAGTCCGAGGCGCTACCGGCGAGCAGCAGCAGCCACGGCCTGAGCTCGTCGGGCTCGCCGATGCGACGTGCCGGGATGGTTCGTACGACCTTCGCCAGGACGTCGGCGTCCTCGCGCATCCCGGCGTTGAGCGGGGTGGCGAAGTATCCCGGCGCGATCGCGTTGACCTGCACTCCCGAGCGCGCCCACTCGATCGCCATCGAGCGGGTGAACCCGATCACGGCCGCCTTGGAGGCCGAGTAGGCGGCGTGGTCGGCGACGCCCTGGAGCGCGAAGTTGGAGGCGATGTTGATGACCTTGCCCGCTCCCTGGGCCACCATGTGCCGGCCGGCCGCCCGGGTGGCGAGGAAGGTGCCGCGCAGGTTGGTCGCGACGACGCGGTCCCACTCGGCGGCCGGCTGGTCGAGCAACGGCGTGGAGGCGACGATCCCGGAGTTGTTGACGAGCACGTCGACGCGCCCGAAGGTCTCCACGGTCGCCGCGACCATGCGTTCCACCGCCGCCTCGTCGGTGATGTCGGTCGGGCAGGCGAGCGCCCGGCCTCCGGCGTTCCCGGCCTCCTCGACGAACGTGTCGAGCTCGGCGGCGGTGCGTGCCGCGACCGTCACCGAGGCTCCGGCGTCGACGAGCGCCGCCGCCATCGAGCGGCCGAGCCCGCGACCGGCTCCCGTGACGATCGCGACCTTGCCCTGCAGGTCGCTCATGTCGCTCCCTTCATCGAACGGGTGATCTCGCGGCCGATCAGAATTCGCTGGATCTCGTTCGTGCCGTCGTAGATCTGGGTCACCTTGGCGTCGCGCAGGCAGCGTTCGACGCCCAGGACCGCGAGGTCGCCGTAGGGCCCCAGGATCCGGGTGGCCTCGACCGCCGCGGCGAAGCCCAGGTCGGTGCACGCCTGCTTCATCATCCCGATCTGCCCGGTCGAGATGTCGTCGGCGGCGTCCGCCCGGCGGGCCACCGCGTGCAGGAGCAGCCTGCCCTGCAGGATGCGTCCGCGCAGGTCGGCGAGTGCGAAGACGTGCTCGTCCGGCAGGCGCGTCCCGTGTGTCCTGGTCAGGACGGCGAGTGTGCGCGCGTAGGCGGCTCTGGCCAGCCCGACGCCCTGCGCCGCCGCGCTGATCCGTGACTTCACGACCGAGTTCATGACCACGCGCCAGCCTTCGCCTTCCGCGCCCAGGCGGTGGTCGGCCGGGACGCGCACGTCGTCGAAGAAGAGTTCGGCGGTGCTTGAGCCGTGCATCCCCATCTTGTCGAACGGCCGGCCGGGGCGGACGCCGTCCCAGCCGCCGTCGACGACGAAGGCGCTGACGCCGTCGCGGCCGAGGGTCTTGTCGGTGGTCGCGAAGCAGACGATCACACCGGCCCTGTCACCGGTGGTGATGAAGGTCTTGGAACCGTTGAGCAGGTAGCCGCCGGAGACGGGCCGGGCGGTGGTGCGCAGGCCGGACACGTCGCTGCCGGCGTTCGGCTCGGTGATGCCGAGCGCCCCGTACACCGATCCGTCGAGCAGGCCGGGAACGTGGCGCCGTGCCAGGTCGTCGCTTCCGGCGATCATGATGGGGTACGCCGCGTGGGTCTGCGTCATGAACACCAGGGACGTGGCGGCGCAGCCCGCGGTGATCTCCTCCATCGCGACGGCGTAGGCGACGTTGGTGTCTCCGGTTCCGCCCAGGCTCTCCGGGAAGATCAGACCCATCAGGCCCGCCCGGGCGAGCGCCTGGACGCTGTCGTGCGCGAAGGCGTGGGTGCGGTCGAGGTCGTGGGCTCGCGGCGCCACCTCGCGGGAGACGACATCCCGGGTGAGGGCGCGCACCTCCAGTTCCCTGTCGCTCAGTGCCGCGTCGGCGACGGGTTCGTCGAGCCGCTCGTGAAGGGCCAGGTACGCCTTCGGGTCGGTGTCGAGGTCGAGTCGTGCCAGTCGTTCCGTGTTCACGCGGACTCCCCGGGGCTGGACGCGGGGTCGGTGAACCGGGGCGGCCGCCGCTCCAGGAAGGCGGTGATCCCCTCGTCGGACTCGGCGCCGGCGACGGCGAGTGCCGCCAGGCCGGTCTCCATCTGGAGTCCGGCGTCGAGCCCGGCGTCCCGGCCGCATTCGAGGGCGGTGAGGATGGAGCGGACCGCGATCGGCCCCTGGGCGGCGATCTTCTCCGCGAGTGCCGACGCGGTGGACATGAGGTCGGCGGGGGCGACGGGAGGGATCGGGGTGAGTCCCAGCTGGTAGGCGCGTTGCGCGTCCAGCCGCGCTCCGGTGAGCATGAGATGCGCGGCCGCGGGGGCGCCGATCGCGCGGGGCAGCCGCTGCGTGCCGCCGTACCCGGGCATCAGCCCGAGCCCGGACTCGGGCAGCCCGAGGGAGGCCCCGGTCGACAGGACCGGGAACGTCGAGGCGAGCACGAGCTCGAAGCCGCCGCCGAGCGCGACGCCGTTGACCGCCGCGATCACGGGTACGGTCGCCCGCTCGATGTCCCGCAGGATCCGCTGTCCGGTGCGGAGCGTCTCGTGGGCGCGGTCCGCGCCCATCCCGGCGAGTTCCTTGAGGTCGGCGCCGGCGCAGAACGCCTTCTCACCGCTTCCCGTGACGACGACGGCGCGGACCGCGGGGTCGGCGTCGGCGTCGAGGACCGCGGCGCGCAGCCGGGACAGGACCTCGGCGTTGAGCGCGTTGTACGCCTCCGGCCGGTTGACGGTCACGATCGTGACCGGGCCGGTCCGCTCGACGAGGACGCTCTCGGACGGGGTCATGACGCGATCTCCGCTGCCTCCAGACCGACGACGCGGGCCGCCGCGAGTTCGTCGATCTGCTCCTGTGTGTATCCCAGATCCAGCAGGGTCGTCCGGGTGTCCGCCCCCAGCGCGGGGAACCGCTCGTTGCGTGGTTTCTCCTGCGAGGCGAGGCGGAACGGGCTGCGAACGCTGACGAGGTCGTCGTGGCCCCCCGGGACGGGAAGGATCGCGCCGCGCGCCACGACCTGGGGGTCCTTCGTGACCTCGGAGAGGGTCTGCACCAGCGCGGCCGGCACCTCGACGTCGGCGAGCAGCCGGAGCCACTCCGCCGCGGGCCGCGTGGCGAGTCGCCGCGCGACCAGTTCGGTGATCCGTGAGCGGTCGGCACGGCGGCTCGCGTTGTCCGACAGCCCTGGATCGGCACCCAGCTCGGGAAGCTCGATGGCGCCGCAGAACCGCTGCCACATGGAGTCGTTGCCGATCGCGATCACGATGGTCCGATCGGCGGCCTCGAAGGGCTGGTACATGGCGAGGACCGAATCGGTGCCGCCGCTGGGCGCCGGTTCCGGCTCGCCGGCGAGGAACGCGGCGACCCGCGGCGCCATCAGGGCGAGGTCGGTGTCGAGCAGGGACACGTCGATGGCGTCGCCCTGTCCGGTACGGCACTGACGGACCAGTGCCGCGTTGACGGCGATCGCCGCGGCCATCCCCGTCGCCACGTCGGAGAGCGCGGTCGAGACGCGCTGGGGTGCCCCGCCCTTCTCCCCGGTGACCGACATCAGCCCGGACCGCGCCTGGGCGACGAGATCGTATCCGGGCAGGTCGCTGTCGGGGCCGGTGAGGCCGAACCCGGACATGGCGCAGTACACCAACCGGGGGTTGCGGCGCCGGAGGGTCTCACCGTCGATCCCGATGCGGCTGAGCTTCGCGGGGTTCATGTTCTGCAGGAAGACGTCCGCGGTGTCGAGCAGCCGCAGGAGCACCTCGCGCCCCTCGGGTGCGCTGAGGTTGAGGACGACCGACCGCTTGTTGCGATTGGCGGAGGCGAACCACGCCGAGACCCCGTCGACGAACGGCGGGCCCCAGGACCGGGCGTCGTCCCCGCTGCCGGGGCGCTCAACCTTGATCACTGTCGCGCCGAGGTCGGCGAGGTACATCGCGGCGGTGGGGCCGGCATAGGAGGTGGTCATGTCGACCACGCGCACGCCGTCGAGAGGCCCCGACGGCTCGTCCACAGGCCCACTGCTGGTGTCCAATGAAATCACCTACTAATAATGTTGGACATTTATCGATTGGTCAACACCGTCTGGTTTGTCCTCATAGAGCTCAGGAGGCGTCGGAAGATCCGGCCGACGGCAGGGCCGGCGTCAGGACGGCGACCCCGGACAGGACCGGACGGTCCGACTGGCGGGCCTCGACGCGTACGGACTCCCGGGTGTCACCACGCTCGAACCGCACCCGGATGGGCACTCCCGGCAGCATCGGCGCCTGGAACCGGCACTCGAACGAGGCGAGACGGCCTCCGTGGCCGTCCGCGTGACGCCCGAGGTAGGTGGCCACGTATCCGTAGACGTACATGCCGTGCAGGATCACACCGGGCAGGCCGACGCGGCTCGCCACCGCCTCGTCGAGGTGCACGGCACTGTGGTCCCGAGAGACCCGCGCGTAGTCGCGAGGCACGTCGGCGGCCGGCTCCCACACGAGAGGAGCGGGCACGGGGACCTCAACCACGGGCACGGGAAGCTCACCCATGACGCAGAGCCTGGGTGCTGGTGCCGCGCAGGCACATCCGGCCGTCTTCGGTGAAGGACTCGGTCTCCACATCGAAGAAGACGGCGCGCGCGCCTTCCTTGATACGGCCGATCCAGGCTCGGGTCTCGATCGAGGCGCCCACCGCGATGGGCGCGTGCCACGTCAGGGACTGCGCCGCGTGGACGTTGTGGTCGAACGGCAGGTCGAGGCGGTGATCGTGCAGTACGCCGAGTACGGCGCGCATCGTGAGAGCGACGGCCAGGCCGGGCGGCACCTCCCGAGTGCCGGTGAGGTCTTCCCCGCCGTGGCCACCGGCGTCGGCGCGGTCCCCCCTGCCATGGTCACCGACATCGGCGGGATCCTCCCCGCCGTGGTCACCGGCACCGGCGCGGTCCTCCCCGCCGTGGTCGCCGACGTCGGGGCCGTCCGGCGGGGTGCCGCCGGTCACCCCTTCCTTCTCGCGGTCACCGAAAACCGATCGGCCGGCCGGAACGTCGCAGAGGCGGGCGTGGCCGAGCGCGTCGGCGGGCTCGATGATCTCGCGGGTCCGCCACGACTCCTGGCGCTCACGCAGCGCGGCGAGTCGGGCGAGCACCGGAGCGGGGTCCCAGGTCACCGTCATTGGGGCGCCGTCTCCACCAGTGCCAGCCGCTGACGGAGCTCGACCTTGCGGATCTTCCCGCTGGGCGTCTTGGGCAGACTCGGCACCAGCACCAGGCGCTCCGGCAGGAAGTGCCTGGACACGCCGCTGTCGAGCAGGTGCCGGTTGAGCTCGTCCAGGGTCAGATCATCGGTGCGGGAGTGCACCACGGCGCAGGCCCGCTCGCCGAGACGCTCGTCGGGGACACCGACGACGGCCACGTCGACGACGTCGGGGTGGGTGTAGAGCACGCTTTCCACCGCGACCACCGGGATGTTCTCCCCACCGCGGATGACGATGTCCTTGCTGCGCCCTTCGAGGTAGACCAGCTGGTTCTCGTCGATGCGGGCGGTGTCGCCGGTGTCGAACCAGCCCTCCGCGTCGATCTCCTCGCGGGTCCTGTCGGGCAGGCCCTGGTAACCCAGGAAGAGTCCCGCGCTGCGAACCTGCATCCGTCCCGGCGTGTCGGCGGCCACGGGCTCGCCGTCCGTCCCGACGATGCGGACTTCGACGCCGGGCACCGCCCGGCCGTCGCTCGCGAGCTCAGGGTCGGACATACCCGGCCGACAGGAGATCCCGATCCCGATCTCGGTCATTCCCCACGCGGAGCCCACCCAGCAGCCGAAGGCACTGCGCCCGGCACCGGGAAGCGCACGCGGGACCGGCGATCCCGTCGTGATGACGGCGCGCAGCGCGCAGCGCGGGTCACCGACGAGGTCGGTGGTGAGCAGGTCCTGGAGGAACGTCGGGGCACCGAAGAACACCGTGGCCCCTTCCTCGCGCAGGAAGGTCGCGGCCGTCGCCGGGCTCCACTTCTCCAGGTAGACGGCCGTCCCCCTGAGGTAGGCGGTCATCAGGACTCCCCACAGGAAGCCGCTGTGGTGGCCGACGGGTGAGACCACGGCGTTCACCATCGGGGCGCCGAGGTTCTCCGCACCGAAGTAGGCCAGCCAGTTCCGAAGCACCGCGATCAAAGTCTGGTTGGTGTTCATCACCCCCTTGGGGGCGCCCGTCGTACCGGAGGTGAAACCGATGTGGCACAGGCCGCGGGGGTCCACGTCCGGGAGTCGCGCGCCGTCGGCGGCCGGGACGGCCAGATCCCCGAGCGCGATCTCGCCCTCGCCCCTGCCCGAGTCTCCGCGCACGACGACCAGCGGCGCCGCCTCTCCGTACGAGGCTCGCACGACCTCCAGCGGGGTGGCGCTCGCGACCCGTTCCTGCGTCACCACCACCTTCGCGCCGGTCGAGGCGAGGATGTGGCGGACCTCCTTGGTGCCGTAGGCGACCGGGATACCGGTGTAGACGGCGCCGGCGCGGTTGATGGCGAAGATGAGCGCGGCGAACTCGATGCAGTTCGGCAGCATGACCACGACGGAGTCACCCTCGGTGACTCCCCGGGCCCGCAGGCCCACGGCGAGATCGGTGACGTACGCGTCGAGCTCGGCGTAGGTCATCGCGCGGCGGCTTCCCCCCGGCCCGGCGGAGTCGACCGCCGCGGTCAGCTCGGGGTGTGCGACGGCCGCGTCGGCGAGCAGGGAGGTCAGCGTCTGTGAGGTCCACTGGCCGCCGGTCTCGTAGGTGGTCGCGAGATCCCGGGTCAGCCTGCTGTCCGGGCGGATGCCCGGGTGCTCGCCCGCGGCGGGTGTGTTCTGCGAACTCACGATGCGCTCCTCATTGGTTGGTGTTGCTCGACCGCTCAGCGCGCGGTCTCTCCTCCATCGACGGTCAGCACGGCTCCGGTGAGAAACGTGCTGTGGGGGTCGCACAGTGGTCCCATCGCGGCGACGACGTCGTCGACCGTCCCGAACCGGCGCGCGGGCACGGCCCTCGTCACACGGGCGCTCTGTTCGGGGTCGGCGCGGATGCTCGCGTTGAGGTCTGTCGCGATGAACCCGGGGGCGATGGCGTTGACCTGGACTCCGTGGCGCGCCCACTCGACCGCCATGCTACGGGTGAACGAGACGACGGCCGCCTTCGACGCGCAGTAGGCGGCGTGCCCGCTCACCCCTTTGAAAGCGTAGTTCGAGGCGACGTTCACGACCCTGCCGGAGCCCTGGGCGGTGAGGAGGACCCCCGCGGCGCGTGTCACCCGCACCGTGCCGAGGACGTTCGTTTTCCACACCGCGTCCCACGGCTCGTCACCGGCGTCCAGGAGAGAACCCGAGGCGAGCACCCCCGCGCAGTTGACCAGGAGATCCAGTCCGCCGAGGCCGTCCACCGCCTCCGTGACGAAGCGCTCAATGGAGTCGTGATCGGAGACGTCGACGACGTGTGGGTGGGCGTTGCCCCCCTCGGCGGCGATCTCGTCGGCCACCACGCTCAGTGCCGCGGAGTCCCGGCCGCCGATCGCGACCGTCGCGCCGGCCGCGGCCAGCGCTCGCGCGATCGCCCGGCCTATCCCCCTGCTGGCGCCCGTGACGACGGCTCTTCGTCCGGCCAGATCCGGGAAACCCGACATGCTGTTGCTCCTCATCGCGCGGGGGCGTCTTTACCGCCCTCTCTCAGGAACGAGTCGACCACGTCCGCGAAGCGGTGCCGAGTAAGCATAATGTCGAACATTCACCACATAGGCAAGTAGTATCCGTTAGGAGCTACGACATACTGCCGCCCTGGGAAGCCAGTAGACTTCTGCTTCGGCGGTTGACTGATGTAGGACACTTGTCAACCCCCCGGAAACGAGAGGCCCACATTGGAGACCTTTGGTGAGCCCCGTGCTCTCGGGCAGGCGGTCGTGCGCCCGCGCCAGCAGGTGGAGGACCGCATCCGTCGGGCGATCCTCGACGGCGAGCTCAAGCGCGGCGAGCGTCTCCCCTCCGAGACCGAGCTCGCACGTCAGTTCGAGGTGAGCAGGACGACGGTGCGCGAGGCGCTGCGCTCGCTGTCGACGCAGAACTTCATCGAGAAGGTCCCCGGGGCGGGAGGCGGCAGCTTCGTCCGGGCCGTGGACCACGAGGCACTCAGCGAGATGCTCTCGGAGTCCATGAAGAACCTGCTCAGCCTCGGCAGCATCGGGGCCGACGAGGTGCAGTCGGTGCGCGAATACCTTGAGGTCCCCGCGGTCCGGCTCGCCGCCGGCCACCGCAGCGCGGAAGACCTCGCCCAGATGCACAGGATCATCGAGCGCCAGAAGTCGGTCCGCGTGACGGACCCGTCCGTACCCCAGCTCGACGTCGACTTCCATTCCGCGGTCGCCCGCGCGTCCGGCAACCGGGTGCTGGGCTCCTTCGTCCAGGCCCTGCACGAGCAGACGATGCCCGTACGGTTCCTCGACCTCTCCGAGCAGGTCGGCGCCGAGACCGTGCTCCAGCACCTGCAGATCGTGAAGGCGATCGAGGCGGGCGACGAGGACGCGGCCCAGAACGCCATGGTGACGCACCTTCGCTACCTGCAGGCTCACCGCGTGGCCGCGGCGGAGCACGGCTGACCCGGCGCCTCCGGCTCCGGCCCGTACGAGCGCCTCTCACCCCCGTGCGACCCTGACTCCGGGCCCGCACGGGGCGTCTCCTTGACCGGGCACCCCTGACTCCGGCCCGCCCGGAGCATCTCCGACCCGCCGCCTCCGATCCCTGGTCCCGTGCGGCGATTCGGCACACCCCGACTCCAGCCCGCGCGGCCGAAAACGCGTCGATTTCTCCCCCCTTGCCGCATTCCGAACTGTCCGACAATAATCGGCTAGTCCTTAAATAGCCGATACAGGGAGTACGCGATGGGTTTCGAGGGGCAGGTAGTGGTCGTGACCGGTGCGGCGGGAGGTCTGGGGCGCTCGATCGCGGGCGAGTTCCTCGAAGCCGGCGCGAGTGTGGTGCTCACGGATCGGGACGCCGACCGCCTGGAAGAGGTCGCCCTGCGGCTCGGCCTGCCCGACCGCGTCATGGCCCACGCCGGGGATCTGACCGACGAGCAGGACGTCGTCGGTCTCGCGGAGGCGACGGCCCACAGGTTCGGGACCTGTCACGTGCTGGTGAACAACGCCGGCATCCTGGGCGCTCCCGGGCCGTTGGCGTCGCTCTCCACGGCGGCGTGGAACGAGACGATCGCGGTGAATCTGACGGCCGCGATGCTCTGTACTCGCGAGCTGGGCCGCCTCATGATCGACAATGGCCGCGGCGCCGTCGTGAACATCGCCTCGGTGGGCGCGCACTCGCCGAACACCTCCCCCACCTACGGCGTCTCCAAGGCGGGCCTGGTCGCACTGACGCGACACACCGCCGTGGAGTGGGGCCCGCTGGGAGTGCGGGCGAACGCGGTGAGCCCCGGGTTCGTGCGCACGGAGATGTCGGCGGCCCACTACGCCGACCCCGATCTGCTCGCGTTGCGCACCCAGCTCACCCCGGTGCGCCGCATCGGCGGCGCGTCCGACATCGCGAGCGTGGTCGCCTACCTGGCGAGCGACGCCGCCGCGTTCGTCAACGGCCAGGAACTGGTGGTCGACGGGGGGTTCCTGTCCGCCCCGCTGATGCATGTGCAGCGTCACGCGGATCAGTACGGCGGCCATTCGGCCCCCCAGCCCGCGCTCTTCGCGGATCGCCTGCGCTCCACGGAGACTCGGCGATAACGCGACAGCACCATCACTTCATGATCGAACGTTACGAATCCATCACATCTCGTAACGAACATCAACCGGAAACCGTGCGATAAAGTCCCATGACCTGGGGCTTTCACGCAGAGCCTCCGACCGGACACCCAGAGCACCCCCGGATCGACGACCGGGCAGGGCGAGGCGCCACCGCACACCCCCGCACAGTGCGGCCACCCCCTCACACAGGGGGCAGGAGACCGCGATTCACCGCCGGAAAACCCGGCCGGCCCCCTCACCACAGCCGAAGCGAGCCGGTGAGCACGACAAATAAGACTGTTGCCTTCATCACGGCCCACCGGTATCGTCCGTCCATCAGGTCGAATGTCGAACATTAGGAATCCGGTATGACACAAGACGCTGTCGCCGCCACCAACAAGGGCGCCCCCCAAGCCAGCAAGAACTCCATCCGCAAAGTCACCACCGCCTCCATGGTCGGCACCGTGATCGAGTGGTTCGACTTCAATCTTTTCGGCGCCATGGCCGCGCTGGTTCTCGGGCCGCTCTTCTTCCCCTCGGACAACCCGCTCACCAGCACGCTGCTCTCCCTGGCGACGTTCGGCGTCGCGTTCGTCGCGCGGCCCTTCGGCGGCATCGTGTTCGGCCACTTCGGCGACAAGTACGGCCGCAAGAAGATGCTGGTCCTCGCGCTGCTCATGATGGGTATCGGCACGTTCGCCATCGGCCTGCTCCCCACCTACGCCTCGATCGGGATCGCGGCCCCGATCCTCCTTGTCACGCTCCGCCTGATCCAGGGTCTGGCGCTGGGCGGCGAGTACGGCGGTGCGGTGCTGATGGTGGTCGAGCACGAAGGGGCGGCCAAGCGTCGCGGCTTCTTCGGAGCCTGGATGGGCAGCGCCTCACCGATCGGATACATCCTCGCCGCGGGACTGATCGCCCTGACCTCGGCGTTCATGCCGGAGGACGCCTTCAACTCGTGGGGCTGGCGTATCCCGTTCCTGCTGAGCGCCATCATGGTCATCGTCGGCCTGTACATCCGCCTGTCCCTGGAGGAGTCGCAGGCGTTCAAGGAGGTCGTCGAGCAGTCGAAGACCACGGAGGTCGTCAAGATCCCCCTCATGGAGATGTTCAAGCGTTACCCGCGCAGCGTCCTCTCCTCCATCGGCGCCTCGCTCGGCATCCACGCCGGCTACTACCTGTCCATCATCTTCGCCCTGTCGTACGCCCGTAACGAGGTGGGCTTCAGTGCGACGGCCGGCCTGGTGATGGTCCTGATCGCGTCCGTCTTCTACTTCAGCGCGATCATGATTTCCGGCCACATCTCGGACAAGGTCGGCCGCAAGCCTCCGATGCTCATCGGCGTCATCGGCTTCGCCGTCTGGGTGTTCGCGCTGTTCCCCCTCATCGCCACCGGCAACCCCCTGTTCGCGGGCATCGGCTTCTCGGTCGGCCTGATCTTCCTCGGGTTGCTCTACGGCCCGATGAGCACCTGGCTCGCCGAACTGTTCGGAACGCAGGTCCGCTACACCGGCATCTCGTTCGGCTACACCATCGCGGCCGTCATCGGTGGAGGCATCACGCCGGCGCTCGCCGTCGCGCTGATGGACAGCTACGACAGCACGATCCCGATCTCGTTGTTCGCCGCGGGCATCTCGATCATCGCGTTCCTCACGATCCTGTTCACGCGTCGTGGGCTGTCCCACGAGGAGGAGGACCTGAGCAATGTCTGAGATCGGCACCGCGAAGCCGGGAGTGTTCCTGGTACGCGCCGAGGTTCGTGACGACCTGCGTGACGACTTCGACCACTGGTACGAGACCGACCACCTCCCACTGGTGATCAGAACGCTCGGGGCCAGGTCGGGGCGACGCTGCTGGAGCGTGACCAGTCCCGGGGTCCACTTCGCCGAGTACGAGTTCGACGACCTCGACGACCTGGTACGGATGGTCGGGTCCCCGACGCTCCAGCCGCTGCTCGACGACTTCGACGCCCGATGGCCGGAAGGGGTCGTGCGCACGCGGGAGATCCTCGAACCGGCGGGCGCGAAGCGGTGAATCACCCCGGATGAACGCCTCCGGCTGCCCGTCAGCCGAGGAAGGCGGACCGAATCGGAGGCCCGGGGCGGCGAAGACCGCCCCGGGCCTCCGCTTTCCCGCGCCCGGCCGGATCCGGCGCACGGAGAATCCGGAAACGGCGAGATCCCGTCCGATCACTTGATCGGACGGGATCTCGCAGGGCTTTTCAGTGTTGCCGTCACCCGCATCGATCCGCGACGCGGTGTCCCGACGTCTTCGAGCGGCGGTTCGTCATCCGCCGGAGCGGCCCGGTGATCGCCGCGGGACCGGTTGGCCCGGTACGGTTCCGTCAGCGGCACCGACAGCCACTTCGCGCGAGTCAGGGGATGCCGATGGTCCTACCCCCCGGCCGTCCCGCGAGGACAGGCTGTGAACCGAGGTCGAAACACAGGAAGAACGGTAACTTGCTTCGAATTCAAAGCGACACCCTCATGAGTGTGACGATCGTCACACTGCTTCGAATTCGCGACATGTAGCGTGAGGGCATGAACGACAGCCAGCCGGAAGCCGGTACGGGAACCGAGGACGTCCAGCCGCTCGATCCCGCCCAGCTGGGCGCCTACTTCGTGCTCACGGAGGCTGTCAGCCTGCTTCAGCACCAGGTCGAGCAGCAGCTACGCGCCGAAGGCGGCATCAGCTACGTTCAGTTCCAGGTGCTGGCCCGCCTCGCCCATCACGACGGCCCGCTGACCATGACCGAGCTCGCCGACGGCGTCGTCTACAGCCGCAGTGGCCTGACCTACCAGGCCGGGCTGCTGGAGAAGGCCGGCCTCATCACCCGCGGCCCCAGCCCCGACGACGAGCGCGCCACCCTGGTCACCATCACCGGTGACGGCCGGGCTCTCGTCGAACGCGTCCTGCCCGGCCACATCCAGATCGTCCGCCGGCTCTTCGACCCGCTGGCGAACGACGACCTGCACCACCTCGGCGACATCATGAACCGCGTCCGAGACCACCTGCGCACCCAGCCGCCCCGCTCCGCCGCCTCACGCAGGCGCCGCACGCCTCCCTCGGCCACCGCCGCGCCATAACCCCCCGGCCAGGCGGCGTTCCCGTCGCAGGCGTGCGTTCTCTCCACAGGCGACGTTCTCTCCGCAGACGGCGACGCGAGCGACGGGCCCGGCTCCCCCGAAGCCACGGGTCACCCCTCGGCCTGGACACCCGGCCGGACGTACGCGGCGAAGAACCGCAGGACGGCATCCGCGATCTCGCCGGGCTTCTTCTCCGGCGCGAAGTGGTCGAGCGTACCGAACGTCGCGGTCTCGGAGCGCGGAATCGTCTCGGCCAACCGGGCGAGGGCGACGCTCTGCCGAGCGGTGTCACGCCCCTTGCCTCGCATGATCAGAGCGGTCGCGGAGATCTCACGATAGTCGGCCAACCGGCCGTCGAGCCGCCCCACCTCGGTGTGCTCGTTGATCGCCTGGGGCATGAGCGCGAGTTTCTGCCGCTTCTCCGCGCGGGGGATCGCGTACCGCAGGATGATCCGGAAAAGCCGGCGTGGAAG
This sequence comes from Streptosporangium sp. NPDC049046, assembly GCF_040649155.1. Taxonomy (NCBI): domain Bacteria; kingdom Bacillati; phylum Actinomycetota; class Actinomycetes; order Streptosporangiales; family Streptosporangiaceae; genus Streptosporangium; species Streptosporangium sp. NPDC049046. The sequence continues at coordinate 78,331 of NZ_JBEZEZ010000023.1, read as the reverse complement.
GTGTCCGGTCTGATCGGGGTTGGCCCCGTGAGCGAAGGTGACGAACGCCTCGAAGTTCGCGCCTTTGGAGATCTCATCGCGTGCTCGCTCGATCCAGTCGACCGGGACCGACCCGTCGACCGACACCCCGGGCTCGTAGACGGCGACCGCGTCGAACGCCGAGGTCTCACACGCGGCTCGCAGGGCCACCAGTCCGCCGAAGCTGTGCCCGAAGATCAGCCGCGCACCGGTTCGTGCGCGTACCGCCTCGACGTCCTCGCACTCCCGCGCGATGCCGTACCGATCGCCCTGCGGGCCGCTGCCGCCACGGCCACGCCGCTGCACGATGTGCACGATGTGCCGGGCCGCCAGGAGTCCGGCGAAGGCGGCGAGGTCGGACGCCACCGCGAGCGCTCCGGGGACCACGATGACATCGGGCCCGCACCCCACGCTGAGGTATTCGACGGGCGTGCCGTCCGCCGATGTCACCGACCGAGTGTCCAGACCAGACATGGTGTTCTCCGTTTCTCTCGTCGCCCGGACCCACCCCCGAGCGGTGCTTACAATGTACGCAGCGACGAAGGAGCCCCACCACCTCGCACCGCTGCGAGCTAGTGCACTTCGCATGTCATCGCAGAACAGCGGGGTAGTGCGGGGGTCCGTCGGCTCACGACCGCACTAGTGCACTGGAGAGTCATGACAGACCGACCGCTCTATCTGCGCATCGCCGACGAGATCGCCGGCGACATCCGGAGCGGGCGACTGGCGGAAGGCCGGCCGGTGCCGTCCACCCGGCAGATCGTCCGGGACCGCGGGGTCGCGATGGCCACCGCCACCAAGGTCCTCGGTGCCCTGCGCGAGGCGGGCCTGGTCGAGGCGGTCCCGGGCCGCGGGACCGTCGTCCGGCGGCGAGACGAGCCTGCGACCGGGAGGACCGGCCCGTCCACCGGCGAGCGGACACGGCGCCCCGGGCTGACCCAGCGCGAGATCGTCGAGGCCGCCGTACGGATCGCCGACACCGACGGGCTGCCGCTCGTCACGATGCGACGGGTGGCCGTCGCCCTGGACGTCTCCACGATGGCGCTCTACCGCCACGTCCCGAACAGGAACGACCTGACGCTGCGAATGGCCGACAGCGTGTTCGCCGGCGTCAGGTTGCCCGAGATCCCGATGACGGCCTGGCGACGACGCCTCGAAGCGGCCGCGCACCTGTTCTGGACCGTCTTCGGCCGTCACCCGTGGGCCGCCGAGGTGTTCTCGCTGAGCCGCCCGCAACTCATGCCCAACGTGCTGCCGATCGCCGAGTGGTCGCTCAGCACACTGCGCGCGATGGGGTTCGGCGCGCACGACATGCTGTGCACGCACATCAACCTGTTCGGGCACGTACGCGGCATGGCGCTCGTCCGTCTCGCGGAGGCGCAGGCGGAAGAGGACACCGGGATGTCGGCGGACGACTGGATGAACTTCCAGGACGGCCCGCGCCGGTGGGCCTCCACCGGCAATCCCGGACTCGGCTACGCCGCGCGGGAACCGTTCGACTTCAACCTGGACGCGGTCTTCGAGTACGGGCTGCAACGCCTGCTCGACGGCATCGACGCCCGCCGCCGCGAGCTCGGGCGGGCGACCTGACGCGCGGTCCGGGACGGTGGAGAACGTTCGGTGATGAAACGCGGGTGAAGCGCCGGGATGTTCAGTGATGCAGCGCGGGTGAAGCGCTGGGATGACAGGCGCAGCCGGCCACCCGTGCCGCGGCCGGGACGGCCTCCCGAGCGGCCGTGATCACATCGTCCAGCATGCGCTGCCGCTGTGCGCGATCGATCAACCGGCCTCGAACGAACACCGCGCCGATGCGCGTCGTGTTGCGGATGTCGCGCAGCGGGTCGGCGTCCAGCAACACCAGGTCCGCCACCTTTCCGCGCTCGACGGTCCCGTGGTCACGCAGCCCGAGCTGCCTCGCCGGTTCCAGGGTCGCCGCCCGCAGGATGCTCATGCCGCTGAGCCCTGCCTGGGACAGCAGCTCCAGCTCGTCGTGCAAGCCGAAGCCGGGCATCACATACGAGGTGCCGGTATCGGTGCCCGCCAGCAGCGGCACCCCGGCGCGATCGAGTTCGGCGACCAGCCGCAGCCGGCGTTCGAAAAGCTCCCTGCGTGACGCGGCCTGCTCCGCTGGACGGTCTTTCAGATACACCTCCCGCATGGTCATCTCCCACAACTGCCGTATCTGAGCGGGGAAACAGCGGTGACGCGGGTCATCGGTGCGCACACTCGACGGTGTGTCGACGACCCGGTGGTTGGTCAGCGTCGGCGTCAACCGGGTCTGGTTGCGCGCCAGGCGGTCGAAGACGCGGGCGGCCTTGCGCCGATCGTAGCTGCGCGCGGCGGCGTACTCCACGGGGTGCATTCGGTTGTACCAGCCGGCATATTCTCCCGGGCCGATCGGCACCGCGGTGATCGCCCGACGTAGCTTTCGCTCCTGGTCAGAGGTGTTGTACCAGACCGCCGACAGATGTTCGATCGTCCGCAGCCCGGCATCGCTCGCCTCGGTGAAGCGGACGAAATCCGGCACATGGCCGAGGATGGGAATCCGCTGTCTGCGCGCCTCGTCGGCCAGGGCGAGAAAGGACGCCCGGCTGAGCCGCGTGTAGGTCTTGATGAAGTCGGCGCCCGCCGCCTTCTCCCGCCGTACCGCGGCACGGGCCTGTTCCGGACCGGCCACGCTGACGAAGGGCGGCCCGATCCCCTCCCACAGCGACGGCGCACCGTCGATCATGCGGCTGCCGATCACGTACCGGGGACCCAGACGGGTACCGGCCTCCGCCTCACGCCGCCAGGCACTGATCGCCGGGTTCGCGCTCATCTCCCGCACGGTGGTGACCCCGTTGGCGAGGTAGAGCGGCGGATAAGTGCGCTCCAGTTCCGTGGAGTGCACGTGCATGTCCACGAGCCCGGGGATGAGGAATTTGCCTGTACCGTCCACCACGGTCGCCCCCGCGGGAACGGGCACCGACCGGACCGGGCCCACCGCGACGATGCGCTCGCCCCGCACCAGCACCGTCATGTCACGAGCCGCCGGTCGTCCCGTCGCGTCGATGACCGTCACCCGCACGACGGCGGTGACCTTACCCTCCGCACCCCCGACCGCCCTGGTGCTCGCCTGCGCGGTCCGGCCGCCCCCTACCAGCGCCCCGACCGCGGTCGCAGCCGCCCCAGCGATCACACTTCGCCGGGAAACATCCTTCTTCATCGTGCGACTCCTTGCCCCCGTTGGTTTTCACCAGCTTTCTGGAGTCGCGCCGTGTTCACGATGAAGGAGACAGGTCATCACAGGTAAGGCGGGCCCTACCGTGCCCGCTCCGCGGCCTGCCGTAGCGACCGGAATCCCGGTGTACCCCCGGCCGGTTCCCCGTCCGACGGGCGACCATCCACCTCCACCGCGCCGTACCCCACCCGACCGGCGGGCGAAGGCCCTGGACGCCGACGGTGACAAGAACGCCACAGCCTTGGATGCCGCGCGACTGGAAGCGTGCTCACCGGATGGGACGCTTCCGGTACGTGACCCGCTTGTCCCCCTCGCCGGAGAACGCCATGATCAGCAGACGCTGGCCGTTCTCGTGCACACCCTTCCAATCGAACCAGTCGTAGTGCACGCGGATCCGGTAGTGCCCCGCACGGCCGTTGAGCGACAGGTCGGGAAACTCGGTGCCGCTCATATCGTCCCTGAGCACGATCTCTCCGGTGGGGCTTTCGTAACCGACCTCGACGACGTGGTCCCAGCCCTTCGTCTCCACCGGTGGGCGGTGGGTGTAGGTCTCCAGCGTGACGCAGAGGTCGAAGTCGGGGTGCGTGAAGATCATCAGGTGACCGGGGGTCGAGGCCACCAGGCCGGTGCCCTGAGCCCCTTCCAGCAGGCCGTCGTCGTGCGGGTCCCCGCCGTCCTCGGTCGGCTCGTACGTCTCCACGACCCCGTAGTCCGTCCACTGGGGTTCCTTCATGCGAACCACCTTGGCCGGTTCGATGAGCGGGCGGTGGCGAGGAGTCGCGTCGCACATGCGCTGCGCGTCGTCCTCCCACTCCTGCTCCTCCCGCCTCTGTTCGGCGGCCGCGGCCTTGGCCACGGTGCCCGCGCTGGGGCAGATCTCCGCGAGCGGGTAGGTCAGGTCATCGCGCTCCAACCCCTCCGTCGTCTGAAGGCGGGCGACCTCCTGGGGATCGTTGCGGGTGTAGATACCGCACAGCCAGTGGGCGTAGCCGAGGATCACGGCGTCGGGCGCGGTGGCGGCGAACTTCACCAAATTTCCCTGCCGGAAGGAGCACACGAATCGCTGATCCCGGGTGAGGTCGGGTTCCTCGGGCTCGCCCGTCCACGTCTCGCGTGGCCCGCAGTCCTCGGCCGCGGTGACCAGGCCACGGGCCTGGTCCGCGGCGGGCACGAAACCGAGCACGACCAGTGTGGCGAGCACGGCCGGCAGCACGCGACGGCGTACGCGCGGGGCGGGCGCGGCCGGGTACAGAAGCACCAGGAGCAGGGCGGAGCCGAGCAAGGCCACGCTGTACCACAGCGGTGAGATGCCGAAGAAGATCTCACCGTCCTTCCCCGGGGTGAACATCTCCTCCGGGTAGATCTGTGCGCCTTCGTAGAAGAAGTCGCCGGACTCCCCTGACCTCGGCGTCGCCGTGAGCGCGCTGACGAGGCCCACGGCCGCGGCGACGGTCAACGCCCGCGTCGTGAATCGCACGAGAGGGCGGGTCCTGCGCAGGACGGCGACCAGGATCAGCAGTGCGGGACCGCCGACACCGACGAAGACGTCCAGGGCGAGCCATGTCAGAGCATGCCCGTTGCCTCCGTACCTGCGGACGAACTCCTCGATCGCGCCCCTGGGGCCGATCCAGTGGTACATGCCGTACGCGAGGTTGACGGCGGCGGGGATCAGCGGGAGCGCGACCGCCGCGGCGGCCAGCGGCCACCACCTGGCCGCCGACCGCGCAGGCGCCTGCCGGGGAACCGACCCCGGAAGAGGGTTCGCCAACTCATGAGCGGTCCTGGCGTTCCACACCAGCCCGAAGACGCCGGCGGCGCCGAGGAGCGTATAGACCGTGAGGATGTCGAGGGACCCGTTGTCGCCGAAGGAGACGACCCCGTTGGGCTGGAGGATGAACGCCATCTGCGCGATGACGCCTATCCGGACGGTCGCCGCGCTCCACCGAGGATCCCTGGCCTGGGCGATCAGAATCGACACGAACCATGCCAGCCAGACGTATCCGTACCCTCTGGCAAGGGCGAGGATCTGCGCGACGAAGCTCATATCGAAGACGCCCGCGATCTCCTGGCCGATGCCGCTCACGCAGGCGATGCTCCCGACGACGAGTGAGAACAGCCGAAGCCTGCGGGAGACGATGTCACGGAGCACCAGGAAGAACAGCCAGACGACGGCCAACTGCACGAAACCGGAGACGATCCCCGTCACCGACCAGAGCCAGTAAATCTCCAGTGCGAAGACCAGCGGGGTACTGACGATGCCGAGCAGGCCACAGCCGACGCCGAGGTACAGGGCGAGTCGCAGCAGGCCGACCTTCCTGCCCCGGTGTGTCAGCTCGCCGCGGGCGCGCCCGCGCAGCACCTGCCACAGAGCCCACGCCTGGAGCGCCCCGATGAGGATCAGGACGAGCGCCAGCCCCCACGAGACGGTGAACGTGTCTCTGTCGGGGCCGAAGAACCAGCCCATGTCGGACTCTCGGGTGACGACTCCCCAAAGGAGATCACCGCGGTCGGTGGTGAGCGCGAAGGCGCCCAGTACGGCGACCGAGACGAGGTAACCCAGCGCGATCAGGGCGGCGATTCTGCCGAAACGGTAGCGACGCATGGCCATCTCTTGGGGACGGAGCGGTCAAAGCGCCCAACCATAGCGAGTCACCAGGAAGTTGATCAAGGCATCGCGAATTTCGATGCTTTTCCGATCGCCTTCCGGATATTGCGCAACAGGCGGGAGTAGTGGGCCGTTTTGTCGTCGGTGGAAAGAGAGAAGCCGTCCAGGAAAGGGTTGTCGATGACGGGCACGCCTTGTCCGCGCATTCTCTGTCGCGCGGGTCGCGGCCAGCCCCGTACGGCCAGGCCGTATTCTTCGGCCGACGCGACCGTCAGGTCGAGAATGTCGTCTCGCCCCCCTCGGCCAGGCAGCGGAAGTCCAGATGCGTCGGCGTGATCTTCGCGCTGTACAGTTCCGCTTCATGCGTACCCCCCATATCGCCCTGTCGGCCGGGGTTCTGGTCGGCCTGTTGCTTACCGGCACCGCCCACGCCGACGCCGGTATCGGCGCACCGGTTCCCACCGGCACCAAGGCATTGACCCATAATCCGCTGTATCGCAGCGGCAAACTGACGCTGCCCTGTGCGCGGCACCCCGAAGACTCCGGCAGTGTCGCCGCCGCGAAAAAACACCTGACGGCGATACTGGGCTGCTTGAACGCCTCATGGTCCAAGCAGTTGAAGAAGACAGGCATGCCGTTCAAGAAACCGACGATTCAGTTCATGACCAAGCCCGGCCGCGCATGCGGATCGGCATGGGGCAGGTACCACACCGGCCGCTACTGCACCAGCCGACAGCGGCTGGTCATCATGATCAGCGACTATGCCGTCAAAGCACCTGCCGACCCGGTGATGCTGCATCTGATGGCACACGAGTACGCCCACCACGTACAGAACCTCACCGGCATATTGAACGCCCACGCCCACCTGCCGGCCCGCACCAAGGCGCAGGCGCTGACGCAGAGCCGCCGCCTGGAGCTGCAGGCCGACTGCCTGGGAGCGGCGTTCATGGCCGGTGTCTGGTCATCGCAGAACTACCGGGACGAGGACTGGAAGGAGGTCGTGGACCACTACCGGATCAGCGGCGACGAGGAGGTCAACAAGGAACGCAGTCACGGCACGGGCAAGAACCGGGCCGCCTGGCTGCAGCGGGGCTTCGCAGGCGCCTCCCCGGCCGCGTGCAACACCTGGACCGCACCGGCGTCCCGCGTCGCCTGACACGGAGGAGAATGCGCCCTCGCGGCGCGCGCCCCAGCGGTGAGCGGCTCAGCTTGAGCTGTGGCGACCGAAGACGATGCAGAACGGGTGACCGACGGGATCGGTAAAGGCTCGAAAGCCCGACTCGTGTTCACTCGGGACACGGGTGGCGCCCAGGGCGAGCAATTCCCGCTCGGCCTGATCGGGGTCGGTCACCCGGATGTCGAGGTGCATCTGCTGGGGATGCGCGGGGTCGGGCCAGCGTGGTGGAATCCACGGGACGGCCCGCTGGAAGGCCACCTGCCGAAGGCCCGGTTCCGCGCCGATGACCACCCAGCCGCCGATGTCCTCGTTGATCCTCATCCCCAGCACCCGGCAGTAGAACTCCGCGAGAGCGCGCGGATCGGGGCAGTCGATCACGGTCTTTTCGAGGCGTCCGATCATACCGACAGCATGCCAGTGTGCCGGCGACGACCGCTCGCTCTCATCGGCATGAGCGGGTGTCGAACCCACGCGCCGAACAGCGCACGTCACGGCGTCGATGGCCGCGCATGTAAATAAACTTTGACATGATGTCTGCGGCGTTTTACATTGGCTGATGTCAGCTTTGTTTTACATCCCCATCGCCCGGCCGATCCGGGTCGGACTCGATGACGTCTTCCGGTTCCCCACCACCGAAGGAGACCCCCTATGAGGGCGATCGTCCAGGACGAGTACGGCCCGCCGCACACGCTGAGTCTCGGCGAGGTCCCGACCCCGACGCCCGGCGCCGACGACGTGCTGATCCGGGTGCACGCGGCCGGCGTCGACTACGGCGTGTGGCACATCATGACCGGGTTGCCGCTCGTCGCCCGCCCCGGCTTCGGCCTGCGCCGGCCCCGCAACCGGGTGCCGGGCATGGACGTGGCCGGCGTCGTGGAGTCCGTCGGCGCGAACGTGACCGCGTTTCGCCCCGGCGACGAGGTGTACGGCGAGGCGACCGGCGCGTACGCGCAGTTCGCGCTCGCCCGCCCGGCCAAGCTCGCCCGCAAACCCGCTAACCTGAGCTTCACCGAGGCGGCGGCCGTACCCACCTCGGGGGTGACCGCGTTACGGGCCCTCGGCCAGGTCACCGTCGGCGAGAAGGTGCTGGTAATCGGCGCGGGCGGCGGAGTGGGCAGCTTCGCGACGCAACTCGCGACCGCCGTCGGCGCCCACGTCACCGCCGTGTGCAGCACGGCCAAGGCCGATCTCGTCCGGTCGCTGGGCGCCCGGGCCGTCATCGACTACACGCGCGAGCCGCTCACCGGAACGTACGACCTGGTCGTCGACATCGCGGGCATCCGGCCGCTGCCCCTGCTGCGCGGGCTGCTCACCGAGCGCGGCCGGCTCGTCGTCGTCGGCGGCGAGGGCGGCGGCCGGTGGTTCGGCGGGCTCGGCCGGATGCTGACCGTCCGGCTGATCACACCGTTCACGCGCCAACGCCTGGACGCGCTGATCGCGCTGACCCGCACCGCCGACCTGGACACGCTGCGCGACCTCATCGAGGCCGGGACCGTGCGACCGGCCGTCGGGCGTACGTACCCCCTGGCGGAGACCTCCACCGCGGTGAGCGACCTGGCGACGGGCAACGCGCCGGGAAAGCTCGTCATCACGATCGACTGACCCCGCGACGCCCGGATCGATCCTCCACAGCGAGACCTGAGGCCGTCGAGGACCGTGCCGCCGTCGACGGCTCGCCCGCACCCCCCGGAGCGAGGTCGCCGCGTACCGCGACCGACCGCGACGTCGAGAGAGCCCGGTCGATCAGGCCGGGATCTGCTCACGGCTCACGTGGGCGATCACGTCCAGCAGTGCGGTCACGGCGGGGAGGCGGAAAGGCGGCGCCAGGGAGGCCGCGTACAACCGGCGGGAAGGGAGCGAAGGCGCGGTCGGCCTCCTCACCACCCCCGGGTGTACGGCGCCCCGCACCAGCGTGGGCACGAGCATGATGCCGGATCCGCCCGCGACCAGGGCCTGCCTGCCGTTCCAGTCCTCGCAGAAGAACCCGATCCGAGGGGATCTGCCCAGGGCTTCGGCGAGCTGGGGAATCGGGCCGAGGCAGTCGGGGTAACCGCCTTCGATCCACACCTCGTCGCACAGGTCGGACAGCGACACCCGGCGAAGCCCTGCCAGCCGATGGTCGGCGGGCAGGGCGACCTGGAACTCCTCGTCCAGCAACGGGAGCAGATCGACCCCGGTGAAGTCGGCGGGCTCAAGGAGTTCGGCCGACGGGTCGTGCTTGGCCGCCGACGGATCCGCGTACAGGCTCCAGGCGGTGACCAGGGCGAGGTCGACGCGAGCCTCTTTGATCGCGGCCATCGGCCCCGCGGCGTCCTCCCGCACCAGACTCAGCCGCACTCCGGGGTGGGATCGGCTGAAACGCCTGATGACCTCCGGCATCAACCAGGTGTTCGCGCTGGAGAACGCCGACAGGCGCAGATGCCCGGTCTCGGCGCTGGTGAAGGCGCCCACCCGCATCTCCAGGGCCCGTAGACGCGCCAGCACGTCCCGCGCCTGATCGACGACTATCTCACCGGCCGCCGTCGCCTTGACGCCGCGCGCGGTGCGCCGGAAGAGCGGCACACCGAGCCTGCGCTCCAGACCGCCGATCTGCCGTGACACGGCCGGCTGCGTCATCGACAGGGCTTCGGCCGCCGCCGAGAAGGAACCGCGTTCCTCCACCTCGACCATCACCTGCAACGTCCAGGGGTCAAGCATGGGCGAATCCTCCTCTCCGATCGGCCTGCCATACAGGTCGTGCATGTCTCCCATAGGAGATCCGCAGTGGTGCGCATATCACTCCTGGATGATCCTGGGAATCGTGGGGGCGCCTGATGACCGTCGACCACAGCATCCCGAACGAACGACCCACCGGAAAAGGAGATTCATGTCCCTCTCGAACGCCGCGCAGGCGAATTCATGGAACGGGCCCGAAGGAGCCCACTGGGCCGCGAGCACGGACCGCATCACGGGCCGCAACACCGCCCTGCACCGGCTGTTGTTCGAGGCCGCGGCGATAGGGGAAACGGACCGGGTCCTGGACGTCGGGTGCGGGGCGGGCGAGACGACCATCCTGGCGGCCCGTCAAGCGTCCCGCGGGTACGCCGTGGGTCTCGACCTCTCCCGGCCGATGCTGGAACGGGCCCGGGCCGACCAGGCCCGAGCCGAGCTCGTCAACCTCAGGTTCGAGGAAGGGGACGCCCAGGTACACCCCCTGGGCGACGGTGAGTTCGACGTGGCCGTCAGCCGGTTCGGAATCATGTTCTTCGCCGACCCGGTGGCCGCCTTCGCCAACATCGGCCGCGCCCTGAAACCCACCGGCCGTCTCGTCTTCGTGTGCCCGCGGCACATGGCCCGATGCGAGTGGTACACCATTCCGATCTCCGCTCTGGCCGGGCCTCCCGCGTCGTCCCCTCCGGCCGGGCCTTCCACGCCGTCCCCGAACGCGTACGAACCCGGAATGTTCTCGCTCGCCGACCGGGAGAGGATCGAGAGCGTACTCGGCGCGGCCGGATTCCGGGCGGTCACCGCGACCTCCGCCGACGTCCCGCTGTTCTTCGGCCGGGACGCCGCGAGCGCCGCCGACTTCTTCCTCGGCACCGGCCCGGTCCGTGCGATCCTCGACGACCCCGACGACGCGGTCATGACGCCCGACGCCGCCAGAACCGCTCTGGAGGACGCGCTGCGACCGCACGCGGGTCCCGAAGGCGTCCACCTGGGCGGAGAACTCTGGCTGGTCACCGCCGAACGGTGACCAGCCGACCTCGCATTCGTCGATCCACTCGCCACGGTCAGCCGCAGAGCAGCCACGGGAATTCCCCGCCTTCGGCGCGCTGACCGGACTCCGCTGGATCCTCGACACTCCTGACGCCCGACCCGGCCGCCGGCCGATCTTCTCGTCACGGGGCGGGGCGGGGCCGGGTCCGCTCCGTCACCGGCGGGGGTGGTCGGCCACCGGGTCCGCGAGGCGTTGGTCGATGTCGGGAAACGAGCCGTCGCCGAACAGGATCCGCGCCGCCAGGGCGCGACCGGCGCGACCGCGTAGCACGGTCACCGCCGCCTCCGCTGCGGCGGGGGACCGGATACCGGCGAAGACGCGGCGCAGCGACAACCGGCCCCGAAACCGGTTTCGCAACGCGCCCCCGTCGTACCGGCTCAGCACGCGTTGGTCGCCGGTACGCAGGTATCCGGCGGTGACCGCCGCGGCCAACTCGGACATGCGCAGGCAGGGGTCCAGCCCACCGGCCGTGAGCGGTGACACCGCACCCGCCGCGTCCCCGACGAGCAGCCCGGCGGGACATGCCAGCCGCCGCAGTACACCGCCGACCGGGATCGGACCACCTCGACGCTCGATCGGCCCGACCGGCGCCGCGTGGCCGGGCGCGTCCGCGACGAAGGCGTCCAGCAGGTGGCGGATACCGGCGCGCATCGCGTCCGGATAGCCCGCGACACCGACATGCGCGTGCCGGCCGTCGTCGATCACCCACCCCAGATACCCCGGAGCGACCCGGGGGTCCAGCACGCAGTGGAACGTCGGGGTGGTCGTGCCCGACGCGATCGGGTGGACGATCTCGGCGCCGACGAGAAGGCGCCGGTTGACGTCAAGGCCGAGGTCACGGGCCACCCGGGAGCGGGCACCGTCCGCACCGACGACGAACCGCGCCCTCACCGGTTCCGCGCCCTCCAACCGCACGAACCCCCTCGACGCGTGGACGTACCGTACGCCCAGGAGGACCCGTGCCCCGGCCGACTCCGCCGCGCCGCGCGCGTGCTCGTAGACGGCCGCCATGTCGGCCACGCGATACTCGTCCCGGTCACTGATGAACCTGATCGGTGCCCGTCGCGACGGCGGATACAGCAGCACGTCCCGGATCCCCGGCCCGAGCAGGTGATCCGGGATGTCGAAGTCGTCGAGGGTACGGCGCACGAAGATCCCCGTCGTGCGGATGCCGGCCGACAACGATCCTCGACGGTCGACCACCATCACGTTCAGGTCCCGGCGCGCGAGCAGGCGGGCGGTGCTCAGACCGGCCAGGCCCGCACCCACGACCAGTACGTCCACTGTCTGCATATCTCGTGACGGTAAGGGCGACGCCTCGCCCGTACGACGGTTTGCACGCTACCTGCCCTATACCTCCACACCGTCGCCACACTCGGCTCCCCTACCGAGAGAGCCGTGCCCCCCGCCCCGGTCGGCACCGCGCACACCCGCCGAAGTGCCCCGGTCCAGCCGGGTCAGCGCGGATGCAGGAGGTTGGCGGCCCAGGTGGACGCCAGGCAGGTGTAGAAGACGAGCAGCACCGGGACCAACGACTGGCCGACGTACGACATCGGGATCAGGGCCGCCTGCGTCGCGGCCAGCGCGCCGGTGACACCTCCGAAAACGTGGCGGCGCACCCCGCTGAGCCGTGCCGTCTCCTGGACGGGCGTGATCAGTCCGAGCACGGCGACACCCGCCATCACGGTGCCGGGCGACCGCGCCACGGCGGCCGAGACCAGCAGCACGATCCCGCAGCAGAAGAGGCCCGCGGAGATCCGGGCGGCCCACACCTCGGCGGTGTCGAACAGCTGCCGGTCGCGAAGGTTCCGGTGCAGAACCAGCGTGGTCACGGCCTGGCTCACCCAGTTCACCCAGGTCGCCACCGTGAGCAGCACCATGTAGACGAACCAGGGGACGAACAGGCACAGCGCGAGCCACAGCAGGATCCGCCGGCGGGTGAGGAGACGCAGAGACGCGAGCCAGCCGTCGAGACGACGCAGCGGATTGCGCTGTTTGAGGGCCTCCAGGAGCAGGCTCCGGCCCTCCTCGTACTCGGGCGCGAGCCGGAGTGTCTCGCGGAACGCGTCGGCGGCGGCCCTGTGGTCGCCGGTCGTCATCATGACCAGCCCGTACGCACGGTGCGCGTCCGCGTTCTCGGGGGCCAGCCGGATCGCCCGCGAGGCGTGCTCGCGGGCGCCGTCCGCGTCGCCGAGCTCGGCCAGGGCGAGCCCCATGATCTGGGCGAGCCCGCCGTCCTCCGGTGCCAGCCGCAGTCCACGGCCCGCGGCTCCGGCGGCGGCCGGGAACTCGCGAAGGTTGAAGTGGGTGCGGGCCAGCAGTTCGTAGATCAACGGCTCGTCCGGGCCGCGCGCCAGCGCGTTCTGGAAGGCACCCAACGCCTCGCGCTCCCGGCCGGTTCTGCCCAGGATCAACCCGGCCACCCAGTGCCCGAACCAGTGATCGGGGATCAGCCCGGTCCCGCGGTTCGCCTCCACGAGCGCCTCGTCCATGTCTTTCTGGAGAAAAAGCGCGAGGGCGAGCATGAGGTGCGCGGCCGGATTCTGCGGATCCTCGGCCAGCGCGGCACGGGCCTCCCGCTCGGCGTCGGGGCCGCGGCGCAGCATCACCAGCATCCGCGCCCGCTCCGCCAGAGCCTGGACCCGGGCGTCGACCGAGGAGGTCATCGCCGCCTGCCGCCGATCCAGGGCAGCAGGTCGTCCCAGGCCCCGCTCTCGTTGGAGTACGTGACGTAGTTTCGGGCCGTGGCCATCCATTCGGCGACCGCCGTCGGGCGGACCGAACGGGCCGCGCCCAGCAGGTCGGCGGTTGACAGCGGCAGGAGGCGGCCAACGCGTATCGCGTCCTGGAGCTTGGCCTCCACGGCCCGGTCCACCACCCCCTTGAGGTCGGCACCGGTGAACCCCTCGGTGGCCTCGGCGATCATCCGGAAGTCCACCTCGGCCAGTGGCGTCTTCCTGCACAGCAGTGACAGAACGGCCGCCCGCGCCGCCGCGTCCGGCGGCGGCACGAACACCAGCTGGTCGAACCGGCCGGGACGGCGGAACGCCGCGTCCACGTACCAGGGGGCGTTCGTCGCCGCGAGGATCAGAACCCCCTCGTTGGCACCACCCTCCACACCGTCCATCTCCGCGAGGAACTGGTTGACGATCTGCCGGTTGTGCGCCTGCCCCATGTCCGAGCGGCGCGCCGCCAGCGCGTCGACCTCGTCGAAGAACAGCACGCACGGGCTGTTGCGACGGGCCCTTTCGAACGTCGCGTGCAGGTTGCGTTCGCTGGACCCGACGTACATGTCGAGGATGTCCGACAGTCCGACGCTGATGAAGTCGGCGCCCAGTTCTCCGGCGGCGGCCCGCGCCAGGTGGGTCTTACCGCAGCCGGGCGGCCCGTACAGCAGCACCCCGCCGCCGGCGCGCCTGCCGTAGGCGGCGAACATCTCCGGCTGCTGGACCGGCAGCAGCAGTTTCATCCGCAGGGACTGCTTGACCTGCTCCATCCCGGCCACGTCCGCGAAACTCGTACGCAGCCTGTCGGCGCCCGGGTTCAGGGGCGACGCCACGTTCGGCATCGCCTCGTCGAGGATGGGCCTCGGCAGGGAGTTCGTGAGCTCGGCCTCGAACACGGGATCGGCGAGCGAGCCGTCCCGTGCCACGGCCTCCCGGTAGCGCAGTCGTGCGGCCGCCACATCCCCCTCCGCGGCCAGCGCCCTGGCCACGACGACCCCGGCCCGGGGCGGCCCCTGCCCGGCCGCGACGCGTTCGACCGCCGCCAGGGCCGCGCCGCTCTTGCCCTGCCTGAGGAACACCTCGGCGAGCCCGGTCGCCGACTCGGCGTCACCGGGAACCAGGGCGAGCGCGGCACGGAACTCGGCCTCGGCATCCATGAGCAACCCCGCGCTCAGCAGCTGTTCGGCCAGGTGGCGCCGCAACGGAAGATTGTCCGGCGACACCCGCACCGCCTGCCGAAGCGCGTCCAACGTTCCCCGATCGGTCACAAGAGGCCCGCCTTTCACCCCAAAGCTGGAAACACCCGTCGATGATTCCACGCGCTCACGCACGACGGCGCCGCGTATCCGCTCCCTGCCTCTTCGACGCGAACCCCCTACCGGGCGCATCGCTTCCGGTCAACGAATGTCGACCGGCGCCTGAGGATCGGGAGAGCCGCAGCGAGCGGGGACGCGCGGTCGACGCCGAGGCGGCGGTGCGTGGTCGCGGAGAAATTCAGGGAACCCAGGCCCGCGCCCGCGGTAATTACCGATGTCAGCTGAGATCCGAAAGGCATGTACATGCGACATCAGAGCGGGCACGCGGTAACCACACCGGTGATCGACGACGCCACGGTGATCTCTCAGTCCCTGCACGACCCTGAGCACTTCGCCATCCTCTTCGAACGGCATGCGCCGGTCGTCAAGCGTTACGCCCTCCTGCGACTGGGAGAGGACGTGGCCGACGACATCGTGGCGGAGACCTTCATCGCGGCGTTTCAGCGGCGCGCCACCTACGACCTCACCCGCGAGAGCGCGCTGCCGTGGCTGTACGGCATCGCGACCAACGTCATCGGACGACACCGCCGTCGCGAGATCACCCTGTACAAGGCGCTGAGCCACAGGGGCGCTGACCCGGCGGACGAGCCGTTCACCGACCAGGTCGATGAACGGGTGGCGGCCTACCGGCTGCGGGACAGGCTCCTGCGGGCCCTCGCCGGCCTGCCAGCCGGACACCGGGACGCACTGCTTCTGGTGACCTGGGGCGAGCTCAGCTACGAGCATGCCGCCCAATCGCTCGGCGTGCCGTTGGGGACGGTGCGCTCGCGTGTCAACCGGGCTCGCCGGAAACTACGCCGCAAGCTCGGCGACATCGATCCGACACTGTGACAAGGAGTTCCGCCATGGACGAGATGACCTTGCTGAGCCGACGACGGGACGAGGTCCCGCTGCCGACCGACCTGAGCGCGGCACGGAACCGGCTCCTCGCCGAGATCCGCCATACCCCCGATGCCCGGCCCAGGCGGGTCGCTCGCCGGCGCTGGTGGGGCGCGCTGGCCGGCGTCTCCGGCCTGGCGGCCCTGGCGGTGGTGGCTGCCCAGTTGGCGGGCACCACCGAAGCGGGTAAGCCGCCCGTCACGCAGCCGATCAGCGCCGCCGTGGCGCTGGAGAACGCCGCGTTGGTGGCCGAGAAGACGGAGGCGACCACGGTCCGGCCGGACCAGTGGTTCTACATGAAGGAGTCGCAGCCGGTCGACGCCCTCCCCGTGTACGAGCACTGGAGCCGGATGGACGGCGTCATGGCGGCTCTACGGGGGAGCAACGGCAAGCTGAAGGTGACCAAGGCGGAGAAGGGCCCGACGAACCCCGCGAAGACCCTGAGCGAGATAGAGGCCCTGCCTGACGACCCGGACGCGATGCTGCGGCACTTCCGCGAACTCAACCGAGAACTCACGACCCTGTCGATCTGCGAGCCCGCATGCCCGCCGGGCAGCGAACAGGACCGCCGCGCCTACGGTGCGATCCAGTGGTACCTGAAGTTCGGACCGATCATTCCGCCGGACACCACCGCGACGATGTTCAGGGCGATGGCGAAGATCTCCAGCGTCAAGATCGAGGAGAACGTCGCCACCGCCGAAGGCCGCCCGGGGCTAGCGGTCGTCCTGGATCTCGGCGAAGCAGGCAAGGGGTACACGATCCTCGATCCCCAGACCTACCGCTACCTGGGTGTCAAGAGCGTGCGTGGCGATCACAGCATGGCCATGTCCGTCCTGGACTCCGGCATCGTCGACAAACCGGGCGAGACGCCCTGATCCAAGATCGGTCGCCCGAGGGTACGTCTCCCCCGGGCGGCCGACGCTCGTGCTCTCCGACGGTCGCGACGACCTCCGGCCAGAGGAGGTGCTGCCGTCAGGTGTCACACGGGCGATGCTCTTGTCGGATGTTCATGAGGGCGGATGACCTGTCGGATCAGGAGCGTCCGAAGATCGCTTCCTCCGTAAGGGGCGATTCGTTTCCCGGAACCCTCGGGAGGCCTCACAGGTCAGGCGTTCAGCGATCTTTGCACGGCGGCGTCCACCAGCTCGTGGATCTCCTGCTCGGTGAAGATGTCGGGCAGTGTCAGCCGTTCCACGATGAGCCAGTTCAGCGCGAGGTAGAGGAGCACCGCCGAGGTCGAGTCGCCGGGCAGGCCCGAGGCGGCGTGGTGGCCGACGTTGGCGTCGATGTCCTCGCGGATGCGTTTGGTCAGCACCGCGCGCAGCTCAGGGCGCCGGGTGGACTCCAGCCGCAGTTCGAGCAGGGCCAGGTAGCCGGAGTTGAAGGCGGAGACCCGATCCACCAGTTCGTGCATGAGCTCGGCGTAGCGGGTCGCGTCCTGCACACCTTCCCGGCTGCGGGCCATCGTGGCCTCGTCGGGCAGCAACCGCTCGTAGATGCGCCCGCCGACCTGGGTGAACAGGTCGTCGCGGTTGGCGAAGTAGTTGGAGGCCGTGCCCGGGGGCACGGCCGCCTCCGCGTCGACGGCCCGGAAGGTCAGCCCCCGCGCCCCCTCCTTGGCCAGCACCTCGATGGCCGCGTCGATCAACGCCTGCCGTCGCTCGGGATTCCTCCGCACTTGACACCACTCCATCTGTAGTACTACGTTCCAACCACTACAAGCAGAGTACTACATTGGGAGTTAATTAATATGCGAAAGCTCGTCTACTACGTCGCCGTCTCGCTCGACGGCTACATCGCGGGCCCCGACGCCGAGTTCGACTTCTACCCCGTGTCGGACCAGATGGCCGCCTGGATCAACGACCGCTACCCCGAGACGCTCCCCACCCATGTCCGCGGGCTTGTCGGCCTTGAGGACGCGCCCAACAAGGTCTTCGACACGGTGGTGATGGGCCGCGGCACCTACGAGCCGGCCCTGGACGTCCCCACCACCAGCCCGTACGCCCACCTGCGCCAGTACGTCGTCTCCAGCACCCTGACGATCGACGACCCCACGGTGCGGGTGGAGACCGGCGACCCGGTCGAGCTCGTCCGGCGGCTGAAGGCCGAGGACACCGGCATGGACATCTACCTCTGCGGCGGCGGCAGGCTCGCCGCCTCCCTGCTCCCGGAGATCGACGAGATCATCCTCAAGGGCTACCCCGTGGTGGCGGGCGCGGGCATCTCCATGTTCTCCGGACGGTTCCGCCCCACCCTGTTCACCCCCACCCGGCGCGAGTCCTTCGACAACGGCACCCAGGTCACCTGGCTCACCAGGGCCGAGAACTCCTAACAGAATACGCAGCCGCGACAAGGACGGCACCGGGCTCGGTCCGACCATCGCCCGCGGCATCGCCCGGGCCCATCACGACGCCCTCCATGTGGAGGACGCCGCCCCGCACGGGGCACGCTTCGTCCCTCTACTCCCAGCCGCCACGTGGTGAATTACCGCTTCGCGGACCTGATCAGTAAATGACGATTCTTTACTTATATAGTATGAATATTTACTCAATAGGTGTATTTGTTCTCATAGGTCGTGTTTAGCATCAGATGTCAGTACAGGTTCTCAACATTATTCTCCAAGACGACGATGCACTCCTCGGCACGGCGAGATCATGGAGTTGACTTTGCGCAGACAGTCCGCGGAGAAGGCGGTGCGCGAACCGATCCTGAATTCGTGGCGGCGTTGTCACGCCGCCGGACTGACCCCTGGCGCCTTCGAAACACGTCTGCTCGACGACCTGGATTTCGACAGCATCCTGGTACGCGCGGCTCGGCCCGTGCTCGACCGGCTTCAGACGGCCATCGCCGACACCCCGTCAGGCGCGTTCCTCAGTGATGCGTCCGGAGTGTTGACCCAGCGCGTCTTCGGCGACACATCGATACGGACAGCCGTCGACGTCCTCGGCATCATTCCCGGCTTCAGCTACGCCGAGTCGGATATAGGCACCAACGCCACCGGCTCCGCGCTGCTGGAACGGCGAACCTACCAGGTCTCGGGAAACGAGCACTTTTGGGAGGAGTTCCAGAGATTCGCAGCCGTGGGGAGCCCGGTGCTCAACCCCCTCAGCGGGCGCGTGGAAGGGGTCGTGTGCATCGCTTCTCTGAGCGAGCGGGCGAACGCGCAGATGACGGACTTGGTCCGGCGGTCGGCCCATGAGGTCGAGCAGAGCCTGCTCGATGTGAGCGCCGGCCGCGAGCAGGCCCTGCTCAGAAGATTCCTCGACTCGGCGAAGAAAGACGGAGCCGCGACGGTCGTTTCGGACTCCATGCCCCCGGACCTCTGTCGACGCGATCGGCTCGCCCTTGAGGACGCCGCCGTGAGCCTGGTGGCGCAGGGCCGGGAGGCGGTGGTGGAGATGGCCCTCTCCGACGGCCGCACCGCCACAGTCGTCGCGCAACTGGTCACCGATTCCACCGATCTGACCGGCATCGCCGTACAAGCGTCGCTCTCCTGCTAGAGGACTCCCCCGGACATCTCGGCGTGTCCGGAGGACGTCGCTCACGGCCGCTTGACCTCGATCGAAGTTGAGGTTGGAGACTGCTCCGCGCCGGTGTCGGACAGCGGAGTACGGGAGAGCGACCACATGCGAGTGGTGAGGGCCATGAGTTTCGGAGACCCCGAGGTGCTGGTCGCGGGCGAGGCGCCGGAGCCGGTCGCCGGGCCCGGCCAGGTGGTGGTCGAGGTGTCCGTCGCGGGCATCACCTTCGTCGAGACGCAGATCCGGCGCGGCGTCGACAGGTGGCACGCCAGGCCCGAGCTGCCGTACGTGCCGGGCGGTACGGTCGCCGGCCGGGTGGCCTCGCTCGGAAAGGACGTGGACCCGGCCTGGTCGGGACGGCGCGTCCTCGCCGGCACCGGGGAGAGCGGCGGCTTCGCCGAGCGTGCGGTGGCCGCGGTGGGCGACCTGATCCCGGTGCCGGAAGAGCTGGGCCTGTCCGAGGCCGTCGCCCTGTACACCGACGGCGGCACCGCGCTGGGCCTGGTCGAGGGAGCCCGGATCCGCCCCGGTGAGTGGGTGCTGGTGGAGGCCGCGGGTGGCGGTGTCGGCAGCCTGCTGGTGCAACTCGCCCGCACGGCCGGCGCCGGGGTCGTCGCGGTCGCGCGCGGCGCGCGGAAGCTGGAGCTGGCTCGCGATCTGGGCGCGGAGGTCGCGATCGACTACTCCGATCCCGGCTGGACGGACCGGGTACGCGAGGCGACCGGCGGCGCGGGTCCCGATGTGGTGTTCGACGGGGTCGGCGGGGAGATCGGCCGGGCCGCGTTCGAGGTGACGGCGGACGGCGGCCGCTTCTCCGTCCACGGCGCCTCCAGCGGCCAGGTCACGGCGATCGACCCCGCGCGGGCGCGACGGCGCGGGGTCGAGGTGATCGGGATCGAGCAGCTCTTCGGCTTCGGACCCCGGATGGAGAAGTGGACGAGGCAGGTGATGTCGGAAGCGGTGGCGGGCCGGATCCGGCCGGTCATCGGGCAGACCTTCCCCCTGGAACGCGCCGCGGACGCACACGCCGCGATCGAGTCACGCACCGCCCTGGGGAAGACCCTGCTCCTGATCTGACAGCACCCCAGGACCTCCCCGCCGAACCACGCACCGCGATCGGCCGGAACCGTTGTGCCGCTCAGTCGGATGTCGTCCCGGCAGGTTCGGACGGGCTCAAGCGGTCGGTCAGGAAGGCAATGATCTCGTCCCTGGCCTTCAGCGTGGGATGTCCTTCCTCGTCGACGAGGTGGGCGGTGACAACGCTGTGGGGGGTCTCGATCACGTCGCCGAAGAACGGTGGCGGGCTGGTGTTCGCGGAACCGCCCGGAAGGACACGGCCGTCGAAGGCATCGCCGAGGAGCGCCCGGTAGGCGGCGAAGCGCCGGCCGGTGCACCAGCGGTCGTCATCGAAGCGGTAAGCGAGAATCTTCAGTCCGTCGCGCGCGATGCGGTCTCGGACCGCGCGTGCGTCCTCGTCGCTGATCTCCAGTCCGGCGGGGTCGTCCAGCGGCAGCGACGGGTGGTTCACCACCGGCGCGACGACAGCCGGCTCAAGCGCCATCGTGAGAGCGAAGTTGCCGGTGAAGCACAGTCCGACCGCGCCGACTCCCAGACCGCCGCATTCGCCGTGGGCTTGGCGCGCGAGCCCACGTAGCCATGCCGTGACCGGGCTGGTACCGCCCCCGGCGAACGCGCGGAACTCGGCACTGACACATGCGCGGCGGACGACCTCCATACCTCCCTCGGCCGTGGGATAGGCACCGTCGATCCCGAAAAGCGAGGGGACATAGACGGTGAAGCCCGCATCCCGCACCCACCGCGCCAGCCGAAGAACGTCAGGACTGATGCCGGGCATCTCCGGCATCAACACGACGGCCGGCCCGGAGCCCGCGGCGTACACCGTCTTCACCACCCCCTCCACATCCACGAGTCGTCGGGAGAAGTCCGTGATCATGTCGTCAAGTCCTCCGCTGGCGGTGCTCATGGGGACAGCGTGGACCGACGCCCCGGCACAGGGTGAGAGGCCAGGCCGCCATGTATGCGGGTAATCTCGCCAGAGGCCGATGGTGAGGAGGCGAACGTGAGCGCGCTGCGGGTTGGTGTCCTGGCCTATCCGGGCTGCTTCGCGTCCGAGGTGTTCGGCGTACCCGATCTCTTGACGATGGCCACGCACGTCGCCGGACCGGACGGCTCCGGATACGAGGTGTCGATCGTCTCACCTCGTCGTCGTGTCGCCGCCTCGGGTGGCGCGGCGTTGGACGTCTCACCGCTGCGCGAGGTGGACGTCCTTGTCGTGCCGGGGTTCGAGCTCATGCCAGGCCTCGACGTGGACGCGAAGCTCGCACCCCTCGCTCCCGAGATCGCGGCGATCCGCTCACACGCCGCCGCCGGCACCGCCGTCGTCTCGATCTGTGTCGGCGCGTTCCTGCTCGCCGAGGCCGGGCTCCTCGACCGACGCCGTGCCACGACCGCCTGGCTCCTCGCGGACGAACTGGCTCGACGCTGTCCGGACGCCGACGTCCGACCTGAGCATCTGGTCGTCACCGACACGGGGGTGACGACAACGGCGGCCTTCAGCGCCATGTACGACTTCGCGCTGGAGCTGATCCGCCGTCACAGCGGTGCCGGCGTGGCACGGACGACCGCACGGGTGGCGCTCGTCGACGACGCGCGATCGTCCCAGACTCCATATGTCGACGCACGATTTCTTCCGCAGCCGGGAAACGAGTTCTCCCACAGGGTCATGCGACGACTCGACCAGAACCTCGCCGCCCGATACGACCTCACCGCGTTGTCGGACACGTTCAAGGTCAGCACTCGGACGCTGCTGCGGCGCTTCGCGGACGAGACCGGCCGGAGCCCGCTGGAGTACCTGCAGTCGTCGCGTGTCCGTCGCGCCCGCCACCTCCTTGAGACCACGAACCAAACCGTCGCCCGCATATCCGCCGTGGTCGGATACAAGGACCCCGGCACGTTCGCCGCCCTCTTCGCCAAGCACACCGGACGACGCCCGGGGGACTACCGCTCGGCCTTCCGTCGTGTCGACCGATCACTCTGACGGCCAGAGCACCGACTCGCCAGGGACCACCGGCCGGGCAGGAGCCCGTGCAGCGGCCTCAAGGCGTGAAAAGCACGAAATCCCGTCCGAACAAGGTGATCGAACGGTCCCCGACATCGGTCAAAGGTCGGGGGTGGCGGGGCGGATGAGGCCGCTCTCGTAGGCGAAGACCACCACCTGGGCGCGATCACGCAGCCCGAGCTTGACCAGCACGCGGCTCAGATGCGTCTTGACCGTCGCCTCGGCCAGATGCAACGCCGCGGCGACCTCGGCGTTGGACAGCCCGCGCGCCACCTGCACCAGCACCTCGTACTCGCGCGCGGTCAACTGCGTCAGCCGCTCGTCCCGCTCGGCGGGCCCCTGTGTCATCTGTGGCGCGAACCTCTCCAGCACGCGGCGGGTGACGCGTGGCGACAGCGCCGCCTCTCCCTCCGCGACGTTGCGGATCGCGCTCAGCAGTTCCTGCGGCCGGGTGTTCTTCGGCAGGAACCCGGACGCTCCGGCCTTCAGTCCGGCGAAGGCGTACTCGTCCAGATCGAAAGTGGTCAGGATGAGCACGCGCGAACGTGGGCTGTCGCGCACGATCCTGCGGGTGGCCTCGATGCCGTCCAGGCCGGGCATGCGTACGTCCATCAGCACCACGTCCGGACGCAGGTGCCGCGCCAACCGGGCCGCCTGCTCGCCGTCATCCGCTTCTCCGGCCACCTCCATGTCCGGCTCCGCCTCGAAGACCATGCGGAAGGCCATCCGCAGCAGCGACTCGTCGTCGGCGATCAGCAGCCGGATCATCGTGGCGCTCCCAGGTTC
Source organism: Streptosporangium sp. NPDC049046 (assembly GCF_040649155.1). Classification (NCBI taxonomy): domain Bacteria; kingdom Bacillati; phylum Actinomycetota; class Actinomycetes; order Streptosporangiales; family Streptosporangiaceae; genus Streptosporangium; species Streptosporangium sp. NPDC049046. The sequence goes on along the minus strand of NZ_JBEZEZ010000023.1, from coordinate 55,247 downwards.
AGCACGGCCAGCACCCGCCATCCGCCGCCCGCCACCGGTCCGGCGTCCAGGGTCCCGCCGTAGGCGGCCACCCGTTCCCGCATGCCCGCGATCCCGCGCCCGTCGTCCCGGAGCCCGGGGCGGGGCCCCGGCACCCGGGCCCCGGCACCCGGGGCCCCAGGAGCGCCGAGCACGACCGGGGCACGAACATCGGTGACCTCCACCTCGGCTCGGCGCGGCGACACGTCGACCCGCACATCGGCGCCAGCCCCGGGCGCGTGCCGCAGCGTGTTCGTCAGCGCCTCCTGAACCAGCCGGTAGATCGTGAGCTGGGCGGCGGCGGGAACCGCCTTGGTGTCACCGGTTACCCGGACACACGTCGCGAGCCCGGCCGCGCGCATCCGCTCGGCCAGCGGGCCGATCTCGGCGATCCCGGGCGCGGGCTGAAGTGTCTCCTCGAGGCGGTCCTCGTCCCAGGTGGCGTGGCCTCGGCCGGAGCCCAGGGAGTGACGCATGTCCCGCAGGGCCTGACGTCCCGTCGCGGCGATCTGTTCCATCGCCGCCGCGGCCCGGTCCGGCGCGCTGTGGCGGACGTGGGCGGCGCTGTCGGCGAGCGCGACCATGACCGACAGATTGTGAGTGACGATGTCGTGCATGTCGCGGGTCATCCGCGCGCGCTCCTCGGCGACGGCCAGCCGTGCCCGCTGCTCGCGGTCGCGTTCCAGGAAGGTCACGTACGCCCCCCGCCCCCGCACCCACAGGCCGCTCATGAGGGCGGCGCCCGCCATCGCGCTCAGCGCGGCCGCCGTGAAGGGGAACCGGCCGGGCGGCGCCCAGCGGGCGGCGGCCAGCAGCACCCCGACCTGCAGCGCGAGCGCCGCCGACAGGGTGTGACGCCACGGGCGACGCGCGGCGACCGTGTAGAGGGCCACCAGGAGGGCGGCGTCGGCGGGAAGCTGCACGTCCAACGCCCACTGGACGGCGGCGGCGAGACCGATCGCGCCCAGGACCGTCATCGGAGCGCGCCGTCTCCAGGCCAATGGCGCCACCAGCGCCGTCTGCAACGCGAGCAGCCACGAAGGACCGGACAACACCTGGCCGGGTCCGAGCGTGGCCAGGAACAGCGCGGCGGCGAGCAGCGCGTCGAGGGGCATGGTCGACCATCGGCTCGGCGCGATGAGGCGGGCCGCCGGATGGCCGGCTGGTTCCATGCACTTCACCCTAGGTCTCCTGCGGGTTCGCTCCCGCTCCTCCCCGGGGATGACCGTCATCCGAAAGTCGCATGCGCGCGCACGACCTCCGCCGCTGGCCCGCGGGCGTGCCGGACTGCCAGCCTCGTCGGACACCCCTTTTCCGGTTGAGGAGCCTTCACATGCCCATTGTCACGAAAAATATGGATTTGGCCGTTGATGCCAAGGCCACTGGCTCGTCCGCCGTCTCCAGCAGCCCGGCGTCCGCCGTCTCGAAAGCCGCACGCACCGCAGGCAAGGTCGCGGGGCTGGCCGTACTGGTGCTGGCGACCTGCCCGCCCGCGGCCGGCGCCGACGCCGGGAGACCGATCGGGGTGAGCCTGCCCGCGCCCGGCGGCCCCTATACGGTCGGGACCGTCGCCATGCGACTGGTCGACCGCTCGCGGCCCGACCCACTGGTGGCGGCCAAGCCGTACCGAGAACTGATGATCAGTCTGTGGTATCCGGCGACGGGCGGCGGACCGCTCGCGCCGCACATGCCGCCACTGGCCGCCGCCGACTGGGATCGGCACTCGGCACCGCCCCTGGGCATCGCCAAGGGCGCCGTCGCCTGGGCCGCCACGCGCACGCATGCCCGCGTGGGCGCGCCGGTCGAACCGCGCGCGGGCAGGCTGCCGGTGGTGCTGTTCGGTTCGGGGGACGGCGGGCCGCGCACGCTGGGCACCACCCTGGTCGAGGACCTGGCCTCGCGCGGCTACCTGGTCGTCACCGTCGACCACACCTACGAGGCCGACCAGGTGGAGTTTCCCGGCCGACGCCTGGTACGCGCCCTGCCGCTGCCCGCGAAGCTGACGCCGAAGGTCATCGCCAAGCTGCTGGCCGAACACGCGACGGCACGCCTGGCGGACATGCGCTACGTTCTGGACCGGGTGACCGCCCTGGCCCACGGCCGCCCCATCGGCGGCAGGCTGCCCACGGGGATGCTCGGCGCACCCGACGCCTCGCGGGTCGGGGTACTGGGACAGTCGCTGGGCGGGTCGGTCGCCGCGCAACTGACTCGCGAGGACGCCCGCGTGGACGCGGGCGTCAACCTCGACGGCGCCTATGTCGGCCCGGTGGCCGCCCGGGGTGCGGCCAAGCCGTTCCTGCAACTGGCGGCCGAGACCCACACGCGTGACAGCGAGCCGAGCTGGAAGTCGTTCTGGCGGGCCTCGACCGGATGGAAGCGGGAGCTGCGCTTCAAGGGCGCGGCCCACGGCTCGTTCACCGACCTGCAGCCGCTGCTGCCGCAGATCGCGACCACACTCCCCAAGGTGCCGCTCGCGGACTACGTGGGCACGATCGACCCCGGTCGTTCGGTGGCGGCCCAGCGCGCCTACGTCGGGGCCTTCTTCGACCTGCACCTGCGAGGCAAGCCGACCCGCCTGTTCGAGGGCCCCGACACTCGCTTCCCCGAGGTCTCCCTCATCCCCTGAATCCACGGGTCCCGCCCACGCGGCCGGTTCCCCGGTCAGGCATCCCGGACGACGGCGCGGGGCAGTCACCTCTCCCGCATGCGCCCGAGCCCTGCCCCTGCGAAGAGGGCCCGAACGCCGGCCGTTCTCCAGCCGTGATCGGCACGACCGCGTCGGCTGCCGGCCTCGCCCGTCTCCTCTTTCCGGCGCGCCCGGTTCGCCGTCTCACCGGGCCGAGGCACGAAGAGCCGCCGCGATCCACGCGAAGAGCTCGGGACCCTCCTCATCACCGGCGGGCGGCGTCCCGTTGATCACGGCCACCAGGGACAGGTACCTGCCGTGGGTCGCGTCGTAGCGGGCCTCCTCGTGGGAATCCTCGCGCCGGATCTCCTCGACGAGGAGGAAGGCCGTGGCCATTCGCTCCCGCGACTCGGCCGCGGTCTGCCCGCCGACGGCCTCGGCGGACGCGTTCGCCAGGCGAACGACCAGCTCCCGCGCTCGGGGAGAGTCCGCCGGCAGCCCGGAACGATACGCCTCCACGATCTCCTCCCCGACCTTCGCCCCCTCCTCGTGGATGAAGTCCCACACCGGTGCGGCGGCCATGCGCCGTCCGGGGAACGTGCCGTAGGTGTCCCGGAGATAGGAGCGGACCGCGTCACGGAACTCCTCGCCCCGCAGCAGGTCGGCCAGCTCGATCCAGGCTTCGAGCTGGGCGGCGGTGGGGTCCTCCGGCAGGCTCGGTCGCATCGTCCGCAACCGCTCGACGAAGCCGGGGGGTACGTCGAGATCCTCGCCGACCTCGTTCCAGAAGTCGTCGACGAGCCGCTCGCGCTCCTCGTCGGGCATCGAGACGAGTTTGTGCATCAAGGTCACCTGCGCGGCCGTTCCGCCCTGCTTGACCAGGGTTCTCAGCACGGCCCGCCTGGCCCGAAGGGCTCGCTCCTGACGCTCGACGAGCTCCAGGTGCGTCGCGAGGAGATCGTGCAGCGACGTCTCGCCGTCGAGCAGCCCGCGGATGTCGTCCAGGCCGGCGTCCAGGTCACGCAGGGTGCGGATGAGCTCCAGCCGGGCGATCGCCCGGACGTCGTACAGGCGGTAGCCCGCCTCGGTCACATCTGTGGGCGCGATGACCCCGGCGTCGGAGTAGTAGCGGATGGCGCTGACACTCAGACCGGTCCGGCGTGCCACGTCCCCGATCGGATACAGCTCGTTGTCGTCCATGCCGCCACTATGGTGTCTCAAGCGGCTTGAGACTCAAGTCCCCTCGCCACCGTCATGCGGCCGCACTCGACCTGTGGAATCCCCGCGCCGGACGCGTGGACGATCACGTTGAGGTTCCTGCCACGTAGGGTTACCAAGCATGGGCGTTCACACACCTGACACGTCGGCCTGCACGACGCGAAGAGGGCGACCGGCGTTCGTCGTGAACGTCGAGGTCTTCCTGGAGCGCGACGGCCGCTGGCTGCTCATCCGACGCGGGACGCGGGAGGCCCACGCTCCCGGTGCGCTGGCCGGTGTCGGCGGCAAGGTCGAACTCGACGGCGCCGGAGCCGACGTCCTGGAGGAGACCGCACGCCGGGAGGTGGCCGAGGAGATCGGCGTCGACGCGACGGGCGTCGTGCTCACCTACGTGGAGAGCGCGTTCTTCACGACCGACGACGGCGACCCGGTGATCAACGTGGTCTTCCGCGCTGAGCTGCCGGCGCACGCTCGGCCCATCGCCGCCTCACCGCAGGAAGTGGCCGGACTCGTCTGGCTCACCGTCGCCGAGGCCGAAGCCGACGCGAACTGCCCGCCGTGGGTTCTGCGCGGCCTCCGACGCGCGGCGTCATAGAACGACCGCGACAGCGGCCGCGCTCCTTCTCCCGAACGGGGTCCTCCGCGTCGACGCCAACGCCGTCACCACGGTGAAACCTCTGGCCGCGTTCGGCTTCCCCATCGCCTTCGTTGTGCGGGCGACCGGCCGGCAGCACCGTCGCGGTCAGCACGGCCACCGGGCTCACCGCTCCTGTCATGCCTCCCCTGAACGACCGCCGCCCTGGACCACCGTGCGCGGTGGGCTCACGGCTTCCTCGACGTCGCCTATCACCGTGACTCGGCCGCCGTCACCGGGATCGGGGTCGGGGATGATCGATTCCGGGTCGACGAGGTAGACCTCGCGTCCGTCCAGCGTGAGCCGACGCACGACCTCCAGCAGCATGCGCCGTGACACGTCGTCGATCGAGTGGACCATCGTGAGGTCCAAGGCCACCCTCGCCTCCGCGGGCGCGGTGTCCAGGACCTCTCGAACCACCCTCTCGGCTCCGGCGAAGCGGATCCCGCCCTGCAGCTGGAAGACCCGGATCGCGTCCGGTCCGCTGCCGACGACCTGGTTGGATCGCACCACCGCACGCGCGGCGGCCGGGACCTCCATCACGTGCAGCCCCATGTCGGAGGAGAATCGTTCGAACAGCGACACTCCTCGGACGCTGTTGCCGTGGGGATCCAGTCGCGGTGAGAACGTGGCGATGCCGATCTGGCCGGGGAGCGCGCCGATCAGGCCCCCGGCCACGCCGCTCTTCGCCGGAATGCCCACCTGGGTCGCCCAGTCACCGGCCGCGTCGTACATTCCGCAGGTGGCCATGACGCTCAGCACCTGGCGCACCACCGGCCCGCGTACCACCTGCTCACCGGTGAGAGGGTTCACCCCCCGGTTGGCCAGCGTCGCGGCCATGATGGCCAGGTCTCGGGCGGTGACGAGCACGGAGCACTGGCGGATGTAGCCGTCGACGACGGCTCTCGGGTCCTCGGTGAGGATGTCGTGGCTGCGGAGCATGTACGCGATGGCGAGGTTGCGGTGCGCGCTCTCCATCTCTGACGCGCACACCACCTCGTCCACCTTCAGCCGACGACCGGCGAAGGCCGAAAGGCCGTCGACCACGCGCTCCACACGCTCTGCCGGACTCAGGTCCTCCGAGCCGGCCATCGAGTGGGTCGTGATCGCGCCAGCGTTGATCATGGGATTGAGCGGGCGCCCGGTATCACTTTCGAGGGAGATCTCGTTGAACGCCTCTCCCGACGGCTCGACACCGACTTTGGCGAGCACGGGGTCGAATCCACGATCAGACAGGGCCAGCGCATACGTGAACGGCTTGGAGATCGACTGGATCGTGAACTCGACATCGATGTCACCGGCACCGTAGACCGCGCCGTCGACCATGGCGAAGACCGCGCCGAGGCGCTCGGGCTCCGCTGCCGCGAGCTCGGGAATGTACCCCGCCGGCTCTCCGGAGGTGTCCGACCTCACATCTTCGAGTACCTCGGCCAGATAGTCGGGAATGACCGACCGCATTCTTCCTCCTCCATACGGATGTGCGACCTCCGCGCCGTGACATCAGCGCTGCAGCCATCATCCTGCGGGTACCTTCCGGCATCCGTGGACGCCTCACCGGATCACAACGTCGACGCGTGATCGATCGGTCTCATGACCCGCTCCGTGCGGCGTACGTGACCGGTGCGATGTCGGCAGGTGCCGGTCGCGGAACACACCACCGTTCGCGGCAAAGTCCGGCGGGGCAGATGAGAACGTCTCCCCGGCGTGAACGACGCTACGGCGGCCATCCGACCGGCGTCCAGGACATGTACGGACGCGGGACGACAGGAGTCGTCCATCGATTCGGCGAAGGCGGCCGGAGCCGTCCGAACGATGTGGTGAATCGCGGAGTCACTCGAACGTCGGCACCGCTTGACCTTGACACGGTGAGAAGGCTTTCACTGCTGCCAAGGAGGTGGTCCCCATGCTCGAACGGGACGTGGTGGCGGTGCCCGCGACAGCGGTTCTTCTCGTAGAGCTCCCGTTTGGCGGGCAAACTCACCCGGAAGGTCGTCACCTACCGGCTGAAGCCGTGGTCGTCGGCGACCTCTCCTCGTATCCGCCGGCCGGTTCTGCTCCGCGCGCTCGTCGACGCGTCGAACAGGTCCGGCCGACTCGTTCCACATTTCAACGCGCTCGACGCGCGAAGAGGGGGTGCGATCCGTCATGACCATGATCTACAAGTCCGAGGCCGGTGAACGCGAGCTCCGCGACCACTACCGGCAGGTGCTGGAGGCCTGGCCGGTTCCCGCCGAGCACCTGTGGGTGCCGACGCGCGAGGGCGAGACCTTCGTCCTGGCCTGCGGCCCGCAGGACGCGCCGCCCCTGGTGCTGCTGCACGGCTCGGGTGCGAACACGTCGATGTGGCGAGGAGATGTCGCCACCTGGTCTCGGCACTTCCGCACCTACGCCGTCGACCTCGTCGGCGAGCCGGGCCTGAGCGCGCCCTCGCGCCCCGCCCTGGACTCTGACGCGGTATCCCGCTGGCTGGACGACGTACGGGAAGGACTTCAGATCACCAACGCCGCGTTCGTCGGCACGTCCTTGGGCGGCTGGACGGCCCTGGACTACGCTATCCGCCGTCCAGAGCGAGTGACCCGCCTGGTGCTGATGTGCCCCGGCGGCGTGGGACGGCAGAAGGTCGGCTGGATCTTCAAGGCCCTGCTGACCCGCCCGTTCCGACGCGACGGACTACGCGGGTCGGCGATGGCCGTCGCGGGACTGGACGGGGAGAAGAACCGGCAGGCGCTCGACGCCGTCGTCCTGACGTTCACGCACTTCAACCCGCGCAGGGAGAAGCTGCCGGTATTCCCCGACGAGGCGTTGCGCGGCCTCACCATGCCCGTACTCGTCATCGTCGGTGGCCGCGACGCCATGCTCGACTCCCACCAGACCGCCCGGCGTGTCCGTGAGTGCGTCCCGCACTCGACCGTGCACCTGCTCCCCGAAGCCGGTCACGCCATCTTCGGCCAGGCCGAGCCGATCGCCGAGTTCCTGCGGGCCTGAGGTGAAAGGTCACTCGACGCCGAAAGCCCTGTCGGCATCCTGCCCGAGACCACGGTCCGCGCCTGGATTCACCAACCTGTTTCACGTGATTCCCCTGGCCTGTGCTCATGCGGTGGGACCGGCTTCGGGGTTGGTAAGGCGTGAGCGGGGTTGTCAGCAGAGATCGGCTGGTTCATCGGGTGGGGCCCCCGGTGAACGACGTGGCGTGGTCGGTGACCCACCGGCGGAAGGTCCGCGCCGGCCTTCCGAGGAGGTCGGACACCGTCGAGGTGACGTACGCCGGGTGTCCCGTCGTGGCGTTCCACGCCGCGAGGAGCATGTCCACGGCCGGGCGCGAGGCTTCCGGGGTCTCGCGCCGAAAGTCGTCGGGCGGCAGTTCCTCGAACGTCAGCCGACGGCCCAGCACGTCTCCGATGACGCGTACCTGTTCGGCCTGGGTGAGCGACTCGGGGCCGGTCAGGACGTAGTCACCGCCGGCGTGCCCGCCCTCGCGCAGGATCCGCGCGACGACCGCGGCCACGTCCCGATCGTCGACCGGGGCCGTCTCGGCAGCGCCGTACGGCCACCGGACCACGCCGTCGCCACGGATCGCGGCGGACCACCAGAACAGGGCGTTCGACGCGAACATCCCCGGCCGGACGATCGTCGCGTCGAGGCCGGTGGCCGCGATGTGCTCCTCGATCTCGGCGTGCAGCGCCGCCATCGGGTTCGGTTGCCGGAAGAACGGGTGCGGGGTCCGGTGCGGTGCGGACAGGTAGACGACCCGCTGCGCGTGGGCGGCCAGCCGGTCGACGACGGCCGCCGCGGTCTGCGGCGGGGCGGTCCAGACCAGGAAGACCGTGCCGACGGTGAGCAGCGCGGCGTCGAGCGATTCGGGCACCGTGAGATCACCGGTGACGATCTCGACGTCGGCGGGCAGCGTCGCCGCCGACTCGGAGCGGCGCACCAGGGCTCGGACCGGCACGTCCGCGTCGGTCAGCAGGTCGACCACGGCCCGGCCGATGCGTCCGGTCGCCCCGGTGACGAGCACCGGAGGCCTTCCCGCGGGTGTGATGGCAGCCCCGCCGTCGTCGACGGGGTGCGACGTTGTTTCTGTCTGTTCCATTGCACCATCTTTTCGTTACCGAGTTAAAAACACAACTCAGTAACAAATGTTACCCTGACGAGGTGAGCGAGCCGGTCGGGCTGCGGGCCCGCAAGAAGGTACGAACCCGGGACGCGATCGCCGAGGCGGCGATCTCGCTGTTCCTGACGCACGGGTTCGACCAGGTATCGGTGTCCGACATCGCCGCGACGGCCGAGGTGTCGAAACCGACGCTGTTCCGCTACTTCGCCACCAAGGAAGACCTGATCCTGCACCGCTTCGCCGACCACAGCGGCGAGGCCGCACGCGTGGTCCGCGACCGGCCCCCCGGAATCACGCCGATGACGGCGCTGCACCGGCACTTCCTGACCGCTCTCGATCGCTTCGAGCCGGTCACCGGCCTCAACGACCACCCCGAGGTGGTCGCGTTCCATCGGCTGGTGTTCACCACGCCAAGCCTGGCGGGACGGCTCCTGCAGTACATGCTCGACGACGAGGACGCGTTGGCCGCCGCCCTCGACCCGGGCGTCCGGGGCCGGCTGCAGGCCGCCCAGGTGATCGCGGTTCAACGCGTACTGGCCAGGACCAACTGGCAGAAGATCGCCGACGGGCGGACCGCACACGACGTGCGACCCGAGGCGGTCGCCGACGCGGACCACGCCTTCGCCCGACTGCGCCACGCGACGGACAGCCCCTAGCCCGCCGCGCCCGCATCTTCCACGAGCCGAAACCAGCCCGCCCAGCGTCCGCAGGACCTCGGAAACGACGAGATCCCGTCCGATCACGTGATCGGACGGGATCTCGTCGACTGTTCCTGAGCCAACTAGGAACGCCCCCTGGCGGGAGGGGTTCATGAGAGCGGATTACCTGGCGGAACAGGCGCACCCGAAGATCGCTTCCCGTGTGAAGGTTGATCGTTTCCCAGTGCCGCCGACTGGACTTCCACGTCCAAGGTGAACGGTTCGCCCGGCAGGCACCCGTTCCCGCGCAGGGCATCGGCGAGCAGGAGCGGCGGTCCGGGGGCACGGATTTGCGTGTGCATCGTACCGACCGATGCTCTGGACGACAGTCCCACGCTATGCGAATATGTGTTCGATTGACGAAGATCGTCAAAGAGGACGGGTCCGGTAGCCATGCCGGGGTGCTCGACTTGCCCCTTCTTCTCCAGAATGGAGTGTCTGTGCGCCCATCAACCTCTGCCCGTGCTTCTCTGTCCCGCCGATTAGTCGCCTGGGCCGGGCCCCTGCTCCTCACGGCGGCCCTGCTCGTCACTCAGGTGCCCACCGCCGCGACCGCCGCAGCCGCCCTGACCGTCACCGACCTCGGCGTCGCCGGAAAGGGTGGGGACGTGGTGGCGCGCAGCAGGAAGGTCTTCGTCGCCGCCGGCGACCGGATCGTGGTCGCGTCCACCGACGGCAAGGTCATCGACACGATCACCGGCCTGTCCGGCGCTGTCGCCCTGGCCTCGCCGGAGAGCGGCGGGAAGGTGTACGCGGCGCTGCGCGATTCGCATGAAGTGATCGAGATCGACATCGCCACGCTCGCCATCACCAGGCGCGTCGACCTCACCGCGTACCCGTGCCCGTCGAGTCTGGCGCAGGAGTACGACCGGCTGTGGATCGGATTCGGTTGCGGCGAAGAGGGACAGGGAGGGGTTCTCGGCCTCGTCACGTGGCCGGCCCCACCCACCCCCGCCGTCCGGGTGGGGCCGGCCACGACCCAGGCTCCGCTCGTCGCCGTCGCCGGGAACACGCTGGTGGCCGGGGAGCCGGGAGTCAGCCCCGCCACCGTCAAGGTGTACGACATCAGCACCACGCCTGCCACTTCGCGCGGCGAGATCCGCGGAGAGGCGAACGAGCTGCCGGCCCTGCGGGATCTCGCGCTCGCCGAGCACGGATCGGCGGCGCTGTCGGCGTTGGACGACACCCGCCGGTTCGACGCCTGGGACACGACGGCCCTGACTCAGGGCCGCGCCTACGACAGCAGCGGATTCGGCGAGCACGGCCTCCCCACCGCCGTCGCGGCCAGCCCGGACGCCCCCTACGTCGTGGGCGGCTGGAACTCCCCCGCGGGCGACGCGGCGGAGCTCGTGGTGTACGACGCGACCACCTCGGAGGTCATCTACACAGCCGCCCACCAGGGGAAGACCGTGGTAGCGGGCAGCATCGAGTTCTACGGCACACTCACCTTCGCGGTTTTGAAGGAGCCCGGCACCGGGCGCATGCATCTCTGGCGGCTGCCGCCCTCGCCCTACCACTCCTCCACGCTGAGCTTGACGGCTCCCTCCAAGGTGACCGCGCTCAAGCAGTCGACCTTCAGCGGACGACTCACGCTGAGCAGCGGACCGCCACCCGGCGTACAGACGCTCGAACTGCACAGCTGGCTCCCCGACGGCACACCCAGGCCGTTCCAGGAGATCACCACGGCGGCGGACGGGACCTACCGATTCACCGACGCGCCACCGTCCATCGGGGCGTTCAAGTATCAGGTGTACTGGCCGGGCAACTCATGGTTCCGGGGGAGCGGCTCCTCGGTGACCGTCACGGTGGCCTTGTACGAGCCGACGCTCACCGTGACCGGACCGGCGGCGGGCGACGTCGGCGAGCGACTCGACTTCAGCGGCACCTTCGGCGCCGACGGCATCACTTTCCCGCGGACGATCGTCACCGTCTCGCGCAAGGTCGTCGGCCTCGATGGCAGCGTCACCTCGAAGAGCCTGGTGAAGTTGACCCCCGCCGCCGACGGGTCGTTCGGCTTCTCCGATACGCCGACCATGGCCGGCGAACACACCTACACCGTCATCTTGTTCGGCAACTCGACCATCGAGTCAGCGAGCACCACCCACGCGGTCGCCGTCCTCCAGCCGCCCGCGTAACCATCCCGACCCTTGGGTGACGGCGACCCGGCTCGCCGTCACCCAGGCTTTCCCAAAGGGACTACAGATCGCCAAGAGGTGGCCGAGTAGACCGGCGTCGATGTGACAAAAGTCGTGCTCACCTGCCTGTCGCCACGCTCGGCTTCCCCACCGCCTTCGCCCACAGCCATCGCGACCTCACCGGAGGGCTCCCGTCGACATCAGCGCGAAGTCGGCGATCACGGCGACCGCTCGCCGGCTCATGCCTCCGACGTGGTCTGGGCGGCCGGTTGGCGGCGCGGGGCGGCGAGGTCGTGGGCGGAGCGGGCCAGCCAGATCATGACCAGGACGCTCGAGACCACACCGAGTGGCTCGACAGCGATTCCCTCATCCTGGAACGGCAGTGCCGCCAGTAGCAGCAAGATGGGCACCACCAGGGCGGCGATGCCGTACGTGACGGTCGCCCTCCCCCAGCGGTCGTCGCCCGCCTGGGCCCGCAGGATCAGCACCGTCCAGGCCAGGGCTGCCAGGCCACAGACCATCTCCACCCAATCCGGGACGGACAGGCCGACGAGGTCGAGCACGCCGATGACGGTGAAACCGCCGTACCCCAGCACCCCCGCGCCCCGCGTGTACTCGCGGTCGCGATCCAGCACCCGCATGAACAGCAGCACGACCACCAACATCACCGCGGAGTCGATCACCGCCGTATCCGCCCAGATCAACGACGCGGTGACGTGGATCAGCCACATCGTGGCCACCTCGACGTAGAGCGCCACACGCAACCGCAGGGTGTTCCGGTCCTGCTGGGGCGGCGGTCCCGCCGACGGCCCGCGCAGGATCTGCCAGATCCCCCATGCCCAGGACAGCCCGGCCAGGACCAGGAGGAGCAGGTTCTGCCCTGTCCCCGCGAAGTCTTCGGGCATGGCCGTGAACAGCGTCAGCCGGCACAACGGGCCGAGGTCGCCGAAGATCAGGGCGACGACGACGGCGACCGTCAGCGCGGCGCCGTACAGACCGGTGACGAGCAGGGCGGGCAGGGCCGAACGGTGACGACGTAACACAGGAGGCTTCCTGAGGATTCGGGGGGACGGGAGCGAATGCCTCACCCTACAGTCGATCATGAGAAGTGGCATCGGACGGAGAGCGTACGATCACGAGAAGTGGCGCCGGGCGGAGGGCGTACGTCCGCAGAGGAGCCTCATGACGAGCCCGACGCACCCGCCGGCGACCTCGAAACTCCGGCGGGGCCCGTCATCCGGGCTGAAGCAGGCCACCGGCCCCTGCATGAGCCGCAAACCAGACAGCCATGACGCGGCCCCGGCCCGGCGTCGGATTCGCCCTGCCCGGCGACGCGAACTCCGACCTCCACCGGCTCCCTGACACCGCCGGACACGGGGCAGAACCTTCACCGAAGGTACCGGCGTGTCACCGGCCTTCGTCGAGTGTTCACCGTGTCCGCGCCAAACCGCGTCTCAGAACACGATCGAGCGCCGCCCGGCCTGCGGGTCCCCATGTCGGCTTGCCGCCAGGAAGGCCCCGGTCTCCGTTCTGCCCCATGAGCATCAGGAAGAGGCTCTTCATAGCGGCCAGTCCGCGGGCGCGCCGAATCGTCGCCTCGTCCGCGTGCGCGTACGCGTCGAAGAACCGTGCGGCCGCGCCCGCGGGGAGCAGTACCCACGCGGCGCCGAGGTCCCACGCGGGATCACCGGCGAACAAGGCACCGAAGTCGATCACACCCGAGAGTGTTCCGTCCGAGACGACGACGTTCGCGGGATGGAGGTCGCCGTGCACCCACACCGGCGGGCCCTCCCACTCGGGGGCCGCGACAGCGTCGGCCCAGACCGCCCGGACGGCGTGGACATCGCCGATGGCGTCGGGCTCAATGGCCTGCAAGAACTGCTCGAAACCACCCGTGCACCTCTTGGGGTGAGCGCCGAAGTCCGAACTGGCCGGGGCCTCGGCGGGCGCCTCCACATGGAGCGCCCTGAGGAAGCCCGCCAGCGTGTCGGCCGCGTCGGCGCTGCGGCTGATCGAGCCGTGGTCCAGCGGCTCGCCGGGAACCCACGTCATCACCGTCCAGTGCTTGGGGAAACGCTCGGACGGCTCGCCGAACCGCACCGGGGTCGGCACCGGGAGCGGCAGGCGCGGGGCCAGCACGGGTAGCCATCGCCGCTCCTTGAACTGAAGCTCCGGGGTAGGGTCCATGCGCTGCATGCGCATGGCCAACTCGTCCCCGAGGCGCCACATCTGGTTGCCCCAGCCGCCCGCCACCTCACGGATGGTCAGCCCCGCAAGGTCCGGATGCTGCTCCCGCAGCAGGTCGCGGACCAGGTCTGCGGTGATCTCGATCTCGGTGTCGGTCATGCGAAGCACGGTACCGGGGCAGGCGGAACGGCTCCCGCTCTCGTCGAAGAAGTCCAGGCCGAAGTCGCCCGGAACACGATTCCCCACGACCTCCCCGGACAGCCGCTCAACCTTCGGCGAGAAGACCTGGTGGTCACCGACCTTCGATGACGACGCTCAAGCCTCACTGCGAGAGATCATGAAACGACAAGACCGTCCCTCGCCGTCCGTTCACCCACGGGTCCGAGACCGGCGAGGTGACCGTTCGATCCGCCGGGTGGCGGCAGACTCCGATCCGACCGAGACCATGGTCCGCATGGTCCGGGTCCGCCGCTACCGCCCTCGACCGCTGACGTCCCCGTCCGATGCGTTAGCGTCATCACATGCTGCGCCGATGGATGCTACCGATCCTCTTCCTGGGACTCGGACTCGCCGCAGCGGCCCGGCAGACCGCCCAGGGGTCCCCGGGCGCCGCCGTCGCACCGCTCCTGCTGTTCCTGCTGGGGGCCGTCCTGCTGTCCCCGCTGATGTTCCCGAAGTCCATCGGCGCGGCGGAAGCGCTACGCCGCAGCGAGGCCGACGGCCGCCCGATCGTCTACTGGCGCCCCGGCTGCCGCTTCTGCCTGCGGCTGCGCATCCGGCTCGGCCGCCACGCCTACCGGATGCACTGGGTCGACATCTGGCGCGATCCGGAAGGCGCCGCGGCGGTCCGGGCGGCCACCGGCGGCGACGAGACGGTGCCGACCGTGGTGGTGGCCGGCAAGCCGCACGTCAACCCCGATCCTCAATGGGTGCGCGCGCAACCGCCCTCCTGAGAGGTCGCGGCCGTCCGTTTCGACATGCCGCCTGACCTGGCGGCGCCTTCGGACTTCCCAGCCGGCCGCGAGATACCGGGACGTCGCCGAGGAGTCGCGTCAGCCGGTCGTCGAAAAACGGCGCGAGCCACGCACTCGCACTCGCACGAGCCGAAATCAGCCGGTGACGGCGAGGTCGACCGAGTCGTACTGAATCGCTCCCGTCAGATCACCTTCCGGCGGCCCGGCGCGATGACCCGATCGACGAGGTCTTCGACGAAGGCCCTGGACGGCGGCCGGGCCTGGAAGACGCCCCGGACGAGCACACCGCCCACCAGCAGGGCGAGGGACGACTCGACGTCCTCGGGCGGCAGGTGGGCGCGCAGGACCGCTTCCAGCGACCGGGTGCCCGCCTCGTAGAGCTGCTGACGCAGCTCGTCCACGACCGGATCGCTCCCGGAGCGCTCGAAAACACCTCCCAGGACGCGGTCGAGGTGCCCGTCCGCGAGGTCCTCGGCGAAGTCGGTCAGCCCGGCGATCAGGTCGACCCGCAGGTCGCCGGTCGGCTCCGGGTGATCGACCGCGTCGCAGATCCGGCCGACCGAGGCCCGCACCAGGTCCAGGCGGGTCGGCCAGTGGGCGTAGACGGTCACCTTGGAGTAGCCGGATCGGCGTGCGACCTCGGCATGGGTCACCGCGTTCCACCCTTCCTCGAGGAAGAGCCGCGTCGCGGCCTCGACGACGTCGCGGCGCGTCCGCAGGACTCTGGGATCGATCCCCTCCGCTTCCCCCTGCTCCATGTCGAACGATCCTATCCGGCTTCCCACACCAAGAGATAACTTCTGAACACCTTGTACAGTACTTTCCAATGCGGCATATTAAGTGACCGGCGGCGCGCACCACAGCGCACCGCCTGCCGTCGACATCGGAAGAGGCGCTGTGAGAACCACCACCCCGCGGAACCGTTCGAAAAAGCTCGACCTCGGCCTCTGGGCCGCCCAGGGCCTCCTGGCGCTCGCCTTCGCCGGTGGCGGCGTCTGGAAGCTGGTCACACCGAGAGCGCAGCTCGCCGAGATCTTCCCCTGGGTCGGGGAGACGCCTCCGGCGCTGCTCTACGCGACCTCCGCGTTCGACATCCTGGGCGGGATCGGCGTGCTGCTGCCCGCGCTCACCCGCGTCAAGCCGGGGCTGACCCCGCTGGCGGCGCTCGGCTGCGTCGCGCTCCAGGTGTCCGCGATCGTCTTCCACCTCTCGCGCGGGGAGACGGACGTGGCGTTCAACGTCGTGCTCCTCGCACTCGCGCTCTTCGTCGCCTGGGGCCGCCATCGCCTGGCCCCGATCGCCCCGCGCGGGTGACGGCGGCCGGTGTCCATCCGGAACCCTCGGCGTCGGAATGTGTCGTGCTTCGCCAAGAAAAGCGTGAGCGAACGCCAAGGATTGAGCGCGATCGGTGACGGCGAAGCCGGATAGGCCGTGTCCGTAAATCTTGTCACCGGGGTGTCCGACCGGTGAGAAGATCGGGGGTGCTCCGAACAGCGAAAGCAGTACTCGCCAGATTACCGGGACCGTTGCACGCACTCGCGCTGAAGCACCGTGAGCTGCTGAAGTTCGCGGTGGTGGGCGGAACAGCGTTCCTGGCGGACAACGCGGTGTTCTATGGGCTGAAGCTGACCGTTCTGGAGCCGAAGCCGGTGACCGCGAAGGTCATCGCGGTGCTCGTGGCGACGATCGTGTCCTACGTGCTGAACCGTGAATGGTCGTTCCGGACCAGGGGCGGTCGCGAGCGCCGTCACGAGGCGGCGCTGTTCTTCCTGGTCAGTGGCGTCGGTCTGGTGCTCAGCTCCGTGCCGCTGTGGATCTCCCGATACGTGTTCCTGCTGGAGACCCCGGACGTGAGCCTGGTGACCCAGGAGATCGCCGACTTCGTGAGCGCGCAGGTCATCGGCACGCTGATCGCCATGGTCTTCCGTTTCTGGGCGTTCCGGAAGTGGGTCTTCCCCGACGAGGAGGCCCGGTCCGGCGACGTGCGACTGACTCCCACCCCCGATTCCACGGAAGAGGCGGCTTGACGACGGCGAATCCAGAAGCCGTCGCGGGGGTGTTCACGAGCAGGGACGACCCGCGGTCGAAGCGAGGCTTGAAAGATCGCCTCCCGCGCCGGCCATGATTCGTTTCCCGGACTCGGCCCGTGTGGCGGGTCCGCACAAGGATCATCGTCGGCTTGACTGCGATCTCCGCCCGCCGGATGGTACGGTCTCGGCATGCGGACGATTTTCTTGTTCCTTGGCTGGTGGCGCCCCTGACGGGCGGCACCGTTCATCCGCGTACCTGACAACGCGGCCGCCCGGTTCGGGCGGCCGTTTCGTGTGTTCGCACCTCGGTGGCCCGGCCAGGGCGGCCTCCCGATTCCGAGGGAGCCAAACCGATGCCACGACGACTCACCGGCTTCACCCCGTCCGGCGACCTGCATCTGGGCAACTACATCGGCGCGATCGCCCCGATAGTCGCCAAGCAGGCCGTCACGGACACGGTGGTGTTCATCTCCGACCTGCACTCCCTGACTCTGGAGCATGATCCGGCCGAGGTGCGGCGGCGGACGCTGGAGTTCGCGACCATCCTGCTGGCCGCGGGCGCCGACCCCGACGCGTCTTTGTTCCTGGTCCAGTCGCACGTCCCCGAGCACGCCGAACTGCACTACCTGCTGGAATGCACCACCGGGTACGGTGAGGCCCAGCGCATGATCCAGTTCAAGGAGAAGTCCGGCCGTCAGAACCAGGTCCGGATGTCGCTGCTGACCTATCCGATCCTGATGGCCGCCGACATCCTGCTGTACGACACCGACGAGGTGCCGGTCGGCGAGGACCAGAGCCAGCACGTGGAGCTGGCCCGCGACGTCGCCCAGCGGTTCAACACCCGCTACGGCCCCACCTTCACCGTCCCCCGGGCGGTCAACCCGCCGGTCGCCGCCCGCATCATGGACCTGACGTCACCCGGCGACAAGATGAGCAAGTCGGCCCCCTCGGCGGCGGGGGTGCTTCGGCTGCTCGACGAGCCGAACGTCCTGCGGCGCAAGGTGATGCGTGCGGTCACCGACGCCGACACCGTGGTGAGCTACGACCCGGAACACAAACCGGGAGTATCCAACCTGCTCGCCATCCTGGCCGCCTGCACCGGCGACGAGCCTCAGCGGCTGGCCGGGCGGTTCGACCGGTACGGCGAGTTGAAGGAAGCGGTCGCCGACGCGGTGGTGGCCACCCTCGCCCCTCTCCGGGACCGCTACCTGCGACTGGCCGAGGATCCGCGGCACGTCCAGGCGGTGCTGCGGGCCGGTGCCGACCGTGCCCGCGGACCGGCCGGCGCGAAGGTACGCCAGGCCAAGGCGGCGATCGGTCTGCTCCCCGGATGAGCCGGTGAGTGCGGGGATCCGGCCGTCCGCGTAGCCGACGACGCCCCGGGCGGGAGGCCGTCGTGATGCGCCGTCGCCGGCCGGGCCGTCCAGCCGGCCGCCGCGGCGTCGCACCCGGCGACCGGTCTCCTGCCATGGCCCCGGCGGAGGTCGCGGTACGGGGCAAGGGCTGGGCGCAAGACAACATGGGCGCTGTCCAGCACCACCGTCGTCGGAAGGCCGAAGTTCGGGTCATGGGTGTAGGAACGCGTTGAAGCGTCCGGGGGTGAGGTCTTGCCACCCCATTCTGCGTGCGAGTCTGCGGAGCTCGCGTTTGTAGGCACGGACCTCGACGTAGGTGGCGTGCCGGTCGCTGCCTACGAATCTGATGCCGCCCGAGAGGTCGGGGCTTTCCGACTCCACGATGTGTCGGAACGATCTGATGCGATCGGGGTTCGATCGGGTGTCGGCCAGATGCTCGGCGATGAGGTGGGCGATCCGGTCGAACAGCGTGTACGCGCTTGAGTTCACCTCGATATAGCTGATTCCGAACAGCCCCGGCCGACGAGCGAACGCGTTGAGGAACATCTTGGGTCTACCTCCCGCCCATTCCATGTAATCCGGTGGGAGGTAGGGGATCGACATGTTGTAGCCGGTGGCGAACAGGACGAGGTCGACCTCCTCGCGGCTGCCATCGGTGAAGAGGACGTCCTTGCCGTCGAATCGGGAGATGCCGGGTTTCGCGGTGATGTCGCCGTGCTGCAGGTAGTGGAGGAGCTGCGTGTTGATGAGCGGGTGTGACTCGAAGAGCTTATGATCCGGGCGCGGCAGTCCCCACCGGCGGACGTCGCCGATCATGATCGGCGAGACGGTCCTGTAGAGCAGGCGTTCAACCCAGATCGGCAGGTGTTCGGATGTGTCCGACGGTTTGCCCATGATGTGTTTGGGGATGAAGTGATACCCGCGGCGGGTGCTGATGAACGCCTTGTCGGCGTGTGCCGCCGCATCACATGCGATATCGGCGCCCGAGTTCCCGAGGCCGACGATGAGGACGCGCCTGCCCTCGAACTCCCGGGGATCCGTGTAGGTCACGGAGTGGCGCGTCTCCCCGATGAAGGCGCCGGAGACCTCAGGCACCTTCGGGTCCCATGTCACGCCCGTGCAACAGATGATGGCTGCCGCCTGGATGCGGTCGCTGTCGGTCGTGACCGTCCACTCGCCGGTGGCGTCGTTCTGCGTCACGGTTGTGACGCAGGTGTTGAATCGGATCCGGTCGCGAAGCCGGTACGCGTCGGCGAAGGATCGCGTGTAGTCGAGGATCTCGGCGCGGTTCGGGTAGTCGCCGAACGTCTGCGGCATCGGATGATCAAAGAAGCCGGATTTATCCCGTGATGAGATGAAATGCGCGGATTTGTACATCGGAGTCCCCGGATTGTCGAGATCCCAGATCCCGCCGACGTCGGTGTGACGTTCGAGCTGGACATAGGGGATCTCGCGTGCCAGGAGAGCGCGGGCGGCGGCGAGCCCCGCGGGGCCCGCGCCGATGATGACCACAGGTAGGTCTGTCGTGGGAATCGGCGTGGGGGTCGTCATGCTCTTCCTCGGTTGTCGCGGGAGCGCTTTGGGGGCGGTTACGCGGCGGTCGTGCCCGCTCGGAGCCATGCCGTGGCGTTGCCGGGGATACGTCTGTCAGTGGTCACCGGTTGGGTGCTGATCAGTACGCTCCCCTCGGGAAGGTGAATCGGATCGTGGCTGAAGTTCGTGATCGACGTCCATCCGTTGGCGCGCCGAAACGCGATGATGTCCTCGCCGAGGTCGATCCACTCGATCGACTCGTCACACTGCAGATCCCGCCTGAGGCGCAGCGCGGTGCGATACAGCGACAAGGTCGAATCGGGGGCGGCGGTCTGCGCCTGGACGGAGAGCGCACCGAACCACTCGGGCTGCGGCAGATGTGAGGTCTGCTCGCTGAAGCCGAACGACGGTCCTTGGGTAATCCACGGAAGCGGGACTCGGCAGCCGTCTCGGGTGATGGCGACGCCGTCCTCAAGGCGCGCCATCGGGTCCTGCCATTGGCCTGGCGGGATGTCCGTCACCTCGGGCAGGCCGAGCTCCTCGCCTTGATAGAGATAGGCACTGCCGGGCAGGGCGAGAGAGAGCAGTGTCGCGGCGTTGGCGCGCCGCAGACCGAGAGCGACGGTGTCCGGGGTCGAGGTGGGGATGAGTCGGGGATCGGCACCATCGGGGAGGGCGAGGCGGCTCGCGTGTCGCACGACGTCGTGGTTCGAGAAAACCCATGTGCTCGAGCTGCCGGATCGGGCGGCCAGATCAAGATTGTGCTGGACGATCGCCCTGACCGCGGGTGCACCCCACGGCGCCGTGAGCAGGTCGAAGTTGAATGCCTGGCCGAGGCCGGTGGCACTGGCGTAGCGAACGCGCCGGTGAGGCTTCACCCACGCCTCGGCGACGGCGAACAAGGGCGGGTCGTAGCTGTCGAAGACTTCTCGCCATTCGGCGTAGATGTCGTGCACCTCGTCGCGGTCGAAGAGCGGATGCTGCCCATCCGCGAAAGGATCGTCGAAGGTAAGCCCCTTCAGTATGGCCAGGCCCGGAACGATCTGCTGCCAACTCGGGAGCGGATCGCGAAGATCCTTGGCCAGGCCCATCGCGACGTCGACCCGGAAGCCGTCCACTCCTCGGTCGCCCCAGAAACGCAATGTACGCAGGAAGTCTGACCGCACGTCTTCGCGCTGCCAGTTCAGATCGGGCTGATGCTTCGTGAACAGGTGCAGATACCACTGTCCATCCTCGACACGCGTCCACGCCGGCCCGCCGAAAAGCGCCATCCAGTCGGTCGGGGGCAGATCCCCGTTTTCGCCGCGACCGTCTCGGAAGACGTAACGATCGCGCGCCGCGGAGCCGCGTCCGCCGCCCAGCGCCTCCTGGAACCAGGCGTGGCGGTCGGAGGTGTGGTTCGGGACCAGGTCGACGATGACCTTGATGCCTCGTTTGTGAAGCGCGTCGACGAGCTCATCGAAGACCTCGAGTGTACCGATGAGCGGATCGACCTCGCGGTGGTCGTCGACGTCGTAGCCGCCGTCGTTGAGGGCGGACGGGTAGAAGGGGCTGAGCCACACCGCGTCGATGCCGAGGGAGGCGAGGTAGTCCACTCGGGAGAGGACGCCGCCCAGATCTCCGACCCCGTCGCCGTTCGAGTCAGCGAAGCTACGCGGATACACCTGATAGACGACGGCCTGGCGCCACCACGCCGGGTCGGACATGCGGGACGGTCTCGCCTGATCTGCCGCGGGTGTGGGATGGGACGACATGCGCTGCTCCAGTCGGCCAGAGCGCCGCAGGGGGCGGCAGCTGGTAGAGACGGTAACACGAAAATATCCGAGTGGACAATTTCAAGCCAAGTCTCGCCGACCACATGCGAAAGCACGAAGAAACCCCGCATCCCCCCTCGAAGGGATGCGGGGTTTCCGGTCACTCTCCGGCGGTGTCGGCCTTGCCTGGAGGGGCGAGAAGCCGGCCGAGGACGCTCATGCCGGCCGACATGTCCACGCTCCGGTCGAGCAGCCACTGCGTGGACAAGCCGTCGCTCGCGGCGACGATGACGGCGGCAATCGTCTCAAGGGGGATGTCGTCGCGAACGACGCCGGCGGCGCGTCCGGCGATGAGGAGTGCGGTGACGTCACCGCGCAGACCGTTATAGCGATCGATGAAGTACGCACGCGAGTAGGTGTTCTCCCGCTCGAGCGCCCGGGCGATCATCGCGTTGTAGAGCGCCATCATCCCGGGCTGACGCAAGCTGAACTCGGCCATGGCGGCGGCGAACACGGCGGGGTTCTCGCTGCTCTCGTTGGCCAGTTGCTCGCGCGCCCGGGCATCGGCCTGCCGCAGAACTTCGAGAAACAGCTCCTCGCGTGAACCAAAGTGATGGCGGAGCACGGGGTGGGTCACCCCCAGCGAGTCCGCGATCGACCGCAGCGATGTTCGATCCGAACCCAGCTCGTGAAAGACATCGAGCGCCTTGTCGACGATCTCCTGCTTCCGGCGCGCGCTCTTCGCGTACGGGCCCCGATCGGACTGCTTCGTCACGTTCTCCTCATTCCTTCCGGTTTTCCCAGGTGGGGCATGCCCAGCCCTCCGTCGCCACACTCGGTCCATCGTATTCCGCGAGCACATCCAAAAATATCCAACTGGATATTTTGTGCTACGGTTCTACCACTTGGCACTGGACCTTCATGGGACCTCCGAAGTCCACCGACCCGGGAGTCGGATACATGAGACCGAAACAGGCACCAGCGCGCTTGCGAGACCTCACCGCGACAGTCGCGGCGAGCGAGGACGTCGAACTGCTCCATGCTCCAGCCCTCTCGTAGATCCACGACGTCTGCTCGGAGGGTCCGTGGGTGCCGAGGTACACGCTCCCCGGGTTCCCGGGGCAGTGGGGTCCGATGCCCTGTCACCCGACTGCTGAGGCCCACCGCGCCATCGCGGCGGAGCTCGACTCACAGCTATGAGCACGGAAAGAGGAAGAATGCGTTGTCTGGTAACGGGTGCCACGGGTTTCTTGGGCAGCAACCTCGTACGAAGTCTCGTCGCGAGCGGGCACGAGGTGGTGGCGACGGGGGCGCCGGGATCGACGACGCGCTACTTGGAGGACCTGCCCATCCGTGTGGAGTCGGCCGATCTGCTCAACCCTGCTGCGCTTCCCGCACTGGTGGCGGAGCAGGACTGGGTCTTCCACGTGGCCGGCGACACCTCGACCTGGAGTCGTCTTGCCGCGCGCAGGCGCAGGGTCAACATCGACGCCACGGCAATGCTGGCCGACGCGAGCGTGGCCGCCGGAGTGAAACGCTTCGTCCATACGAGCACCCTCGACGTCCACGGGTACAACCGCGACGGCTCCCCCCTTGCGGAGCGCCCCGGCGACCGGTCGTTCTTCGGGATCGGATACGACTATGCCGACACCAAGGCGGAGGGAGAGCGACAAGCCCTGGCCCGTATCCCGAGGGGACTCAACGTGGTGGTCGTCTACCCGGGCTTCATGATCGGGCCATACGACCACACGCTTCAGCTCGGCCGAGTCGTCCGCGACCTCCAGGCAGGTAAGCTCACGTTCGCGCCGGCCGGTACTTCGTCATTCTGCGACGTGCGAGCCGTCGCCGACGGCATGGTCGCGGCTGCGGAGCGGGGCCGTACCGGCGTCGGATACAACCTCACCGGCGAGAACCGCACGTACCTCGACATGTTCAGCCGCATCGCCGAGCTCGTCGGCGCGCCTCGCGGCCCCATCAGGGTGCCTCGCGCGGTGCTGTTCACCTACGGCACGGTCGCGCAGTTCGCCGCTGGTTTCACGAAGCGGGCACCGGACATGGATCCCGGGATGGCCGCGTACCTGTCCTCTCCGCAAGCGTCGGACTGGAGCGCCGCGCGCACCGAGCTCGACTACCACCCCGGTGACCTCGACGCGGCGATCCGCGACGCCGCCGCATGGTACGACGAGCACATGCCGGTCATGCGCTGATGATGGCGCCGATCGAGGCGGCCATGTGGAACTCCTCGTGTTGGGGATAATCGCCACCGTCCTGGGGACGGGGGTGCTCGCTTTCATCCGCGGGGTGCGCTGAGCCGACCGGGCTACGACCCCGACTCCGAGCTGTGCGGCAGGAGCGTCGCGATGTCGCGGCCCGCTCGGCGGGAGAAAGTCTCCGGCGGCGCCTTCCGAAGCAGCATGTCGGTCAGGATCCGGTCGACGAGACCAGCAGCAGAAGCACGATCAGCTCCAACTCGACGGTGGGATGCCGTCCCAACCGGCTCAGTCCCTGCACGATGAGTCGCCGCGTGTCCGCCTCGGTGCGCGCGCGGATCTCGAGCCGGCGCCGACCCCGTGCGCTGTCGCGGAGGGTGACCGGCAGCGCCTCCGGCAAGGCGAGTTGCCAACCCCGGCCGGTTGCGCCGAGGAGGAGCACCACCATCCACATCGCTGCCATCGACGAGTGGCTGTGAACCCACTTCCACAACACACCATAGGAGGAGAACCTCATGTCCGCACTGCTCTATCGCCTCGGCCGATGGTCCTTTCATGCCCGCAGAACGGTCGTGGGACTGTGGGTGCTCGCGCTGGCCGCACTCATCGTCGGATCGTCCGGATTCGCGCGTCCGTTAGTCGAGGGCTACAAGATCCCCGGCACGGAAGCACAGCGGGCGATGGACGACCTGGCCGTGTCGTTCCCGGAGGCGAGCGGTTCATCGGCGCAGATGATCGTTGTCGTACCGCCCGGGCAACGTGCGGACGATGCGCTTGTCCAGCGGCAGATCGCGGACGCGGTCGCTGCGATCGAGAGCGTTCAGGGCGTGGCGTCTGTCTCCGACCCGTTCGCCGCGGGACATCTGTCGGGCGACGGTCGCGCTGTTCTCGTCCCGGTGCAGTTCTCTCAGGCGAGCGCTGATATCGCCGATGCCACGTTGGCGAGCATCGTCGATGTCGGCGAGCGGACGGAGCGCGCGCTGAACGACGGCTCGCGAGTCGCCGTTGGCGGCGAAGCCCTGGGCGCGGTAGAGCTCCCGCACGATTCGGCGGGCGAGATTTTCGGCCTTGCGTTGGCCTTCCTCGTCCTCCTCGCGACCTTCGGGTCGTTCGTCGCTGCCGGTCTTCCGCTGCTCGCTGCGGCCATCGGCGTCGGCGTGAGCTTGACCGCCATCGAGGTCGCCACGGCACTGGTGGATGTGTCGTCGACGGCGCCGGTGCTTGCGATGATGCTTGGCCTCGCCGTAGGGATCGACTACGCGTTGTTCGTTCTCTTCCGGCACATGCGACACCTGCGAGATGGCATGGGGGCCGCGGAGTCGATCGCCCGCGCCGTCGCGACCGCGGGATCGGCCGTCGTGTTCGCGGGCCTTACCGTCGTCATCGCGCTGGTCGGCCTCGTCATCGTGGACATCCCGTTCCTGACGGCGATGGGTTTCGCGGCGGCGGCGGCCGTCGGAATCGCCGTGGTGGCGGCTCTGACTCTCGCGCCGGCGCTCATGGGTTTCGCGTCGCCCCTGCTTGCCCGCGGACTCGCTCGCCGCCGCCTCCGCATCGAGCGACGCGCCGCCTCGCGGCGGCGAGCGCACCGGCCGGACCCGGGAGTCGTGCCGCACGCGAGCGTCTCCGGGAGGTTCTTCGGGGGATGGGTGCGACTCGCCACCGCACGGCCCCGCACGACCGTCGCTCTCGTCATCGCATCGGTCGGCCTCATCAGCATCCCGGCGCTGGATCTGAAGCTGGGGCTTCCGGATGCCGGCAGCGAGCCCGTGACCTCTCTCGTGCGCGAGACCTACGACCTGATCACCGAGCACTTCGGGCCCGGATTCAACGGCCCCCTCCTTCTCACCGGCCCGATCGCGGCGAACACGGATCCGATCGAGGTCATGGCCGACATCGCGAAGAAGGTCGGCGAGCTGGAGGGCGTCACCGACGTGCCCTTGGCCGTGCCCAACGCCGACGGCACGGCCGGCCTGATCACGGTCATCCCGGCGAGCGCACCGGAATCCGAGGACACGAAGCTCCTCGTCCGATCTCTCCGCGCCCTCGCCGTCGAGATCGAGTCCGAGCACGGTGTCGACCTCTCCGTCACCGGGTACACGGCTGCCGGGATCGACGTGTCCGCCCTGCTCGCCGATGCGCTCCTGCCGTACATCGCGTTCATCGTCATCCTGTCCCTCATCCTCATGACCATGGTGTTCCGTTCGATCTGGGTGCCCGTCAAAGCGACCGTGGGCTTCCTCTTCACCATCGGGTCCGCGTTCGGCGCGGTATCGCTGGTGTACTCCTGGGGCTGGTTCGCGGAACCTCTCGGAGTCGAGCAGACGGGACCGGTGATCACCTTCATGCCGATCATCGCGCTGGGCGTCCTGTTCGGGCTGGCCATGGACTACGAGGTCTTCCTCGTCTCGGCGATGAAAGAGGAGCACGCCCACGGCACGGGTGCGCAGGCAGCGATCACGCACGGATTCCTCCGCTCGGCACCGATCGTCACCGCGGCAGCACTGATCATGTTCGCCGTCTTCGCGACGTTCATCCCCGGCGCGGATGCGACGATCAAGCCGATCGCGCTGGCACTCGCCGTGGGCGTGTTCGTCGACGCGTTCGTCGTGCGTATGACCTTCGTGCCCGCGGTGATGAAACTCCTCGGCGAGAACGCATGGCGAATGCCGAAGTGGCTCGAGTCGCGACTGCCGTCATTCGATGTCGAAGGGGAAGGGCTCGACCGTCGCCTGGCAGACGTTGCCCAGACGCCCGCGCCTTCGGGCGAGACCACGGTCACCGAGGTCTCCGACCAAGCGCGGACCTGACGGAAGAAGCTCAAGGCGGACGCGGCCGAACTCGCGGCGCGAAACGACAGGCTCCGCCAGGACCGGCGCTACCTCACCCCCCACCTGGCAGGACGCCTACAGGACGTCGGTCGTGACCACCCTTGACTCCGACGTAACGTCAGAGTCTCTCCTGGTCGTATGCCCCTCGAACAGGACCTGTTCGTCGTCTCCCATCTCGCGTCGCAACGGCGGAGGACGGCTCCACGGTCCTGGCCGGGTTCGGCGTCGCCGGAGCCGGATCCTCGTGCTGCCGGCTGTGATCGTCTCACGCGCCTGGAATCAAAGGAGCCGTCCGAATGCTCAGCAGTGAGCTCGCCGAACTGGCCGGCGTCACCGTCCGCACGTTGCGCCACTACCACCAGATCGGGCTGCTGCCCGAGCCACCACGCTCGGCCGGGGGATACCGGAACTACGACGTCGGCCACCTCGTCCGGCTCCTGCGCATCACGAGAATGACCGCTCTCGGCGTACCGCTGTCCGCACTGCCCGCGGTGCTGGACGATCCGGCGGCCGCAGAAGAGCTGCTCGACGAGCTCGATCGCCAAGCCGCCGCCGACATCGAACGGCTCACTGCCCGCCGGGTCGGCATCGCCGCGCTGCGCCGCAGTGGCGCCCCACCCGACCTGCCGCCGGAGCTTTCGGCATGGCGTTCTGCCCCGGCGGCCGGGATACCGGCGGACATGGCCCGCTACGAGCACGAACAGCTCATCCTGCTCGGACATCTGCTCGGCAACGACGGCCCGGCAGGAGCCGCCGCCCTGTTCGGCACGGCGAATGACGTCATGTCCACATCCGCGCCGCTGACGGCGCGCTTCTACGCCCTCGCCCCTGACACCCCGGACGACGAGGTCGCATCGTTGATCGACGAGTTGGTCGCGCACCTCAAGCCGGTGATGGCGCGGCTGGCCGTTCTGTCCCCGCTCGACGCGCAGGCCTTGGCGCTGATAGACGAACTGAACGAACAGACTCTCAGGCCCGTGCAGCACCGTGTTCTGCGCCGGGTACAGCAGCGGCTGGCCCGGCCCGACGTTCGTCAACTCGGACAGCAACATCGAGCTGTACCGCACGCTTGAGCGCTTCCTGGCCCGGCACCTGGGCGGACGGTCTTCGGCCACGTCCTGATCCCTGATTCACGGCGGGCGGGGCGACGGCAGCACGCCGCCTCGCCCAGGACGATCCGAAGACGGCGGGGTCGCATCCCGGTGTCGGCACAGCCCGATCGGCATCGCCGGTCCAGGAGCATCTGCACAGGGGCAAAACCGGCCGAAACGGTGCGTGTCGCGGGGCTCTCCCCCAAGGCCGGTGTCCGGGCCAAGGGGAAGCTCACAGCGGGCTCGCAGACTTTTCGCTGACTCTGATTCATGAGAGTCCAGCGGAAGTCAAACCCCCATTTTGTGGGCTGTCGTGCGTCTGTGACGATCGCTGATACGCAAATGGCCGCTCTGCTCGCTCCCATTGAGCTCCACTTTCTACAGCGGAGAAACGGGGAAGAGGTCGAGTCCCCCGCGCTCGGGTCGATGACCTGATCGTGATCGCCTCAACAGGGCCAGGTGGACGCACTCACTATGTACGAGGTGTCCTTCGACTCCGGGTCGAACCAGACTTCGAGACTGACCTCTGCACCCATGGGCTCCTCCTTGACCACGCACCTCGGCTCAGCAGCGGGGTCCCCACCGGAGGAGAGCTTCCAGCCGTTACGCAGAGCGAGGTCCCGATAGAAGGACTCGATGTTCTCCCGCGAGCCGTGCTGCCCTGAAGTGCGACAGAAACGGCTGATGGTGGCATGGTGGTCGTCGGTGTCGGTGCAATCACGGTCACGCTCTCCGTCCGAGGTGACACCAGCAGGGGCGGCGTCCAGGATGTCGAACGGCGCCAAGGCGGCTTCGATGCTGTCGTAGTACCTGCCGCAGGCTCTCCGGTGCTCCCCGATCCCGAAGATCAGGGGAGCAGCGGCGAGACCGGCCATCACCAGGAAAACCGCGACCGCCATCAACAACCAGCCGAGCACCCTTTTCATGATCGAGACCATAGTGCCCTCAGCAATGTCGCACGATGGGCCTTTTAATCCCAGGCGGCGGTCTGTCCGGTCACATCATGATCGCGGGTGCGGTGTTCGCCCAATGGCGCAACGAAGCTCCTGACAGACGGGCTGGTGAGAACGAAATGGCGCAGCGAAAAGGCCCGGCTCCATGATCTGGAGCCGAGCCTTTCGTCTTGTGGGGCGTTCACGAGTACGGCTGAGCTGCGCGAATCCGAGGGCTCGATGATCGCTTCCCGAACACGCAATGATCGTTTCCCAGTGCTTACAGTCCACCGAGGAACTGATCGACTATCGGCTCGCCAGGGGCCCCGCTCCGGCGAGCCCGGCGCAGGACTCTCGGGCGGAGTAGGCCCTGCTCAAGCTGCCGTCCTCCGTTTCCGGCTGCTTGTCACGCCCCACGCCGGCCTTGGTGCCCGGTCAAGCGTGCCGTCGATACGTGCACTGGACGACGTCATCGAGATCGAGGAGCGGAGACCAGATGTGGTCAGTTGAGCGGTGCGTAGCCGAGAATGTGGTCGCGAAGCAGAGCCCCCGCGTCGGGGTCCCCGTGTTCGAACGCCGCCATGAGCGGCTCGTGGTCGGCGGCGTTCTCGCAAGGCCGCATCCGGAACAGCCGTATCGACAGGTGCGTCCACACCTCGATGCCGAGTGACTCCCACACCGCCAGGAGCACGTCATTGCCCGAGGCTTTGACGATCTCGCGGTGGAACGCGACGCCGTGGCGTACCTGGTCGACCAAGGAGGAGGCGGCCGCGGCCTGCTGCAGGCCGGCGAGGTGGACCCGCAGCGCCTCGACGGGCGGATAACGCAGCCGCACGGCCGTCTCCTCCAGGCCCGCCCGCACCTCGTAGATCTCGCGCAGGTCGGTCGCGGTGAGCCGGCGGATCCGTGCGCCCTTGTGCGGCGACGACTCGACGAGCCGGAGCGCTTCCAGCTCGCGCAGCGCCTCGCGCACCGGAGCCTGGCTGACGCCCAGCTCCGCCGCCATGCGCCGCTCCACCACGCGGTCACCGGGCCCCCATCGGCCGCTGATCAGGCCGTCGAGTACGGCCTGCCGGATCTGATCACGAAGCGGGAGCCGCATGACAGGTTTCATGGGTCCCATGATGACAGATGGAAACACCCGATGATCGATCATAGGGTGTTTAATGGTGGCATGGAGAAGGACATTGACCCGCAGGAGACCGCGGAATGGCTGGAATCGCTGGAGGCGGTCCGCCGGGCGGCAGGCCCCGAACGGGCCGAGTACCTGCTGAAGCGGCTGGCCACGAGCAGCCGCTACATCAACACCGTGCCGACGTCGGAGGAGCCCGGCTACCCCGGTGACCTCGAACTGGAGGAGCGGATCGCGGCCTACGACCGGTGGAACGCGGCGGCGATGATCACCAGAGGTAGCCGGCTCGGGCTCGGCGGCCATCTGGCCACCTATGCCTCGGCCGCCTGGCTGTACGAGGTCGGGTTCAACCATTTCTTCCACGGTGGTCATGACCAGGTCTACTTCCAGGGCCACGCGTCCCCGGGCATCTACGCCCGCGCGTTCCTGGAGGGACGGCTGACCGAGGGCCAGCTCGACCTGTTCCGGCGCGAGCCCGAGGGCGGGCTGCCGTCGTACCCGCACCCGCGGAGCATGCGCGGGTTCTGGCAGTTCCCCACGGTGTCCATGGGCCTCGGGCCGCTCAACGCGATCTACCAGGCCAGGTTCAACCGCTACCTGCACAACCGCGGCATCAAGGACACCTCGCTCAGCCACGTATGGGCCTTCCTCGGCGACGGCGAGATGGACGAGCCGGAGTCCACGGCGGCCATCACCCTGGCCGCCCGCGAAGGGCTGGACAACCTGACCTTCGTGATCAATTGCAATCTGCAGCGGCTCGACGGGCCGGTGCGCGGCAACACCCGCATCGTGCAGGAGCTCGAAGGCGTCTTCAGGGGCGCGGGCTGGCACGTCGTCAAGGCACTGTGGGGCGCCGAATGGGACGGGCTGCTCGGTTCGGACGAGCTGGTGTCCCGGCTGGGCGAGATGCCGGACGGGCAGTTCCAGACCTTCGCCACCTCGACCGGGGCCTACATCAGGCAACATCTGTTCCACGGGCTGGACGTGCCGTACTCCGACGAGGACCTGCGGCGCATCGTCGGCGGCTCACGGGCCGGCCACGAGCCGCGCAAGGTGCACGCCGCCTACCGCCGGGCCCTCGACCACCACGGCGCGCCGACGGTGATCCTCGTACAGACCGTCAAGGGGTGGACCCTCGGGGCCGGCGTGGAGGCGCGCAACGCCAACCACCAGATGAAGAAACTCACCCAGGACGAGTTCCGGGCGCTACGCGACCGGCTCGGACTGCCGGTGCCGGACGAGGCACTCGACGCGGACCTGCCGCCGTACCTGCACCCCGGGCCCGACTCGCCCGAGGTCCGCTACGTGACCGAGCGCCGCCGTGCCCTGGGCGGACCCATCCCCAGCCGGACCGTCTCCCACCAGCCGCTGCCGGCGCCGGCCGAGCGGCCGTTCCAGTCCCTGGAGAAGGGGTCCAAGCAGCCGGTGGCCACCACGATGGCCTTCGTCCGCCTGGTCAAGGACCTCATGAAGGAGCCGGAGACCGGGCGCCGCTGGGTGCCCATCGTGCCCGACGAGGCCAGGACCTTCGGCATGGAGTCGCTGTTCCCCACCGCCAGGATCTACTCTCCGCTGGGCCAGCGTTACGAGTCGGTCGACCGGGATCTGCTGCTGTCCTACCAGGAGGCGGTCGACGGCCAGCTCCTGATCGAGGGCATCACCGAGGCGGGATCGATGGCGTCGTTCACGGCCGCCGCCTCCAGCTACGCCACCCACGGCGAGGCCATGATCCCGTTCTACATCTTCTACTCGATGTTCGGCTGGCAGCGGACCGGCGACCAGATGTGGGCGCTGGCCGACCAGCTCGGCCGCGGATTCCTGATCGGCGCCACCGCGGGACGGACCACGATGACCGGCGAAGGGCTGCAGCATGCCGACGGGCACTCCCAGCTGCTCGCCTCCGCCAACCCCGCGTGTCTGGCCTACGACCCCGCCTTCGGCTACGAGGTCGCGGAGATCGTGCGCGAAGGGCTCCGGCGCATGTACGGGCCCGACGGCGAGGACGTCTTCTACTACCTCACCCTCTACAACGAGCCGCTTCCCCAGCCCGCGATGCCCGAGGGCGTGCGCGAGGGCATCCTCAAGGGCATCTACCGCTACTCCTCCGGCGGCGGCCAGGCCCACCTGCTCGCCAGCGGCACCGCGATCCACTGGGCACTGGCCGCGCAGCGGCTGCTCCAGGAGGAGCACGGCGTGGGAGTCGACGTCTGGTCGGTCACCTCGTGGAGCGAACTGCGCCGCGACGCGATGACCTCCACCGGAGTGCCCTACCTCCGGCAGGCCCTGGTCGGGACCGAGGGCCCGGTGATCGCGGTCAGCGACTGGATGCGCGCCGTGCCGGATCAGATCAGCCCGTGGATCGACCGGCCGTGGACCTCCCTCGGCACCGACGGGTTCGGCCTCTCCGGCACCCGGGAGTCCGTACGCGAGCACTTCGGCGTCGACCCACGTTCGATCGCCGACGCCGTACTCAAGTCCGTCAAGGAGACCGGCCGGAGATGACCGGCCCGGCTTCGCCACCGCTGCGGCCGAGCTGTCCGGGTGTCGTCCACCCTCGCGCGGACGACACCGGCATCATCCGGAGTTGTTGCCCCGTTCCCGCAGGTCAGCAGCAGATGATCTCGTCGGGCATGTAAGACACGTTGCATGAGCACTCGTTCAGACGCGTCTCGGCCGAAACGGTCGCCATCGCAAATGACCACCAGGAGCATGCGGTCCAGGAAGTTTTTCGGTCGAAACGTTTCCTGGACACCTGTTCGAGGAACTGACAAGGCCGTGACGATCGCCGGCGGTGGCCAGGCTCCCGTGCAGGCTGGGGCGATCGCCGCCGCAGGCATCCTTCGTCGACCCACGGCATCGAGCCCGATGGATGCGGGGGGAACCTCAATTCGACCACGCGCGTACCCAGCGGCGCGTTGACGACCGGCCGCATAGAGGCCGTTCATGCGGTAGCGGTCGGGCAGGTCGACGGCCAACCGATCGCCCTCACCGGCGGCTATGACAAGATCGTGCGGGTGTGGGACCTGACCACGCATGAACTCCTCGGCGAACTGGCGAACCTGGAACCGACCCCATCGACCCCATCGCCCCCGTAGCCGCGGTCGGCCAGGTGAACGATCAACCGATCGCCGTCACCGATGACGGCATCGTGCGGAGGTGGGACTTGAGTTCCTACACCTGACGAGGCGGCCGCCACACAGCTGAGCCAAAAACCTGACTCCGTTCGCTGCCTGGGCGGCGCCTCCCCAACCCATAGTCACTCAGTTGGTCACCCAGCAACGCAGAAGGCCACTCCCGATCTCTCGGAAGTGGCCTCTGACCTGGTGGAGATGAGGGGATTCGAACCCCTGCCCCCTTCGATGCGAACCCCGGTGGGGCGTACCGCTCCTGGTCACCGGATGACGTCCGGTGCCATCGGGTGCCGCGTCAGTGTCGTCTGATGACCTCTGCCGCGTCCTTATGCCAGCGGGTTCGCTGATTTTTCACTGACTCCGGCCGATCTTCGCTGATCATAAGTCCTATCCCGGCCCCGGCCGTTCAGCCGAAGTTCGTGATCCCTTCCGGCAGGAGGGTGAACGCGTCGACATGGAGAGGTCTCACCGCGCGGAAGTGCCGATGATCGACCGTGGCGATCGTCGACAACCCTAAGCGCTCGGCCACCGCGATGACCGACGCGTCGACGATCCCCAGTGGGAAGCCTATGTACCGCTGCGCCAGCTCCGCCATGCGAACGACGTCTCCGTCCTCAAGCTCGGCCAGACGGAATCCGTTGCCACCGAAAGACCTCAAGAAGTTCAGCTCCGCCTCGGGACCGACCCGGGTCGTCAGGTAATAACCCACCTCACCCAGCACCGGTGACGGCACAAGAATCGGCCCTTTGGTACGGCGCAGCAGATCGAGGCACGCGTGATGGTGCCGATCCTTCTTGCTCCCGGCCGCGATGAGCACGCCCGAGTCGCACAGGAGCACGTCAGAAACCCGACCTGGAGCGCAGGATCTCTCGATACTTCTCGGATGCGTCCGGCTCGTCCTCGAACGAGGCGAAGAACGGCAGATCCCGCTCGCTCTCCTCCTCATGCTCCTCCAGGAAGCCTCGGATCAACTCCAAGGCCGGCCGGAGCTCTGCTTCCGGCACCTGATCCACCAGGTGGTGAAGCTCCTCGCGCATGGCACCCATGTCTTCGAGTGTAGGCGGACAACCCCCAACACGCCCTGCCCTTGAAGGAATCTCAGCACGTCGAAGGCTCGGCTCCATGATCAGGAACCGGACCTTTCGATCTTGTGGGGTGTTCACGAGTAGGGGTGGCCCGAGGCGTAACAAGAACCTACAAGATCGCTTCCCGAAGTGAAGGTGATCGTTTCCCGGAAGTCGAGGAGCGGCAAGTTGTTAGAGTGCTCACCGTGGCGCACCCGGAACCTCTTCTCGACCTCATTCACCGCACTCCGGCCGCCGCCGAGTCACTGGCATGGCCATTCGACTTCGACGTCTCCCGCACCGACCACGTCGAAGTGGTCAGGTTGCAATCAGGTGATGCCCTGGAGGCGATTGCCGGTGACGGAGCGGGCGGGACGTTCTTCCTCTGCGGGGAGACGGCCGGAGAGCGGCCCGTGCTGTACGCCGACTCCGAAGGGCAAGCGGGGCTGATCGGCCGCAACCTGACCGCCGCGATCCAACTGATCGTGAGGGTTCCGTACTGGCAGGATTGCCTCAGATATGTTCCCGATGGTCTCGAGGCGATGCGATCAGCGGCAATGCGCCTGGAACATGAACATCTCGACGACGGCCTCGATTTTGATGCCCACCGCGGCTCTTTGACCGGCTTACTTGCACTCCACCTTCCACCGACGACAGACGTACTGGCCCAACTTCTCGAGACTGCGACTCTACCCGGCTACGTTCTACTCAACGAATGGGACAATGCCTACGAGCCGATCAACGGATGACGCCGTTTCCCTTAAATGGTGGTCGGCAGTCGCAACCTTTGCGTTCGAGCACCCGATATCGGGCGGGCACGCTCCCGAAGGTCGGCCAATAGCAGGTCACGCAGACGATGGCGAGCAGAAAACGCACCGAAAGCCAGCGCCCGCCCCTGCCTGATGGCACATCGCCGGTGTCCGGACTACTGGAGCACCTTACTGTGATGCCTGCGGTCCTAGCCCGAATCTGTCGGCCCTGTACGCCATGATCAGCACTCATATATCCCGTATGTCCCCAAGGAGTGTCATGGTCGTCAACGACGAAACCGGATGGTCTGGTATCAGCTGGGACGGCTGGACGAATCTCAGCCTGATCCGCGCCCGGCTCGACGCGGGCGCCGACCCGAATTCAGTGATGTCCTTCCTCGGACTGCCGCTGCACGTGGCGGCCGAGCGTGGCTCATCCGAGGTGGTCGCGGAACTGGCCCGGCGCGTTGACGACGTCGACGCGGAGCACGAGGGCCGTACCGCGCTGTGGGAAGCCGTCTTCAACAACCGCCCCGGCAACGCCCGCACGCTGGTCAGCGCCGGAGCGGACCCATGGCGACCGATGATGAGCGGCTGGTCCCCCGGACGGCTCAGCCTGGCCTCCCCCACCCCCGACTTGTTCCCTCTGCCCGACGGCGAGGCCGGCCTGTCCGCCACCGAGACCGCCGCCATAGCCGAGGCCAGGCACCTGATCACCACGTTGGGACGCCTGGAGCACGACGGCTTCAGCCTCGCCTGCGTGACCGACATCACCGCGACCGAGGCCGCACGACGGCTGGAAGCCGTACCAGCCGATGACGCCGACATCGAAGAACTCATGGAGGACCTCTGGGAAAACGAGGACGACAGCCTGGCCGTCATCGGCGTCACGGACGTGCCCGGCGGATGCGTCATCTTCCAGCCGTGGGCATACATCGCCTCCACTCCCGGCGTCATGAAGCGCCTGTCGACCGGCACCGTCTGCCACGGGATGTACGCCAACCCCAAGAGCGGCAACCAGGGAGCCGTCGCCCGCGACGGCGTCATCGAGGAATGGGACACCCATCCCGGCGGCGGCAGCGTCTCCACCGACGAGCCCACCGAGGAGATCCTCGCCACCTACCTCTACCACTACCAAGCCGTGGCTTACTGCTTCGCCGGTGCGGCCCTGCGGCCGACCGACGCCCGATCGATCACCGACCGGCCTGACATGTGGCTCAGGCTGCCCGAGCGGGATTGGTGGACCTGATCGGTGACATAGCGAGAAGGCCCGGCTCCATGAGCTGGAACCGGACCTTTCGATCTTGTGGAGATGAGGGGATTCGAACCCCTGCCCCCTTCGATGCGAACCCCGGTGGGGCGTACCGCTCCTGGTCGCCGGATGCCATCCGGTGCCGTCAGGTGCCGCGACAGCGACGTCCGTTGATCTCTGCTGCGCTCCTGTATCGACGGGTTCGCTGACTTTTCGCTGACTCCGCCATAGCGCCGCCCAGCTGTGCCCATCGGTTCTCCAGCATTAAGATCTGTCGCGATGACAACTTCCGCTTTGTCGGGCGCGCGGTGGCTGTTGCTGGACGATTACACCAGTGAGGTAGACGTCATGCCGGGCGTCTTCCACGACATCGACGGGCTCTTCGTGGACCTTGAGCCCGTCCCCCCACCCGAGATCTTCAGTCTGCTCGGCTGCGATCCGGCGGGTCCGCTGCTGAAGGCGCTGCGGCATACAGGGACCGAGCGGGCGTGGCTGCCCAGCATCGCCCTCGTTCCCGTCCACCGACCGCAGCAACGGCCCGCCACGTGCCGACAGCATGAGCATGGGTGTACGTGCGATGAAGAGCTCATCGACATCACCGTGGTCAACCAACGCCCGTCGGCAACGCGGGCTGGCCTGGTGGACCTCGACTTACGCGGATACATACGGCTGCTTCCGGAATGGGGATTGCCAGAAGAGAAGCCCGACGTGACGGGCTTCCGCCTGGCTGCGCTCGATAACGAGGAGCTCGGCGAGTGCCTGGATGTCGTCGGAGTCTTCCGCAAGCGCCCCACTACGCCCGTCCGGCCGGTGACGCTGATCGGCTTCCGCCCCGAAGCACCGCTGCCGGGGATTGTCGAGGGGCGCAGGATCACAGCGTCCGTCGTGGCCATCCAACGCGACGGACGCATCGCCGGAGGGGCCGGGGTGCTGTCGGCCACCGTCGTCTCGGTCTGCCCGTCGAGGTCGGGCGACGGCCTGCTGGACATCGCCCTCGACGACGGGATGGAAGAACCACTGCCGAGGGGCGCCCGCGAAATCTTCCAGATGTGGTACGACGGCGGCCCTGCCGAGCCCAACCTGTGGGCACGCTACGACCGGCTGATGCGGCACGAATGGCCCGGCTTGGCAGCCAGTCACCGTCTTCAGGACCTGCCTGACAAACCGGCTGGAACGACCTATCACCTCGACGGCCGTTTCGTCACCGACATCGACGCCTTCTACTGCGCCATCGGCGAGGCGATCAACGGTCCCGGCGGCTACTTCGGCTGGAACCTCAGCACCCTCGACGACTGTCTCGACCACGGATGGGGCGCCGCCGGCCCGTTCCAGCTGGTCTGGCACCATTCCGACGTGGCCCGCCGGTTTCTCATCCCTGGTTATGACCGGCCGGACCACCGCCTGCTCGACTGGGGGCCGAGCGTCGAATTGAACGACCTCCTGGAGATCTTTTCCGAGCACGACATCGAGGTCGAGCTCCGCTGACTCAACACTGGCCGCCTCTTGTCGTTCGAGCCGACATGCCCTCACCACCGTCCGCCATGCGCGATGAGTCGCCATCAGTGCCAACAGGGCAGAACGAAGATCAAAGGTTGAAGCCGAGTTAAGAGCCCAGACTCACACCTGTTGTCGACGAGCAGATCTCGACCACGCTCAACCGCTACACGCACGCCTCACGCGACCGCAACAACAGGGCTCGCGCGGTATTCGCTGACTTCTCCCTGGCCTCCTCCCAAAGGTCCTCTCCATGGATCAACAATCGTCCGTTGACGAATCAGCCACATAGCCCGAACACGGTGAAGCCCGATTCCACGAGCTGGAGTCGGGTCTTTCGGCCTCTCGCCCCATAAAGGGCTATGACGGCGAAAAGAAGCACCACATGGGCGTGTTCCGTCTCTGGCTTCCCTCACAATGATCATGTGATCGATTACTACCGCAGCTTCTTCGAGCAGCATCAGTGGCTGGAGGACGGACTCTCCTGGACCGTCGTGCAACCCCTCAACGAAGAGATCACTGTGGACGACCTCCTGCGACGACTGAACGGCGGCCTCGCCCCCGAGCAGCGCGTCATGGAGTATCCCCGAGAAGAGGCCGGGGATGAGAACCGCCCCGTCCTCCTCGTCTCCAGGGGAGAGGGAACCTGGGGTTTCCTCGAACTCGCCTACGGCTTCGGCCTGTCCGACCGCGTCCTCACCGCACTCAGCGCGGAGTCACGCGTGTGGATGGTGACCTGGCACTTCAACGGGGGTTACACGATCCTCCACGCGGCCAGCGGCGAGATCAGAGCGCGGATGCGCAACTTTCTCTCCGCCCAGTACGCCGTTGAGGAAGGCGATCCAACTATCCTGGCCGGCTTCCGTACCATGCTCGACGGCCTCGACCCGGAGGACTACTCCGGCAAGCGCAGCGCGGCGTTCGCCTTCATCGAGGCGGCCACCGGCCTGGGCTTCGAGAGCGACTGGCCGGATGTGGTGGACGTCCCCGTCGTCATCCTCGACAACCCTGGTGCCTGACCCAGTCACAGGCCGATTTCCTCGTCACGGTGGGGCGGCTCACCCGCTCCGAGAACGTCCGCTGACTTTTCGCTGACTCCAGCCTCGGAGTCCTCAGCGGACACCGCACCGCGCGATCGCGGCCACCAACGACCTGCACATCACCTGAACAACGAAAAGGCCCGACTCCATGACTGGAACCGGACCTTTTCGATCTTGTGGAGATGAGGGGATTCGAACCCCTGACCCCTTCGATGCGAACGAAGTGCGCTACCGGACTGCGCTACATCCCCAAGACGTGGACTAGATTAGCAAACTTCCAAGGGCACTCGCGCCATCCGGAGCGCGGGTCAGTCGCCGACCGCTCGGCGGGGTGTCTCCGCGTACTGGTCGAAGAGTTCGTCGCGGAGCGCGGCGAGGTCGATGATCTCGGCCACGGGGCGCTGGGCCTCCAGCAGGGCGGCGCGGCGGCGGGCGCGCTTGGCACGTTCCGCGTGGGCCTGAGCGATGGCCACGCGCCGCTCGGCGTCGATCTGGACCGTGACCCTAAGAATGGCCATGTAGATCCCCAGGAGCACCACTGAGGGCGCCACGCCCCACCAGGGGATGACCTGGACGGCGGCCGTCACCACGGAGGCGAGCAGGAGCAGCACGCACCAGAGCGTGAGGCGCCTGCGCTTGGCCACCTGCTTGCCCCTGCGGCGAAGCTCCGCACGGCGACGCTCGGAGAGAACGCCACCGGTGGCGGCCCTGCCGGTCGCGGGCTTACCTGCCGAGGGTCCGGCGGGCGTCGCCGCGACCCCGGAGGCCGCGGGCTCCGACGCGGCCTGGACGCCCGCAGGGGCTTCCCCGGCGCCGCGCACCTCCCCGGCACCGGACGACGCGGCGTCATCCCCCTCCAAGGATGAAGGAGGCGGGGAGGACGGGGCGGCGGAGGGGACGGGCAGGGGCTCGGCGAGGGTCTCGGCGGAGTCCTCGTCGATCACCCGCTCGTCGTAGGCGTACGGCTCGGCGTCCTTGTGGGTCTCGGGGAGGGTGTTGCGGTCGCGGTGCAGCCACATGGGCACGAGCACGCACAGCCACATGACGACAATGGCCAGATAGAGGACGACACCGCTGCTCACGACCACCTCCGGGCAGCGTGAGGACAGGGGTGGTCTCCCGGCGTCCTCAATCTGCTCATGTCACGCACCGTAAGACCGCGTGTCACTATTTGACGAGCATTCGATGCGGTGTGTCGCGAGATCTTCAAACCTCTTCGTGGGGAGTGCCGCCGTGGGCGGCTGCCTCACGGTCCCGTCGCCACCGTACGAGCAGCCCTCTTGGCGCGTCCTCGACCGTGAGCGCGTAGCAGATGTGGTCGCGCCAGGCGCCATCAATATGCAAGTGTCGACGTCTGACCCCTTCTTCCCTAAAGCCTAGCTTTTCAACCACTCTGCGGCTTGCGTGATTCTCTGGGCGGATATTGGCCTCGACACGATGCAACCCGGTGGTGAAGAAGCAGTGGTCGACGGCGAGCGCGACCGCGGTGGGGATGATCCCGCGACCCGCGAGCGCGCCGTCCACCCAGTAGCCGATCTGGGCCGATCTGGCCGAACCCCAGACGATGGCACCCACCGTGAGCTGTCCTGCGAAGGCGCCCTCGTAGGTGACGACCCACGGCAGCGCGAGCCCCTGCCTGGCCTCCCTACGCAGGGTGCCGGCCATGGAGATGTAGGGACCGAGACCGGTCTTGAAGAGGGGGGTTTCGGGGTTGCTCGGCTCCCAGGGGCGAAGCCAGTTCGCGTTGCGCAGCCGCGACTCCCGCCAGACGCGTACGTCCCGCAGTCGCAGCGGCCGAAGTCCTACCGGGCCTTCCGTCAGGGTCACCGGCCAGCCACGAAGTCGATCCACGCCCTCCATCATCCCCCCAAGAGTGCCCGTCGTGCCATGTGAGCCGGGCAGACGGGTCAGCGGGGGTGGTCTCCGCCCCTGATCTGATCCACGGCGTGCCTGAGCACGGGAGACAGCACCCCCATACCGTCGCGTACCCCTCCCGAGGAGCCCGGCAGATTGACGATCAACGTGCCGCCGGCCTGCCCGGCGAGCCCGCGGGACAGGATCGAGGTGGGCACCTTGTCCCGGTTGACGTGGCGGATGGCCTCGGCGATGCCCGGGACCTCCCTGTCGATCACCCGCCGGGTCATCTCCGGGGTGAGGTCCGCGGGGGTCAGGCCGGTGCCGCCGGTGGTGACGATCACGTCGTACCCCTCGGCGACCCCCGAGCGCAGCGCCGCCTCGACCGGATCGCCGTCGGGGACCACCCTCGGGCCGTCCACGTCGCATCCGGCCGCCGTGAGCAGTTCGGCGAGCAGCTTCCCCG
Source organism: Streptosporangium sp. NPDC049046 (assembly GCF_040649155.1). Taxonomy (NCBI): domain Bacteria; kingdom Bacillati; phylum Actinomycetota; class Actinomycetes; order Streptosporangiales; family Streptosporangiaceae; genus Streptosporangium; species Streptosporangium sp. NPDC049046. Next base: position 14,728 of record NZ_JBEZEZ010000023.1, on the reverse strand, counting down.
AGGTGTCCTCGTACGTCCCCGCGGCGGCCCGGTTGGACGCGGTGATCACCAGAGCTCTCATGGGCTCATTCTCCCAGGATCTCGGGGGTCCGGTCTCAGGGGCGGGTCCAGATCCCCGTCTTGCCGCCGGTCTTCTCCTCGACGCGGACATCGGTGATCACCGCCGCCGGGTCGACCGCCTTCACCATGTCGATCAGGGCGAGCGCGGCGACGGAGACCGCGGTCAGCGCCTCCATCTCGACGCCGGTACGGTCGGCGGTCTTGACCCGCGCCATGATCTCCACGCCGTCGTCGGCCACGGTCAGCTCGACCTTCACCCCGTGCAGCGCGATGGGGTGGCAGAGCGGGATCAGGTCGGGGGTCCGCTTGGCGCCCATGATCCCGGCGATCCGCGCGGTGCCGAGCGCGTCGCCCTTGGGGACCTCGCCGGAGCGCAGCAGCGCCACGGCTTCGGCGGAGAGCAGCACCCTGCCGGTCGCGGTCGCCGTACGAACGGAGACGTCCTTGGCCGAGACGTCCACCATGCGCGCCGCGCCGGTCTCGTCGATGTGGGTGAATCCGGTCACTTCGCTCCGCTCCCCGCTCGTTCGTAGGCTCCGCTCCCGCTCGTTCACAGGGGGATGACCTCCACGTCCGCGCCCTCGGGGAGCTCGGTGACGTCCTCGGGCACCACGATCAGCGCGTTGGCCGCGGCGAGGGCGGCGAGCTGGTGGGAGCCCTGCCCGCGCACCGGGCCGACCGTGCCGTCGCGCCCGAGCACGCCGCGCAGGTAGGAGCGCCTGCCGGCGGGTGAGCGGATCGGGCTCGTGGTGACCGCCCGTACGGTCGGCGTGGGCTCGTCGGGCAGGCCGTTCATCTTGCGCAGCGCGGGCCGGACAAACAACATGAACGACACGAACGACGAGACCGGGTTACCGGGCAGCGCGAAGATCGGTATCTGGTCCTCGCCTACCACGCCGAAGCCCTGGGGCATGCCCGGCTGCATCGCGACCCGTTCGAAACGGACCGTGCCGAGCGGGCCGAGCGCCTCCTTGACGGGCTCGTACGCCCCCATCGAGACGCCGCCGCTGGTGATCACGAGGTCGGCCCGCAGGAGTTGCGCGTCGAGCTGGTCGAGGAAGCCGGCGGCGTCGTCGCCGACGATCCCCGCCCGGTAGCCCTCGCCGCCCGCCTCGCGGACGGCGGCGACGAGGGTGAAGCTGTTGGACTCCCAGATCTGGCCGTCTCCCAGCGGCAGGCCGGGCTCGACCAGCTCGGCCCCCGTGGAGATCACGACCACCCTCGGGCGTGGTCGTACGAGAACCCTGCGGCGGCCGACGCCGGCGAGCACCCCGAGCTGGGCGGGCCCGATCGGGGTGCCCTCGGGCAGGACGACGTCACCGGCCCGCACGTCCTCCCCGGACCTGCGGACGGCGTTGCCCTTCTCGGCGGGGCGGCTGATCGTGACCTGCGCGGTGCCGCCGTCGGTCCACTCGACCGGGACCACCGCGTCGGCCCCGGCGGGCATCGGGGCCCCAGTCATGATCCGCATGACCATGCCGGGGCCGATGGCCTGTACTCGGCCGTCTCCGGCCGCGATGTCGTCGATCACCGGGAGCGTCACCGGGGCGTCCGCGACGTCCTCGGCCCGCACGGCGTAGCCGTCCATCGCGGAGTTGTCGAAGGGGGGCAACGGGATCGGGGCCGTGACCTCTTCGGCCAGCGTGGTGCCCTGTGCCCGTTCCAGCTCCAACTCCAGCGGGGCGAGCACCCGCACGGTGCCCAGGATGTCGGAAAGGTGGTCGTCGACTGATTTCATGGAGCTCATCGCGAGGCCAGGAACTCCTTGAGCCAGGGCATGAACTCCGGCGCCAGGTCGGGGCGTTCGGCGGCGAACTGCACCACCGTACGCAGGTAGTCGATCTTGTTACCGGTGTCGTAGCGGCGACCCCTGAACAGCACGCCGTGCACCGGGCCGCCCTGGTCGTTGCCACGCCCGGCGAGGGTACGCAGGGCGTCGGTGAGCTGGATCTCGTTGCCGCGTCCCGGCGGGGTGTTCTCCAGGACCTCGAAGACGGCCGGGTCGATCACGTACCGGCCGATGACGGCCCAGTTGGACGGGGCCTCGTTCGCCGGGGGCTTCTCCACCAGGTCGGTCACCCTGACCACGTCGTCCTCGCCGGTGGGTTCGATGGCCGCGCAGCCGTACAGGGATGCCTGCTCCTGGGGGACCTCCATGAGTGCGATCACGCTGCCGCCGTACGTGCCGCGCACCTCGATCATGCGCTTGAGGAGTTCGTCTCGGGGGTCGATGAGGTCGTCGCCGAGCAGGCAGGCGAAGGGGTGGTCGCCCACGTGCTGCTTGGCGCACAGGACCGCGTGGCCGAGGCCGCGTGGCTTGCCCTGCCGTACGTAGTGGAGGATGGCCAGGTCGGCGGGCTCTCTCACCTGGGAGAGTCGCTCGTCGTCTCCCTTGGCCTCCAGGATCTCCTCGAGCTCGTGGGCCCGGTCGAAGTGATCCTCGATGGAACGCTTGTTCTTCCCGGTGACCATGAGGACGTCGAGCAGCCCGGCGGAGACGGCTTCCTCAACGACATACTGGATCGCGGGCTTGTCGACGATGGGCAACATCTCCTTGGGCGTCGCCTTGGTCGCCGGGAGAAAACGGGTGCCCATACCCGCTGCGGGAACGACGGCTTTCGTCACAGCTTCGAAGTCGGCCATAACCAAAACCATAGTGGAGGGACCTGTGGACAAGCAGACGCTGCGTACCACAATCGAGGGGGCACGCGCCTCGATGTCCGACGAGCAGCGGCATGCGGCCTCCGTCCAGATCAGGGAGTCCCTGCTGGACCGTCCCTGGGTCCAGATGGCCGGACTGGTCGCGTGCTACTGGTCGGTCGGTACCGAGCCCGCGACGCACGGGCTCGTCTTCGCCCTGTGGAAACACGGCGCGACCGTGATCCTGCCCGTGCTCCGCGACGACGACGATCTCGACTGGGCGGTGTACGACGGCCCGGACACCCTCGCCCCCGGCCGTTTCGGGATCATGGAACCGGTCGACACCAGGCGCGGGGTCGACGCCATAAGGACCGCGGCCCTGGTGATCGTGCCCGCGCTCGCGGTGGACGTCTCCACCGGCGTACGGCTGGGCAGGGGCGGAGGCTCCTACGACCGCGCGCTGGCCAGGGTCGGCCCGAACGTGCCGACGGTGGCGCTGCTCCACGAGGGCGAGCTGCTCGGCGGTGCTCGCGACAGTGGTTCCAACGACGCTCTCGACAGTGGTTTCGACAGCACTCTCGGCGGCGCTTTCGAGGGGGTGCCCGCCGAGCCCCACGACGTCCCGGTCCGCTACGCCGCAACCCCCTCGGGAATCTTCAGGACCGCCGCCGCCGGAGTGTGACCTATCACTCAGCCGCCCGGACTCCGTCAGAAGCCCGGGCGAAGTGCCCCGACCGGATCACCTGCGAAACCCCCGCCGGGTACGGGGTCGAAGGCGCCGGAACGTGCCGGGAGGCGTCCGTCACCTGGTCGTGACGGCCTTTGCGAATACGACACAATGGTCCCCGGAGTGAGAGAGGGGGCCAGATGGGACTGGACGTCTGGCTGCTTCTCGGCGCCGGGATCGTCATCGCGGCCATCGTCGCGGTACGCGTCGCCCATCGCAGCGGACTGCCCAGCCTCCTCATCTTTCTCGGATTCGGGCTGATCGTCGGCGAGGCCGGGCTCGGGTTGCAGTTCGAGAACCCGCAGCTAGCACAGCAGATAGGCATGATCGCGCTCGCGATCATCCTGGCCGAGGGCGGTCTGACCACCTCCTGGAGCCACGTCAAGGACGCCATCCCCACCTCCCTGGTGCTCGCCACCGTCGGCGTGGGGGTGAGCATCGCGGCCGTCGCGGTCCCGGTGCACCTCATCCTCGGCATGGACTGGCGGACCGCGTTCCTGCTCGGCGCGATCCTCGCCTCCACCGACGCCGCCGCCGTCTTCTCCGTACTGCGCCGCCTGCCCCTGCCGCCGCGCCTCGCGGGCATCCTGGAGGCCGAGTCGGGCTTCAACGACGCCCCCACCGTGATCGCCGTCATGCTGCTGAGCACCGCCGCCTCTCCCAGCCTGGGGGTGGCGCTGGTCGACGTGCTCTTCGAGCTGGCGGTGGGCGCCGCCGTCGGCCTCGCGGTCGCCCCGCTCGGCGCGTACGCGCTGCGCCGCATCGCGCTGCCCATCTCGGGCCTGTACCCCATCGCGGTGCTCGCGCTCGCGTTCGTCGCCTACGCGGGGGCCGTGCTGCTGCACGGCAGCGGCTTCCTCGCGATCTACCTCGCGGCGCTGGTCATGGGCAACTCGCAGATGCCGCACCGCGCGGCCTCGCGGGGCTTCGCCGAGGGCGTGGCCTGGCTCGCGCAGATCGGCCTGTTCGTGATGCTCGGGATGCTGGCCAGCCCTTCCGAGATGCCGTCCTCGCTCGTACCCGGCCTGGTCGCCGGGCTGATCCTGGTCGCGGTGGCCCGCCCCGCATCGATCATCGTCTCCGCGCTGCTGGCCCGGCTGCTCCGCATCGACCGGCTGGGCTGGCGGGAACAGGCGTTCCTGTCGTGGGCCGGATTGCGCGGCGCGGTGCCCATCGTGCTCGCGACCATCCCGTGGGCGGCCGACTCCGTCCCCGACGGCACCGCCAAGTTCGTGTTCAACGAGGTCTTCGTGATCGTCATCGTCTACACCCTGCTGCAGGGGCCGACGCTGCCGTTCGTGGCGAAACTCCTCAAGCTGACCAGGCCGGAGGAGGCCCGCGACCTGGAGGTCGAGTCGGCGCCGCTGGAGGAGCTCAACGCCGACCTGCTCCAGGTCAAGGTGCCGCCGACGTCCAAGCTGCAGGGCGTGGAGATCTTCGAGCTGCGGCTGCCCAGGGACGCCCAGGTGACGTTGATCGTGCGGGAAGGCCGTTCGTTCGTCCCCTCCGACTCCACGAGGATCAGGGTCGACGATCAGCTTCTCGTCGTCGCCACGGCCGCCTGCCGGGACGTGGTCGAGCGCCGGATGCGCGCGATCAGCCGCAGGGGCAAGCTCGCCGGATGGTACGGCGAGAAGGGGACGTGACGTCCCGACAGGCCCTCTGAGCAGGGGATTCGCCCTCGCTACGGCCTCATCCGATCGGAATCCGGCTACGGAATGCGAGGACCCCGACTCGCGTTTAAGCTTGTCAGCTGCATACCATTAGCAGTCGCGCCACTAGAGTGCCAATCGGCGCGGATCACACGAGGAGGAGAGCGTGCCCACCTACCAGTACGCCTGCACCGCTTGTAACCACCAGTTCGAAATCGTCCAGAAGTTCTCCGACGATGCTCTCACCGAGTGCCCGAGCTGCGCGGGCGACCTGCGCAAGGTGTTCTCCGCGGTCGGCATCGTCTTCAAGGGATCCGGCTTCTACCGGACCGACAGCCGGTCGTCGTCGTCGAGCACCGTGACCTCCGCGAACGGCTCGTCGAGCGCCTCCGGCTCCTCGGACTCCGGCGCCTCGAAGTCCTCCGACTCGTCGAGCTCGTCCTCGTCTTCTTCGTCGTCCTCGTCGTCGAGCTCCTCGACCTCGTCGGACTCCAAGCCCGCGAAGGCCACGAGCAGCACGGCCGCCGCGGCCTCCTGAGCCGCGCGCCCGGAGCCGTTCCCCAGCCCTCTTGCCCCCGTCCCCAGCTCCTTCACCCCCTCCCCGCCCTCAACCCCCTCAGCCTCGTCAACCCCCGATGATTACCCGGCGAACTCGGTTATCCACAGGCCGTCATCGGGGGTCCTCAGTGGTCGGTTCGTGGCGCTAGCCTCAGCTTCATGGTCACTCGCGCGGACATCGGGGTCATCGGCGGCTCTGGTTTCTACTCCCTGCTCGACGACGCCACAGAAGTCGAGATCACCACGCCGTACGGCCCGCCCAGCGACGTCGTCACCGTCGGCCGCATCGGAGGGCGCTCGGTCGCCTTCGTGCCCCGCCACGGTCGCGACCACCGCTTCCCACCCCACCGCATCCCCTACCGGGCGAACCTGTGGGCGCTGCGTTCCCTCGGCGTCCGCCAGGTCCTCGCCCCCAGCGCGGTCGGCTCGCTGCGCGCCGAGATCGGTCCCGGCGCCCTGGTCGTTCCCGACCAGCTCGTCGACCGCACCATCGGCCGCCCGCAGACCTACTACGACGCGGGCGGCGTCGTCCACGTCTCCTTCGCCGACCCCTACTGTCCCCTGGGCCGTACGGCGGCGATCTCCACCGCGCGTTCCGCCGAGGGCTGGGAGGTCGTCGACGGCGGCACTCTCGTGGTCATCGAGGGCCCGCGCTTCTCGACCCGCGCCGAGTCCCGCTGGTTCAGCGGCAACGGCTGGTCGATCGTCGGCATGACCGGCTTCCCCGAGGCGATCCTCGCCCGTGAGCTCGCCCTCTGCTACACCACGCTCTCCCTCGTCACCGACCACGACGCCGGGGTGGAGGCGGGCGAGGGGGTCACCCACGAGGAGGTCCTCTCCTTCTTCGCCACCAACGTCGGCCGCATGCGCTCCCTCATCGGCGACGTCGTCGCCGCACTCCCGGAGAAACGCACCTGCCCCTGCCCCGACGTCCTGGACGGCCTCAAGCTCCCCTTCGAGCTTCCGGGCTGACCGTTTTTTCGTAGCGGCCGGGCTGTGCCGTGGCGGCCTGGCCGTAGTCGCGCCGGGCCGCAGCCGCCCTGGCCTTGGTCCACCGCCACTCCGTCACTTCGCTGAGTGATCCCACCACCCATCGCGGGCACCGCGCCGCCCGACTCCCCACTCCTGGAGTCAGCCATGCGCGCTCTGCGCCGCTTCCTCGGCCGTCGTCACCGTCTCATCGCGACCGTCGTCGCCGCTGCGGCGATGGGCTGCGCCATCCTCGCGCTGCGTCAGGACACCGCCTCGGTGACCGTCCTGGTCGCCGCGAGGGATCTGTCCGGAGGCGTGCTGGGGACGGCCGACCTGATACCGGCTCCGCTGAGACCCGGTACGGCCCCCGACGGCGCCCTGAGGCCCGGCACGCCGTTCGCGGGAAAGGTCCTGACGGGTCCCGCGAGGCGAGGGGAGCCGCTGACGGACGTCCGCCTGCTCGGCCCCGGCCTGCTCGCCGCCCACGGCCGGGGAACGGTCGCCACTCCCGTACGGGTCGCCGATCCCGAGACCGCGCGCCTGCTCTCGCCGGGTGACGTGGTGAACGTGCTCGCCGCGACCTCGGCGTGGGACGGCACCGCCCCGGCGACCGTCGTGGCCGAGGACGTCACGGTCCTCGCCACCCCCGGTGGGGAGTCGGAGCGGGGTGCGCTCGTCGTGCTGGCCACCACACCGGCCCAGGCCACCGAACTCGCCTCCGCCCAGGCCGGCGGGCGACTCTCCATCACGATCGGCCCCCGCGCGGGATGAGCTTCTCCCGACGGCCCTCCATCATGGCCGCCTCCCGCATAGGTATCTCTCCTGACGACGACGCCCCATCATGAACGACTCCCGCACGGGGTGAGGTCTCCCGACGACGCTGCTTCGTCACGATCGACTCTCGCGCGGGGGCCTCACGGCGGCCGACGAGGGTACGGCGGCCGGGGCCCTTCCCGGCCCTGGCCGCCGTACCCGCTCAGGGGCGGTCGGTCGTCTCGGTGATCGCCCAGCGCTGGACAATCGCGGTCATCTCGGCCTCGCGCATCTGGGACTTCAGGCCCTCAACGGTCCGGTCGCAGAGCAGCACCGGTTCCGGGGTGGGCCAGGTGGCGATGGCGTGGAAGAGTCGGCTGCCAGTGCCGTACAGCACGGCCCAGCCCGGCCAGGTGACCTGCAGCAGTGCCGCCTCCGCACGCGCCTGGTGGTCCCAGGTGTAGTGGGGGACGGCGACGGCGACCACACCGTCACGGTGACGCCCGCGAGCGTAGGCCCGCCTGCTCGGAAGGCGGCGGATTACGAGATCCCCCATCCCGCGGCCTGCTCCTGGGCTTTCCTCGCGATGCTCTCCTGCCGTTCGGTCTCGGCCTGGAGAGCGTCGAGGGTGTCGGCGTCGACGGTCCGTTCGGCTCCGGCGTGAAACGCGATCGACGAGAAGGGCTCCTCACGACTGGCCCACAGCCGCCCGGCGTCGCTGAGGATCAGCCGCCAGCCGGGGATGGCCGGTTCGGGGACGCTGGACCTACCATCGTTCATTGATTGGACCTCCATCCGATCAAGGGCCCGTCCGGACGTTGGTAGCGGTGGACGGGCCCGCTTTGTGGAACGGGCGAGAACACGGAGGGGTGAGCCGTACGGGCCGAGCGGCCGGTACGGAGATGGGGTGAGCGCCGCGCGGCACGGGGTGCGGGCGGTCGTTCGCTTGAGGCGGCGCTCGGGGGTGAAGGGCCGGGGTGTCCGGGGCGGTCGGGGCTCGTTCGGGTGTGGTGCGTTCGAGCGGAACGCGTTCCGGTGAGGCACGTTCGAGTGAGGCGCGTCCGAGTGAGACACGTTCGGGTGGGGCACGCGAGACCACCCGGTGCCTGACCGGAGTCGGCCGGTTGGACAGGACTCGTGAAGTCGGGAAAGACGCTGAACGGCCACCGGCGCGATGTCCTCCGCAGCCCGGACCTCAGCTTGAACCTCGGCCTGCTCCTGCTCCTGCTCTGCGGGCCGCTGGGCGGGCACCGAAAGGATCGCCTCGGCAGGGCATGCGGGGGCGAGCGGCTCGAAGCAGGGCATGAAGCGGTTCCCCGTACGACGGGCCTCCATGCGGATGTCCATCAAGGCGCCCGAAGGCTGCGCGTACTCGTGATCGGCTGGCCAGCCGGGGCAACCGTGCGCGTAGGGAGCGTGCCCGCAGGCGGCACACCCCATCGGCAACGGCGGCGCATCGGCGAAACAGCCGCAGCCGCTCACCACGCTCCAGTCGAGCACCGGAGCACTAGGGTTGTTCACGGGTCAGGACTCACTTCCTGATCAAGGACCCGTTTCACCGGTGTGCAAGACCGGTGGCGGGTCCGTTTTTTGTATCAAGGTTGCTTGCGGTGACACGGACGCAAGCCCGTCACCATACGTTCTAATCCCACTACCCTATGTGACCAGCATCATGATGCCGTGAGAATCTCACGCTGACAATCCCATCTCACAAATTTGTTGCGTTGAGCGAGAAGAGGCGGTTGACCTGCGGCAAACTGACCGCATGAAGTACTCCACGGTCCGCCTGCGCCGTCTGTCTCGTGAGCTGCGCACCCTGCGCGCGACCACTGGCCTGACGACCGAGGCCGCCGCTGAACAACTCGGCTGGTCCAGGTCGAAGCTCAACCGCTTCGAGACCGGCAAGATCGCTCCGGCACCCGAGGACGTGGCGGCCATCTGTCACCTGTACTGCGTGGAGACGGCGACCACCGAGGCCATGATGCAGCTCACCCGTGAAGTCGCCCGACGCGGCTGGTGGACGGCCTACTCGGACGTGTTCACCGGGTCGTACGTCGAGTTCGAGGCGGCAGCGAGGACGATCCGGCATTGGGAACCGCTACTGATCCCCGGCCTGCTCCAGACCCCGGAGTATGCCCGAGAGATCATCCGAGCAGGTCATCCCGATCGGTCGGACATTGAGCTGGCACGCCGTGTCGACGCCCGTATACAGCGCAAGACCAGCCTGTTCGGCGCTCATACAACACTGCATGCCCTTATCGCCGAAGGTGCTCTGCGTCATCCCGTGGGAGCGCCTGGCACCATGGCCCGTCAGCTTGGCGACATCCTCCAAGCCATGGAACAACCGAACATCACGGTCCAGGTCCTCCCGTTGGCGGTCGGTGCACACGGCGGCATGGAAGGGACCTTCTCAATACTGTTGTTCGATGATGATCCGGACCTCGGTTACGCCGAATGCCCGGCAGGCGAGGTGTACGTCGAGGACAGCGAGCAGGTCAAGCAACTTATGCTGACGTTTGAGCGCCTTACCGAGGTTTGCCTGTCCCCCAAAGAATCCGCGGCGCTCATCACCGCGTTGAGGAGCGACCATGATCTCCCCTGATCTGTCCGGCGCCAAGTTCCGCACCTCCAGCCTCAGTGGAGCCAACAACAACTGCGTCGAGGTAGCAACCAACCTGCCGGGCCTCGTCGCCGTACGCGACAGCAAAGACCCCTCCGGCCCCGCGCTGGCCTTCTCCCTCACGGCCTGGACCGACTTCCTGGCGGGCATCCGCAACGGAAAGATCTGACCTGACGCCAAGCACCACCGGTTTCAGGGACAGCTGTCCCTGAAACCGTAAAACCCTTTAAAGCAGGGACCCGATCTCGGGGTCGTACTCCCAGTGCCAGGGCTCGAAGGGGCTGACATAGGCCCACTTGGGGTGGATCCAGCCGTACTTCTTGCCGTTCGTCTCCAGCCAGTTGAACTCGGCTGAGCGGAAGCGTTCGACGCCCCCGCAGAGGTCGACGGCGAGTCCCAGGCCGTGGTTGCTGCGACCGGGGACCGCTGCCAGGCCAGGGCGGCGGTAGTAGACCGACTGCTGCTCGGCCAGGCTCCGGTAGCTGTCGGTCACGCACATCGGCTTGCCGAACTGCCGCTTGTACGCCTCGTTGAGGCTGATGAACGCGAGTGCGGCGTCCCCTCGCAGTTGGTTGCCGCTCTGCTGGAGCGGACAGAGGTACGCCTGCGGGATCAGCCCGTTGGGAAACTCGCTCATCGAGGTCGCCCTGGTCGGGTCGCACCCGGCGGCCGGACGCCCCTTCTTGTCGATCTTGACGCCCAGTTTCACCAGGGCCTTGGTGAGAGACTGCACGATCTTCTGCGAGCGTGCCCTGAGCGTTCCGATCTCGGCGCCCATCTGCGCCTCCGCGAGGAGGTTGCCCGCCCTGAGTTCCTGCGCCTCGCCCGCCAAGCGCTCCCGTTCCAGCTGCAGACGGCTGCTGTCCTCAAGGATGCGGTCGCGCTCGGCGACGATCTGGGTGAGGCCGGCCATCGCGCGCAAGGTGTCGGCATTGGACTCGCCGGATAAGAAGCCGGCCAGATCCCCACCGGAGGGCTGCTGGTAGAGGATCCCGACGAGGTCCGACAGCGGCTGCCGCACCTGGGCGAAGGCCCGCTCGGCCACCTGCAGCTCCCGCAGCTTGGCGGAGAGCTCCTTCTCCGAGTTGCGGATCTGGGTCCGCCGCTGCTCCAGGGCCTTGGTAGCGGCCTCCAGATCCTTCGCGGCCTTCTCCGCCTCACGACGCAGCTCTGTGAGGTTCACCGGATCCGCGGCGACGACGGCCTGAACCTCCGCAGGCGCCCGCTGCGCGACAGCGGATCCCGGCAGGAGGGACGTCAGCGTCGCGACGACGGCGATCAGACCCGCTGATCGACGAGGTGGCACGTTCGACCCCTCCGTTTGCGAACTCGTGACCTGGGTCAGGCACGCACGCTACTACAGCTGACCAAGTGAACGGGCCAGCTCTCCACAGCCGTTATGCGCCGAACACCCCTTTTTGGGACCGGACAAGTCAGGCTTCTTGCCGCGCGTGCTTCTTGCAGACCCCCCAGAGCCACGTCCCCTTCCACTCCGCCGAACACTCGTCGCGGCGCTCAGGTCGCGCGAGTGGCGGCGTACGCCGCACCCGAGACTCAGGTGCCGCAGGGGGTGGAGATGCCACCTTCCGTGGGCCTCTGGAGGCTTGCGGGCGAGGTGTGATGGGAACGACCACCTCCGCCTCGCTCACACCATCAGTCCCGCTCGGGTTGCTTTGCCAACCGGCCTCGTCTGGATCCGTGTCGCGCATCCTTGATTTCGCCGCGACAGGCATCCATCCCCCGTACACCCGCTCCGGCCGCAACGGCGGAGGCATCAGCCTCGGCCCGAACACCCGGCTCCGTACGGACCCGACCACGACCGGTACCACGGCCACCACTTCTTCCGGTGCTCGCGCCTCTCGCGACTTCTCCGCTTCTCGGGGCGTCCCTGCTTCTCGAGGTGTCTCCACGTCTGTCGGCGCTTCTATTGGCGTTCCCGCCTCCGCCGGTGTTTCCGCCTCCGCCGGTGTCCCCGCGGCTCCTTGCGGCTCATCCTGCGACTCGTCGCCCGGCGACTCCACAGGCTCTCCGGCCCTCAGTCGAGAAGCCGTGCCTCTCCAGGCTCCCCCGCCTTCCCGGAACCCCCGGCGCCCCCTGTCCCCCACCCAGAGAGCCTCACCGTCGTCAAAACTCTCGGTTTCCCCGCCCTCTTCAGCCTCCTGGGCTCTCCGGGCCTCCCCGGCTCCCGCCGTCTCCCCGAGTCGTTCGGCTTCTCTCGCCCGTTCGGCCTCCCGGAGTTCACTGGCCCTCCCGCCCTCTTCGACCTCCCCAGGCCCCTCAGGCTCCGCACCGGCGTCGGCCCGCTGGACAGCGGCCTCGTACCCGGTGAGCTCGGCCACCAGTAACCCCCCGGCCAGAAGCGCGGGCGCCAGCATCGCACCGCACAGCACCACCGGTCGCAGGGCTCGATGCCCGCGAATGCGCTTCCGTCGCCTGCCGATCACAGATCGTGACGCTAACCTCACCCAACGCCGCACACCCGACCACTTGCCCCCCTTATTACTCCAGGCCAGCGAACCGATAACCCGCCCTCCGCCCCCAACTCCCCCTTCGGGCGCGCAACCACTCGCTACTTTCGCTACTCTTACTAGGAGCCCCTGCCTCCGTAGCTCAGGGGATAGAGCACCGCTCTCCTAAAGCGGGTGTCGCATGTTCGAATCATGCCGGGGGCACTCTTCCGACCAGCCGCTTGCCCCCTGACCTGGGGCTTAGCAGGCTCTCTCTCAACGATCACCTGCAGCCGTAGGCCAGTGATCGCGAACCATATGCGATCCAGTCTTTCCGACGTCTTCCCAGGTCGGCCCCAAAACGACAGGCCTCGGGCAACCCGAGGCCTGTCTACTAACTTGATCTCTCCACAAGGCCATCAGCCAGTCGGGGCATACACCCTGCACAGGTTCCCTGAGTCCGGATCTTCAGCAAAGATCCGAGAACCACATGCGAGCGCCCGCGCTACCCCTTCGGCGAACACCGAGCAATTATTGCCCTTCGCCGCCAACATCCTCCATACCTGCCGATCGACACGCACCGAGTGGGGCGCATAGTAGCGTGCGCCTTGGCCATGACGCCGATTCTCACGATGCCCACGCCGAGAGTACGGGTCAGCCAAAATCTGAAAATACCCCCGATCACCCTCCATTGGAGCATCAACGACATATATCCGGCAGCCTTCGTTGAAAGCCCTCAGGCAGTCGTTCAAGACTTCAGACAAGATAGAACACCCCACCTCATCCTGCGCATCACCCCACGTGGTGCTGCACACGTTGACTGTTGTTGTCCATCGCCTCTCTTGCATGGCTACCTCTCTCACGATCTAGCGCTAAGTCGTACGGCCGGAGCGTACACCTCACATTGATCATTAGTAGGCTTTTTCCTCACTTGCGACATCTGATGCAACACGAAAGGACCCCAGCAAAACCGGGGTCCTTTCGTAGAGGGTTATTCCCGTAAAGCATCAGCGATCTTTCCGTTTACGCGAGCCTGTTGCCCCTCGATGCACTTGGCGTAGACCCTCAGCAGCACATCGACGCTGTGCCCCGCCCGCTTGGCCACCTCAGTTGCCGGGACCCCGGCATTGAGCCACAGGGACGCGGCAGCGTGGCGGAGAGGATGTCCCGACGTTCGTGGAACTTGATCAGCGGTCCGACAGTCAGGCGATGTTCTCGTTGTAGCAGTCCGGGCTGGGATTCTGCGTCGCGGCATGCCGATCGAGAGCGGCACGGAGTCTGGGCAGGTGCATATGGCCGTTGACGCGGCGGAACTGTTTGGTGGCCTCTCGGCCATGCCGGCCGCGCACCAGCGCAGCGCCATCGTGCCGTCCTTCCAGTTCTTGACGTTGACGGCGTGGTCACGGCAGATCGAGATCATCGACTCGATGGGATTGGTCGAGCGCAGGGTGCGCGCCAGCATCGGCGGCACGTCCAGCCGCAGGATCGTGAGGGTCTCCTCCAGGCCCTCCCGTAGTGAGGCCGCGGCTCCGGGGTGGGTCTTGTCCAACTCGGCGGCCAGGGCGGTGAGCGCGGCCTCGGCGACCAGCGGTGTGTCGGCGTGGTAGGCCTCTCGCATGCGTTTCTCGGCGGCGGCGCGGAGTTTCAGTGGCAGCCGGTCGCGAACGTTTCGGATCTTGTGAAGCTGGCAGCGCTGGATCACAGGATGGTCGAACACGTCCAGCACCGCGCGGCGCAGCGCTTTGGAGCCGTCCAGCACCACCAGGATTGGCGCGGTGACGTCGAGGCCGCGCTCACGCAGGCCAACGATGAGCTCGCGGGCCAAGGTGGCGTTCTCGGTGGAGCCCTCCACCAGCGCCAGCGGATATTTGGTGCCGTCGATGCCGATCCCGAGCGCCACGATGCAGGTGTGCTCGCCGAAGTGCACGCCGTCCAGCATCAGTGCGGTTAGCTGCAGTCCGGCCAGGTCGGCCGACATCATGTCCGCGAGTGCGCGTTCGGTGGCGGCGACGAACCGCCGCGAGATCGACGATTTGGAGGTGCCGGTGGCGGCCTGCTCGATGCGGTCGCCGACCGGCTCCAGGCCGAGCCGGTAGCGGCGGGTGGACAGTTTGCCGAGCATCTTGCCCAGCGCCATCTCATCGAGGATCTCAGTGGAGGAGAACAGTTCGTAGGCCGGGATGGTGACCTCGCCGGTGCCGTCAGCGGTGCGCACCCGTGGTCGGCGGATCGGTAGGCGACGGCCGCCGAGCACTACCGATCCGGCGTCGCTGCCATGGCGTACCGCGGTTCGGTCGGG
>NZ_JBEZEZ010000022.1:65656-149958 GCF_040649155.1 Streptosporangium sp. NPDC049046 | reverse complement strand
CCGCTACGACAAGCTCGCCGCCCACTACCGATCAGCCGTGACCATCGCCTGTCTACTGCTCTGGCTCAGGTGATCCACAAAACAGGACCTAGCGGCCCTACTCAGCGTCCTGTGCCTCGATCAGGTCGAGGTCGCGGACGCAGAAGCCGTGGTGCTCAAAGGTCTCGTTGAGCACCGTGCCCAGGCACTGGCGCACCGAGCGGCCCCGCGCGTACGGCGGCCAGACGTCGTCGTCGGGCACCGGCGCTCGCGCCGCGAGCCGCTCAGCGGTGACCTCGTCGAGCCAGGCCTCGAGCTCGGCGGCCTGTGCGTCACGCACGCTCACGATCTCGTCGAGGGCCGGATCGAGCGAGAGGTCAAGCCCGTGCGCCTCACGGTAGGGCTCCACGGTCGGCCCGATGCCCATCGGTGTGAACAGCTCCGTGGAGCCCAGGCAGCAGCGGCGGAACCACGAGTCGTGGACGAAGACCAAGTGGCGCATCGTCTGCACCGCCGACCACTCGTCGTTGACGCTGCGGCGCTCGATGCCGGGCGTGCGGCGGATCCGCTCGATCGTGGCGGCCCAGGCGGCACGGAGCTGACGCGATGCCTCGCGCAGATCGGCGGGGTCCTCGGAGCGGATCAGCACCCGCACCGGATGACGCCGGTCGAGCTCTGCCTCGACGTACTCAGTGACCTCGACGCCGTTTACCACGAGGTTGGTGATGAGCCCGTCGATCACGGCATCCTGCATGACGACGCCGATCAGGCGTGCCCCGGTTAGGTCGCACTCGCGGAACTCCGCACCGTGCAGATCCTCTTCGACGTACCGCTTCATGTTCATGCTCCGGATGATAGGTCCGAGCACCGACAAGCCTCTGTCAGCATGCGCAGGTCACGGCGTGGAGGGGGCGGTGAGGGGTCAGCGGGCTTGGTGACGAGGTCGACGGGCGTTTCCACGGCGAAGCCTTAGCGGGTCCAGTATTCGATGCCCCCGATCATTTCCTTCACCGCGTAGCCGAGCTTGGTGTTCTTCAGTCCTGTTCGTCGGTTGCGGAACCTGGCCGACCTACCTGTGTCACCAGTTTCCGCGGTGCCAGCAGGCAGTAGCTCTCGGTGAGTAGCTCGCTTATCTCTCCCCAGTCCGCGGTGTCCTCGATGATCATGCCTACTACCTGGGGGTGCCAGCGCGGCTTGTAGAACGGGAGTCCGCTGTTGGACAGTGCGTGTAATTCTTCGCCCGCGGCGCGGAAGGTGAGGACGGTGGCGTCGCCGACCAGTGGGGCTTCGCGGCTGTGCAGAGGTGGGTAGTCGTCGGTGATGCAGAGCACGTGCGCGAACGTCTTCGTGCGGATCCGCCAGCGTCTTCCCACCCAGGCTTGTTGTTCGTGGACCTCGGGGAGTACGAGGCAGATCGTGCGCAGCCGATCGAGGATGTGGGCTGGGACGTCGGGGCTGTCAGACATGGTCTGCCGCCTTGATCACCTCGTCGAGCACGTCCCGCGAGTTGGCCAGTTCGACCATCATCCGATCGATGCGGTCCCGTTCCGCGACGAGGTCGTCGACCAGTTGCGGCGCGGCGATTTGTGACGGGCCGCCGTCGGTGTCCCACATGCATGGGAGCAGCTGGGCGATCTTCTTGCTGTGCAGTCCGGCTGCGAACAGCTCCTGGATGCGGATCACTCGGTCTACTGCCTGCTCTGGGTAGTCCCGCTGGCCTCCCTGAGTGCGGTCGGCCGCCAGGAGGTCCTGCTGCTCGTAGTAGCGCAGTGATCGCTCGCTCACCCCGGTGCGGCGTGCCAGTTCGCCGATTCGCATCACACCTCCTCGGGCTTGAACCTGACATTGATGTTAGCTCTACCGTGGCGGCATGATCTTCGACTACAGCCCCATCACTGAGCGGCCTCCCATCCAGTGGCCTGGCGGCGCCAAGGTCGCCGTCTACGTCGGTCTCAACGTCGAGCACTTTCACCTCGACAAGCCGTCCACCAGCATCTGGTCTGGCACAGCCGACCTGGTGCCGGACGCACTCAACTTGAGCTTCCACCCGCAGGACGGACACCTCCTCGCCACCGCCGCCGACGACGAGACGGTGCGGCTATGGGACACCGCCACCGGCCAGCCCGTCGGCGACCCCCTTACCGGACACACCGGCCCCGTCTGGGCGGTGGCCTTCCACCCTGCGGCAAGCTGAACGCTCCCCGTGCGAAGCTGGCCAGGCGCGCCGATGCCGGGCGGCAGATCGGGGCGCGGTGGATTCCAGACGCAGACGACCTTCCGTAGCCGTGTCCGGCGTGTTCATCTAACGGTCGTTTGACGAACGTCGGCGAAAGTACGTCCGGGGTGCCGCCGCGCCTGGTCCGAGCGTTCATTTTGCCGTTCATTTTCCGGTGCGGTTCATCTACCTCATGCAGGGCGTTTGATGAACGGAAGACGGTCACCGTGGCGCTCATCGGCCTGGTCCGGGTCAGCACCGACAAGCAGAAGACCCAACGCCAGCACGACGCCATCGACCCGATTTACCTGAAGGTCTTCGAGGAGAAGGCCAGCGGCAAGACCGGCCCGCGCTGCTGAACACGCTGTCCTACATCCGTTATGGGGACATGCTGTGCGTCCAGGAGGTCGACCGCCTCGGCCGCAACCTCCTCGAAGGGCTCATCGCCCTCAACAACCTGTTCCAGCGCGGCATCGCGGTTAAGGTGCTGAAGCGAATCGCGGCCGGCAAGCACACCGAGCGCTCCCTGATTCTCAATCTGGCCCTGTCCGAGGACCGGCGCCGCGACATCGTCCGCAAAACCAAGGACGGCTTGGAGGCGGCCCGCCGCCGCAATCGGGTCAGCGGCCGCTGGCCCGTGGTTGACGACGACAAACGCGCCGCCATCCGCACCATCGCCGCTGGCGTCAAGGTCTCCATCGGCGTCGTCCACAAGACCCTCCCAGACACCAAGGATTCGCAGGCCGCCCCAGCAACCAGCCGGATCGGAACGGCCAGTGGCGGTAAGCCGCGCCCCGACGCCTCGCTAACGCCACTGACCGTTCCATTACTGCTCGCCCCCCGCCGGTGAGAAGGATGCTCTCGTACCGCCGCGCCGACTCAGGCGCCGGGTGAGTGACCGGTGTTCAGGCTGAGCGCGATCTGCACCTGGCGGACCAGTGCCGTGACCAGCCGTTCAGGCGAAGATCGAATGATCATGCATCTGATGCCCGCCTTCACCTCCCGGTCGGTGAGCGGCCGACGCCGAAGGGCCGTCCAGCGGTCGGGAAGGAGGTCATGGACGATGCGCCACTCGGAGAAGGTCTGCTCAAGCGCGGCGCGCTGGCGCTCCTCGGACGCACTCACGACAACGGCGACCTGCGCTGCTCCTCTCATCGCGATCACCTCGGCACGTTCCGGTACGGGTGAGACGAGCGATTGAGGACGGAAGCGAGGGCCAGGCCGTCGTGGTGCTGCCCTGCAGCGCGGGATCGGCGCCCGATCACGATGTCACCCGCCCTGCCGCCTCCCGGGCGATGGCCTCGTGCCGATCGACCTCGGCCCGCAGCTCGTCGAGGGTGTCGGCGTCGACCGTACGGTCCGCACCCACGTCCGTCTCGGCGTCGGTGAACGGAAGGACGCGGGACGCCCACAGCCGTCCCTTGTCACTGAGAATCACCCGCCAGCCGGGAATGGTCGATTTGGGGTTAGTAGTTCTAGCATCTTCCATGGATCGGACCTCCGCAGTCCGCTCTAGGACCCGTCCGGACGTGTGCAGCGTCGGACGGGTCCGCCTTATGGGATGGGAAAGACCTAAATGGTGCATTACGACTGGTCAACGAATAGTGCTACCCTTATCGAAGGACGAGAGTAGTCTTCTGTCAATAGAGATGGCACTATTCGTTGAGATCGGAGCTGCCGAGGCGGAGTCGGCCTTGTTCGGCGACCGAGGTGAGGAGTCGTATGAGCATCGGATACCGCGAGTTGGCCCACGTGCTGCGCACTCGCATCGAAGACGGCACATATCCACAGGACACAACCGGCACCTTGCCCAAGCATCAGGAACTCGCGGACGAGTTCACCGTCAACGTCAAGACGATCCGCCAAGCGGTCCGCCTCCTCGAAGCCGAAGGGCTCGTCACGGTGGTACGGCGCAGGGGGACGGTGATTCGCCGTCAGCCCGCGATGAAACGACTGGGCGCGGAGCGCTACGCCAAGAGCAAGTGGAAGTTCGGTCTCGTGGCTTTCGCAGCGGACAGGGAAGCCTCAGGACGCGCCTGGGCGCCCGGTGATCAGAGCAATCGTGTTCGTCTGGTGGAGGCGGATCCCGAAGTCGCCGCCGCGCTCGGACTGCCCGTCGGAGCACCCGTTTACGAGCGAGCACGCCTGGTGAGAGAAGAGGGCGTACCCACACACGCTCTTACCAGCTTCTATCGCCCTGATCACGTGGAAGGCACTCCTCTGGTCAACCCCGCTCCGGGACCCGCAGGCCACGGCGGCGGCTTCGCGGTGCTGACCATTCAGGGTTTCGAGCCGGACGCCATCACCGAGTCTCTTCACGCTCGCATGCCGACACCTGAGGAGGTGCGAGAACTACAGCTTCCCGTAGGCGAACCTGTGGTGGTGCTCAGGCGCATGACCACCACGCGGGACGGACAGGTCGTGGAATTCGCTCGCGGTGTCCATGCGGCCACGCGCTTCGAATGGTCTTACAACTTCAAGATCCCAGAATAGGCCGGAAATGGAATCTCTGTCTGAAAACATTCTGGAAGATCTCGAAATCCTGTGGGATTACCACAACATGCACCACGAACCACGGCATTCCGATATCGGGATCGGCCTGGGGAGCCACGACATAGGAGTGGCCGTCTTCGCCGCCGAACTCTTCGGGAAGGGATTTTTCCCACGCATTGTCTTTACCGGCGCCAACGCGCCGACGACGATCGAGCGATTCCCTCGCGGCGAAGCGGTTCACTATCGGGAAGAGGCCGTCAGGCTGGGCGTTCCCGTAGACAGGATCCTTGTCGAGACGAGAGCGACCAACACGGGACAGAACATCGAGTTCACCCGTACGCTGCTTGCGGATCACGGCATAGGCGTCTCGTCCGTCACTCTTGTCTCGCGCCCCTACCAGCAGAGACGAGCGTACGCGACCTGCAAGAAGCTGTGGCCCGAGGTGGAGGTCACGTGCGCGTCCGCATCCTTGCCGCTGGCGGATTACATCGGCGCGATCGGGGACGCCGATCGGGTCGCCAATATGATCGTCGGCGACACTCAGCGCATCAGCAAGTATGCCGAACTGGGGTTTGCCATACCGCAAGAAATGTCTGACGAAGTACGAAGCGCGTACGATCGTCTTGTCGTGGCAGGCTACACGAGCAGGCTGACACCGAGCCGATCATAAGGGAACCGCCGGGGACGTGTATGTTGAGAAATCAGAGCACATAACGCTCTATAAAATGTCTTTTAATCGTATTCGTAATGCAGCGCTCGCCCCTGACGCATCGCAAGCGATGATCGCCGCGGCCATGAAGGAGTAGCCATGTCCTCTGATCTGCTCGGCGCTGAGTTCCGCAAGTCCAGCTACAGCAACAGCGGCGACGCATGCGTCGAGGTGGCGACGAACCTGCCGGGCCTTGTCGCCGTCCGCGACAGCAAGGACCCGTCCGGCCCCGCGCTCACCTTCACTCCGAAGGCATGGCGCGACTTCCTCGCGGGCGTCCGCGACGGCGATTTCTGACTCGCCCCCGTACGGCGGACACGACCGCAGACGTACGAGGTTTTCTACCACCACAGCGCGACAAAGGACATTCATGAGCCCCATACCCCCGCAGGCCGTCGTTCTCGTCACCGGGATCCAGGCCGCAGGGAAGTCGACCGTCGCACAGATGCTGGCCGAGCGGTTGCCGCGTTCGGTGCACGTCCGGGGCGACCTGTTCCGCCGCATGGTGGTCAACGGCCGGGCCGACATGACGCCCGACCCGTCCGCCGAGGCGGTGCGGCAACTGCGGTTGCGGTACCGGCTGACGGCGGCCACCTGCGACGCGTACGCCGAGGACGGGTTCACGGTGGTCGCCCAGGATGTCGTCCTCGGCGACCACCTCGCCGAGATGACCGGGCTCATCCGGCGGCGACCGTTGTTCGTCGTCGTGCTCGCCCCGCGCCCCGAGGCCGTCGCCGCCCGCGAGGCGGCCCGGGGCAAGGAGGCCTACGACCGGTGGACCATCGACCTCCTCGACGAGGGCCTGCGTACCACGACCCCCCGCCTCGGCCTCTGGCTCGACACCTCCGACCAGACCCCCGAGGAGACCGTGGACGAGATCGTCGAACGGGCGGGGGCCGAGGCCGAGGTTCGGTGATCGGTCAGACGCTCCACCCACGGTGGTCGGTCAGACGTTCCCCCCACGGTGATCGGGCGGACCCTCCACCCACGGTGGTCGGTCGGGCCCTCCACCCGCAAGGTCGCGGCGTGGGGAGGCGTCACGGTTTTCTTCGGGGGCCGTGGAGTGGCTCCCCGGCTTCGAGGCGTTCGACGTAGTCGGCGATCCTGCGTGCCCTGGTCTCGGCCTTCCTCGCTTTCTCGACGGTGAGCAGGATCTGGTAGCCGTTGCTTCTGCTGAGGGCGGCGAAGGCGGCCGCCGCGGTGGGAGAGGCGTCGAGCGCCGCCCGCAGGTCGGGTGGGACCTCGGCCGTGCTCGCCGGGGCGTAGGCCGCGGCCCAGCGGCCGTCGGCCTTGGCGAGCTCGATCTGTTCGAGCCCGGCCGCTCGCATCCGGCCCGCCGCGACGAGCTTCTCGACCTTGGCACAGTTGATCTTCGACCACGAGCTGCGGGCCCTGCGCGGGGAGAAGCGCTGGGCCCACCAGCCGTCCGGCGAGTTTCCGGAGAATGCCTTGCCGTCGATCCAGCCGTAGCACAGGGCCACGTCCAGGGCCTGGGACCTGGTGACCGAGGGCACCGGCGTCCCCTTCTTCGGCAGGGCGACCCAGACCTCGTCCGCGGTCCGGTGGTTCGCCTCCAGCCAGGTGGCGAACTCCTCGACCGAGGCGAAGCGCAGGTTCTCGTCCGTCATCGAACACCCTCGACGTGCAGACCTCCGGCCTTGACCTCGGTGGATCGGCTCAGCTGTTCGGCGGCGGCCTTGACCCGCTCCAGGGTCTTGTGGATGCCGTCGCGCAGCTCTTCGGTGTGCCCTTCGTAGCCGCCGAGCGCCAGGTTGGCGAAGGACGCGGTGCGCTTGCGCTGCCCGGCGCTCTGCCCGGAGACGTCCCACCGCTCGGTGAGAAGGGTGCCGCCGCCGTCCTGCTCCAGCCGGTAGCTCCAGCGCACGCCGTTGGTGGCGGTACGGAACGCGAAGGACTTGCCCGGCTCCGCCTGCTCGACCTCGTTGGTGGTGACCCAGGTGACCCAGCCGCGGCGGTTGATCCCGACGAAGCGTGCGCCGACCCCGCGCCTGCCGCCGATCCAGAAGCATCGACGGCATTCGGGACTCCACTGTCCCATCCGCGTCACGTCGCTGATGAGGTCCCACACCACGTGCGGATCGGCGTCGATCCAGATCGACACCTCCTCGGGCTCGTAGCCCTCGGGAAGCCCGTTCGCGGCGGCCTTCGCCTTGAGCCTGGCCTCGGCCTTGGCCGCCGCCGGTGCGCGCCGGGCCCCGTCGCGCCGGGCGCGGCGCAGTTCGGCCAGGTAGGGATAGTGGTCCACCTGCATGGTGTGCCGCTTGGACGTCACGTAGCGCTTGGCGAGCCTCTCCTTGTACTGGTCGATCTCCCGGCGCATCCGCTCGGGCGAGGGCAGCGCGGCGCTGCCGTCCAGCAGGTCGGCCACCCAGTGGGACTGCGCCTCGGACAGCACCGTGGTCGCGCCCAGGGGCTGGAAGAGGCCGATGAAGTACAGGCCGGGGTGGTTGGGGTCGACCACGCGGTGGAACAGGGAGACGTCGTTGTCGGTGGGGGCGATCACGCTCTCGTCCAGGAACGGGAAGTTGATCTTGTACCCGGTGCTGTAGATGACCGCGTCGATCACCTCGCTGCTGCCGTCGACGAAGTGCACCGTGTCACCGTCGAAACGGGCGATGTTCGGCTTCACGGTGATGTCGCCGTGGCCGAGGCGGGGCAGCAGGGACTCGGAGACGGTCGGGTGGGAGTTGAACAGCTTGTGGCCCGGCTCCGGCAGCCCGTAGTCGGTGACCTTGCCGACCGTGAGGCGCAGCAGGCCCGCCATGATCCACCGCTGCATCTCCCTCGGCAGCACCGTGGTGAGGAAGGGGCTGATGAGGTCGTCGCTGGGCTTGCCGAACATGAACTTGGGGAAGACGTATCCCCCGCGGCGCATCGCCATGAAGGTGCGCTCGGAGACGGTGGAGGTCTCCACCGCGATGTCCGACGCCGAGTTGCCGAGGCCGAGCACGAGCACCCGCTTGCCGGCGTACTCGTCGGGGACCTTGTAGTAGTGCGAATGGGTCTGGATGCCCGTGAAGGTGTCCGCGCCGGGGAAGGCCGGCTCGGGGTAGCGGGGGGTCGAGTGGTGTCCGTTCGCCACCACCACCGCCCGGTAGTGGCGGGTGGTCTCGGCGCCGGTGTCGCGGTTGCGCGCGGTCACGTGCCAGCCGCCGCCCTCGGCCGGTTCGACGCGGGTGACCTCGGTACGGAAGATGATCGCGTCACGGAAGCCGAAGTGGTCGACGAAATCGTCGAAGTAGCGCGCCATCTGGTAGTGGGTGGGATAGGCCGGATAGTGGTCCGGCATGGGGTAGCTGCGGTACTCCGTCAGGTGTCGGGAGGTGTTGATGTGCAGCGACCGGTAGCCCGAGGACAGGCCGTTGTCGTTGAGATAGCGCCAGTTGCCCCCGATTTCGGAGCCGGCCTCGTAACAGTCGAAGGCGATACCGCGCTCGTGCAGGACCTGACAGGTGGCGATACCTGATGATCCCGCTCCGATAATACAGACGTCCTCCATGATTCCCTTCCTTCTTGGGATCGGTTTCCCGGTCGCACCCACCTCACCGTGCCGCTGCGAAACACGAGGCCATATCCCCGGATTTCGCGTCACCCTTTCACTCAACCGTCCACGGCGTTTACGTTTACCTGCGATCAGGTTATGCCGGTAACACCTTTCGGACAACGGACACCCCATAAGGGTTGCTTATTGAATAACGGAACAACCTCTTATTGGACTCGCGACGCCCCTGCTCATCACGGGTGGCGAATTAAGGTCACCACGGAGCCTGATCGATGCGAGAGAGACCCCTTATTACGACGTCATTGCCCGCCCGCGACCGCGGACGTAGCCTCGTGATCGGAACATCATCCATCACCTATCCGGCGCCGGGAAAATCTCCCCTCACCGAGACGGCCCCTGCGTCGCAGAAAGGAAAAACGATGTCCGTCACTTATCCCGAGGCGAAACTGGACGTGCGTTACAGCGAGCCGGGGGTGGAGCCCACGTCGTGGCAGGAGACCCTGGGCGTGCTGGAGACGGCCGAGCTTTTCTGGCTGACGACCGTCCGCGTCGACGGCCGCCCCCACGTGACCCCGGTGGTCGCGGTGTGGCACGACGACGCCATGTACTTCACCACCGCTTCGATCGAGCAGAAGATGCGCAACCTTGAGCACAGCGGAAAGGTCGCGCTGACGACGGGGAACAACCTCTGGACCAAGGGACTCGACATCGTCGTCGAGGGCACGGCCACCGAGATCACCGCCCCCGAGGCTCTGCCGGGGATCGTCGACGCCTTCGACGCGAAGTACGGCGCGCACAACAGCTGGAGCCTGGAGCTCATCGACGATGTCGCCCAGGTCGCGGGCCACCCCGCGATCGTGTTCCGCGTCGAGCCGGCCAAGGTGCTCGCGTTCGGAAAGGAACCGCACGCGCAGACCGGCTACCGCTTCACCGTCTCCCCGGCCTGACGGCGACCGCTACGCGTCCGAACGCCGGCGCCCACGGCGTGATCCCGGCCTCTCACAGAACGTCGGCGAGCACCGGAGGCCGGCAAGCCCGGCATCTCACGGGAGGCCGACACACCCGGCGTCTCACCGGAGGCCGGACGCCCCGCGTCTCACAGGACGTCCGCGAGCGCGGCGTCGAAATCGACGTGCCGGAACGTGAAGCCCGCCTCGCACAGGACCCGCGGAACCGCGCGCAGGCTGATGAGCGCCAGCTCGTCGGCCGATTCCCCGAGCACGGCACGCACCACCGCCTTCGGTACCGGCAGATACACGGGCCGATGGAGTGCCCGGCCCAGCGCCTTGGTGAACTCGCCGTTGGTCACGGGTTCCGGCGCGCACAGATTGACCGGTCCAGAGATGTCCGGGTTCTCCAGGAGGAAGCGGATGGCGGCGACCTCGTCCGGCAGGCTGATCCACGCCACGTACTGCCTGCCGTCGCCGAGTCGCCCGCCCACTCCGAGCCGGATCGGCGGCCTGAGCAGGCTGAGCAGGCCGCCGTCGGACGACAGTACGAGGCCGGTGCGCAGCAGCACGACCCGGCTGCCCGCGTCGCGCGCCACCGTGGTCGCGGCCTCCCAGTCGACGACCATCTCGGCGAGGAAGCCGCGGCCCAGGCCCGACGTCTCGTCGGCGACGTCGTCTCCGGTGTTGCCGTAGAAGCTCAGGCTGGACGCGTTGAGCAGGGTGGGGATGCCGTACTCGGCGACGGCTTCGGCGAGCGTCCTGGCAGGCTCGATGCGGCTGGCACGGATGCGTCGCTTCCGCTCCGCGTTCCAGCGCCCCTGGACCGACGAGCCACACAGGTTGATCACGGCGTCGACGCCGTCGAACGCGTCTCGCGGAATCGTGCCGGACGGTGGATCCCATCGGTGCTCGTCCTGCGCCGCTGGTTCGCGTCGTACGAGTCTGCGCACCTTGTGGCCCGCTTCGCGAAGCTCGGAAACGATTGCCCTGCCGATAAGACCGGTTGATCCCGCGACGACGATCAGCATATGAACCACATTACTTCGCCCGCATTGTCGCGCGTCAATACGGCACCGAGACCGACAGCGGGGGCGATAACCTGATCCATATGGATGAGCGCGACGGAGTGGAAATCATCGCCTTCTCGGACGCCGAGGCGTTCGAGAGCTGGCTTGCCGAGAATCACACACGCCACGAGGGCCTGTGGGTCAAATTGGCCAAGAAGAAAACGGGTATTCCAACGGTCACTTCCGACGAGCTGGTCGATGTCGGATTGTGCTACGGCTGGATATCCGGGCAGCGACTGTCTCTCGACGAGCGGTACTACCTGCAGAAGTACGTGCCGCGCCGCCCCAGGAGCCTGTGGTCGCAGGTGAACGTCGACAAGGTCGCGATGCTGACCGCCGAGGGACGGATGCGCGAGCCCGGCCTCGCCGAGGTGCGCAAGGCGCAGGAGGACGGGCGGTGGGCGGTGGCGTACGAGTCACAGAAGACCGCGACGGTGCCCCCCGATCTCGCGGCGGCGCTGGACGCGGATCCGGATGCCAGGAAGGCGTTCGAGGCGCTCGACAAGACCGGGCGTTACCTGGTGATCCTGCCGTTGCTCCAGGCGCTCACACCGGAGAACAGGAAGGTCCGTCTCGACAAAATCCTCGAAACTCTCGCAAAGAGCGAAAAATCGCGATAAATAATCGTTATCGCCCCTGGTCGCCGTCCGAATCCGTTCACCTCTCGCCGATATTCGGGGAGCGGGAAATCACCGGATCCGTCCCGCCCTTGAGCGACACGCCCCCTCCGGGAGTGACCCCCTCTGTCACTCCCGGACCCCGCGGTGACCCGACCGGATCGCGGTGGCGCTACTCGGACTCCCGCAGGGAGTGGGTCACGTCGCTGTGGTAGTCGGTGTAGGTGTACGGATTGTCGAGGAGGGTGGTCTGGGGGACGTCGGGGTTCATGCCCTGCCGCCACGCCTCCTCTCCCATCGTCGTCCGCAGGTGGTCGACGGTCCGCTCGACCTGCTGGCGGGCGGCGGCCAGGTCGATGCCGAGCAGGCGGTGCTCGTGCTTCACGACGCGGCCGTCGACGAGGACGGTGTGCACGTCGCCGCGCTGCGCCTGGAACGCGATGTGGCCGTAGGGGTTGAGCATCGGGAACGAGACCGGTGAGTGCTCGTTCTTGATCAGGACGATGTCGGCCTTGCGGCCCACCTCCAGGGCACCGAGCTCGTCGTCGCGGCCGAGGGCGCGCGCACCGCCTCGGGTGGCCCAGTCCACGACCTGGTCGGCACGCAGGTTGCAGTGCGTGACGGTGTCCCCCTTGGCGTGGGCCTCCATGTGCTCGCGGGAACGGTCGGCGCCGAGCGTGGTGCGCATCGCGGAGAAGAGATCGCCGCTCCACCAGACGCTGGTGTCCATCGAGAGCGAGACCGGGATGCCGTGCGCCCGGATGGCCCAGGTGGGCGGATAGCCCTGGCCCGCGCTCTGCTCGCTCTCGGTGGAGATCGAGATGGAGCCGCCGGTGGCCGCGATGCGGTGGTAGGAGTCCGCGGAGAGCGAGGCGGCGTGGACGTACACCGTCTCGGCCCCCATGAAGCCGTGGTCGTACATGAGCCGGATGCCGTCGTCGCTGGTGGCGCCCCACACGCCGGCGTGGGTGGTGACCGCGACGCCGAGTTCGCGGGCGACCTCGAAGGCGGGCCGCTCGGGGAAGGACGGGTCGCCGGTGACGTCGAAGGCGAGCTGGAAGCCGAGCATGTCGTCCCCGGTGATCCGCCGCCGGACGAAGTCCCGGAACTCCGGCGCGGCGGTCCATTCGGCCGGCGCCTGCTGGATGTTGCCGTACGCCAGGACGAACCGGCCGGGCACCGAGCGCAGCGCGTCCACGGCGGCGTCGGCGTGGTCCACCGTCTGCAGGCCGTGTGACCAGTCGACGACGGTCGTGACGCCCGCGTCGATCGCCTCGATCGCGGCCAGCACGTTGCCGGCGTGGACGTCCTCGGGCCTGAAGAGTTTGCCGTGTTCGAGGTAGTACCAGATGAAGTACTGGGTCAGGGTCCAGTCGGCGCCGTAGCCGCGCATCGCGGTCTGCCACATGTGCCGGTGGGTGTCGATCATTCCGGGCATCACGATGCCGTCGGTCGCGTCGATCTCGGCGGTGCCCTCGGGGACGGACAGCTCGGGCCCGACGGCCGCGATCCGGTCGCCGACGACGAGGACGTCGGTGCCGGTGAGAACCCGGCGCCCGTCGTCCATCGGCAGCACCGTGCCTCCGCGCAGCACCACCGGCCGGCCTGGCTCGAACCGAATCCGCTCGCTCATGACCAGAACTCCTTACCGCACATACCAGATCACCTGACCGGACGTGTGTCCGTCTTACGGTCAATATGTTTCTCCGTACTGTCGTACCTCACGCTGCGGCTGTCAACAGATCGTTTCCGTGCGCGGCTCGCTTGACGGATGACGTAAATTGGCCAGAATCGAGTTAGCGGACATATGTCCATTGAGCGGACCAACGAGAGGGGTTGGGTGTCAGTGAGCGCTGCGTCGCCGGACGAGAGCACCGGCGGGCCGTCGGAGACACCGTCGGCGGCGCCGTCGGGTCCGCTGTCGGGGGTGCTGGTCGCGGACTTCTCGCGGGTGCTGGCCGGGCCGTACGCCACCATGCTGCTCGCCGACCTGGGCGCCGAGGTGGTGAAGGTCGAGGGCCCCGGTGGCGACGACACGCGCTCGTGGACGCCACCGGTACGCGGTGACGTGTCCACCTACTACCTGGGCGTGAACCGCGGCAAACGTTCGATCGCACTGAACCTGCGCGACGAGACCGACGCCGGGCTCGCCCGCGAGCTGGCCCGCAGGGCGGACGTGGTGGTGGAGAACTTCAAGCCCGGCGGGCTCGCCAAGTACGGCCTCGACTACGACAGCGTCCGCGCGGCCAACCCGGGCGTGATCTACGGCTCGATCAGCGGCTTCGGCTCCGGCGAGGGACGCCACGTGCCCGGATACGACCTGATGGTGCAGGCGATCTCCGGCCTGATGAGCCTCACCGGGGACCCGGACGGGCCGCCCTACCGCGCGGGGATCTCCGTGTTCGACGTGATGGCCGGCAACCACGCGGTGATCGGCATCCTCGCCGCGCTGCGCCACCGGGACGCGACCGGCCAGGGACAGCACGTCGAGGTGAACCTCCTGTCGTCGGCGCTGACCGGGCTGGTCAACCACAGCTCCGCCTACGTCGCCGGCGGGGAGATCCCCTTCAGGATGGGCAACGCCCACCCCAGCGTGTTCCCGTACGAGCCGCTGCCGACCGCCGACAACGACCTGATCGTCACCGCCGCCAACGACGGCCAGTTCCGCAGGCTGTGCGAGGTCCTGGGCATCCCGGAGATCGCCGACGACCCCCGGTTCGCCCGCAACGCCGACCGCACCGAACGCCGTGACGAACTACGTCCGATCCTCGTCGAGCGACTCGCCGCGCGGGGCGCGGTCGAGTGGTTCGACCTGCTGGTGGAGGCCGGGGTGCCCAGCGGCCCGATCAACACCATCGACGGCGGGTTCGCGATGGCCGAGCGCTTCGGGCTCGACCCGATCGTGGAGGTCGGCGAGGACGATCGGGCGGTGCCGACGACGCGGCATCCCATAAGGTTCTCGCGGACCCCGGCCGGCTACCGGCTGCCGCCGCCCGAACTGGACGAGCACGGCGCTGAGCTGCGTGAATGGCTCGCGAAGGAGAGCGACCGTGACTGAGCCCGACGAGTCGCGCGAGACGTTCTCGACGGAGGACGACCGTGACCGCACCGGACGAGCACGGCACCGAACCACGCGAGACGCCCGCCAAGGAGAACGACCGTGACCGAACGGATCGACCGTCCCGAGTACCCGACCGCGCTCGGCGCCTCCAGCCTCAAGAAGATCACCCTGCTCGGCCACGACCTGGCGGCCGACGTCATGGGCGAGGTCGGATTCGGCGAGCTGGCCTTCTGGCTGGCGACCCAGCGGCGGCCGGAGCGCGGCGAGGTGCGGGTGTTCGAGGCCGTCCTGGCCGCACTCGCCGACCACGGCTTCACCCCGACCGCGATCGTCACCCGCCTCACCTACCTGTCCGCACCTGACTCGGTGCAGGGCGCGCTCGCGGCGGGCCTGCTGGGCGGCGGGTCGAGGTTCCTCGGCGTCACCGAGGACACCGGCCGCTTCCTGCACGACGTGCTGACCTCGGTCGACGGCGACCTCCCGGAGGGCGACGACGGCTGGGACGCCCTCGCCCTGAAGACCGTCCAGGAGCGGCGCGCCGCCGGGAAGTTCGTCCCCGG
The DNA here is from genome assembly GCF_040649155.1 of Streptosporangium sp. NPDC049046. NCBI lineage: Bacteria > Bacillati > Actinomycetota > Actinomycetes > Streptosporangiales > Streptosporangiaceae > Streptosporangium > Streptosporangium sp. NPDC049046. Next base: position 134,784 of record NZ_JBEZEZ010000022.1, on the reverse strand, counting down.
GCTCGGCCATCACGTCCACAAGGAGGGCGACCCGCGCACCCCCCGGCTGATGGAGATCGCCACCGAGGAGGATCTGTTCGGGCCGCACCTGTCGCTGTTCGCCGCGATCGGCCGGGTGCATCCGCAGGTGCTCGGCCGGACGCTGCCGCTGAACGGGGCCGGGGTGTGCGGCGCCGCGCTCGCCGACCTGGGCCTGCCGCTGGAGCTGCTGCGCGGGTTCGCCCTGCTCGCCAGGACCGCCGGGCTGATCGGACAGCTCGCCGAGGAGATACGCAACCCGGTCGGCAACGACATCTTCCTCTCGGTGGACCTCAACAACCGGCCCGTCGAGCCCGTGCCGTACACCCCAGAAGATCTTTCCTGACCTCCCCCACCCCGCACGACAAGGAGTTCCCATGGCCGAGCTGGTCGCGGTGATCGCGTCCACGCACCACCCGTTCTACTACCGGGCGAGCACCGCGACGGGTGCCGACCGCCCGGAGTTCGCCGACGAGTGGGTACGCAAGGTCGAGGCGTTCCGCGAGACCCTGACCAAGGCGCGTCCCGACGTGCTGGTGATGGTGGGCTCCGACCACTTCCACCAGCTGTGGCTGGACAACATGCCGCAGTTCCTCATCGGCAAGGCACCGTTCTACGACGCCAACTTCTACAACGAGGAACGCGAGTTCGGGCTGCCGCGCATGCTGTTCAGAGGCCAGGAGGACCTCTCGGCCTACCTGCTGCGCGAGGGTATGGACGCGGGATTCGACCTCGCGTTCTCCAACGAGCTGCGGATCGACCACTCGATCACGTGCCCGATCATCACGCTGCGCCCGCAGAACGACCTGCCGATCGTGCCGATCTACACCAACATCTTCGCCCCGCCGCTGCCGAGGCCCAAGCGCTTCGTACAGCTCGGGAAGACGATCCGCGAGCTGGTGGAGTCCTGGCCGCAGGACATGAGGGTCGCCGTGATCGGCACCGGGCACCTCTCGCTGGAGCTGGGCGGCCCCCGGCAGTTCGGCCCCCACGGCCCCGACCCGGAGTTCGACCGGCGCGCCGTGGAATGGATCTCGACCGGTGACCTTGAGGGCTGCCTGTCGGAGGTGACGCTGGACAGCCTGCACGCGCCGGGCAACGCCACTCACGGCTTCATGGACTTCATGCTGATGATGGGCGTCGCGGGCGAGGGCAAGAAGGCCGACTACGTCGACACCTATGACCTGTTCCACACCATGGAGGCATACTTCACCTGGTACCCGAACGGAGTCGGCCAGTGAGCAAGTACCTGCTGAACAAGTTCCTCTACACCGTCGACCGCGACCCCGAACTCGTCGAACGCTACCGCGAGGACCCCCGGGGCACCGTGGAGTGGTGGGAGAGAGAACAGGCCAACCGCATCCTCAACTGCATCGACGGCGAGTCGAGCACCTGGCTCTCCTTCGACGACACCGAACGCGCCGCGCTCACCGAACACGACTACACCAAGCTGTTCGAACTCGGGGCGCACCCGTTCCTCACCCTCACCCTCTTCATCGCGATGTTCGAACGCGACCACGACGAGCCACTCGGTTTCCAGCTCCAGTACGCCCAACGGCTCGCGCACTTCGCGCTCCCCTATCCCGACATCGCCACCTGAGCCCATGCGCGCCATAGAGATCCAAGAACCCGGCCGGCCCCCGGTGCCGGTCGAGCGGGACGCGCCCGAGGCCGTCCGGGGCGAGACGCTGATCAAGGTGACGGCCGCCCCCGTCACCCCGCTCGACCTGCTGTGCGCGAGCGGCACGTCCTACTTCGGCAGGCCACGGACCCCGTACGTGCCGGGTGTGCAGGGGGTCGGGACCGTCGAGGGCGAACCGGTGTGGTTCGCGACCTCGGCGGGGATGGCCCCCGGGGACGGGAGCATGGCCGAGGTCGCCCGCGTCCCCGAGGGCAGTCTGGTGAGACTTCCCTCGGGAGTCGACCCGGTGGCGATCGCCGCCCTGGGACTGTCGGCCATCGCCGCGCACCAGGCCCTGACCTGGCGCGGTGAGCTGGTCGCCGGAGAACAGGTCCTGGTGCTCGGCGCCGGTGGCGTGGTCGGCCAGGCGGCCGTCCAGCTCGCCCGCCTCGCCGGTGCCCGCAGGGTCGTCGCGGGCGCGCGGTCCGCCGCCGCCAGGGAACGGGCCGAGCTGGCCGGTGCCGACGCCGTCGTCACGCTCGACACCGAGGACGTCGCCGAACTGGCCGCGCGCTTCGCCGCCGTCGCCGACGGACCAATCGACCTGGTGCTCGACCCGCTGTTCGGCGTACCGGCCGCGGCCGCCGCGCGCACCCTGCGTCCCGGCGGCAGGCTGGTCAACCTCGGCAGCTCGGCGAGCGAGACCTGCCCGATCGACTCGGCCACCCTCCGCGGAAAATCACTGCGCCTGCTCGGCTACACCAACAACGAGCTGACCCCGGAGCAACGCGCCGCCTCGCTCACGCTCATCTCCGAACAGGCCCTGCTCGGCAACCTGTCCGTCACCCACGAGAGCCTGCCGCTGCGGGAGGCGGAGGAGGCGTGGCGGCGCCAACGCGAGGGCACCGCGACCGGCCGCATCGTCCTCATCCCTTGAACGGCCCGGACGACCCAGACGGCCCGGACGGTCAAGACAGCCCGGACGACTCCGGAACGCCCTGATCGACCCGACAACCCCGGACGAACGGTCAGGACACGATCGTCCGGGTCCGGGTTCGGCCCTGGATAACCCGGGGCACCACCGGGTTCCGAATCCGAATCCGGATCCGGGTCCGGGTCCGGGCCACTCAGGGCACCACCGGGTCACCGGGTCACGTGAGGCACCGTCTCCAGCCGGGCGAAGTCCGCGCTGATCTCACCGGCGGTCTGGAGCAGCGGAGGAAGGTGCTCCTCCAGGAGCCGTTCCAGCGAGGTCTCCGCGGCGTGGCTGTTCACGTTGATCCCGGCGATCACGCGTCCTGACCCGTCACGCAGCGGCGCGGCGACCGAACGGATCCCCGGCGCGAGCTGCTCGTCGGTGAACGCCCAGCCGCGCGCGCGGACCTCGCGCAGCTCGGCGGCCAGCTCCTCGCGGCCGATCCGCCGCGGTTCGATGCCGGAACGGGACGGCTCGGCCAGCACGCGCTCCACCTCCTCGGGGGTGAGCGCGGCCAGGCAGACCTTGCCCAGCGACGTCGCCTGCGCCGGAAACCGGGTGCCGATCTGCACGGCCAGGCCCACGATCTTGGGAACCGCGACCCGTGCCACGTAGACGATGTCGGAGCCGTCGAGCTGGGCGATCGAGCACGACTCACCCGTACGGGCGACGAGCCTTTCCAGGTGCGGGCGGGCGACGTCCCACAACCCCATCGAACGCACGTAGGCCACCCCCAGGTCCAGCACCCGAGGGGTGAGCGCGAACCCTCCCTCGCACGAACGCACGTAACCCAGCTCCTGGAGGGTGAGCAGGATGCGGCGGGTGGTCGGCCTGGCCAGACCGGTCGCCGTGGCCACCTGGGTCAGTGACATCACCGGCCGGTTGGGCTGGAAGGCGGTGACGACCTCCAACCCCCGGGCCAGTGCCTCGATGAAATCCGGTCCGACGCCTTCCCGCGGCATTGACGGACTCCTCACGATGGGGTGGTTACCGGACGATCCACCCTGCAGGGGGACCGGCATACGGACAATTTATGTGAGTGCCTGGCATATTCGCCACCCAGCTTATATGTCCACGTAGCGCGGCACCGCGAAGACGACTTCCCGCCGTATCGTGACCTCGACCCGACCGGCGGTCGACGACCGCATCCCTCTTCGCTCGCTGGGCGGACAAGTAGCCATTCTCCGGCGCGTCCGTCGACCGCGGGACCCGGGGTGACGGCATCGCGCCCGCACCCTTTCACGTCCAATATGCTGGGCTACGAGTGACAGGGAATCAGGGAGACCAGACGTGATAGGCGACGACGACATCTCCGGGTGATACCGGAAGTGATCGGCCACCGGCGGGCGCGTAGGAGCGCCGACGCCGTGGCCATCTCTGTCGTCAGCCCATCGATCCCCGCCGGGCGGCTCCGACGCGCGCCCGCGTCCCACACGAGGTCTCTCGCATGTCCGATGCGTTCATCATCTGCTCGAACCTTTCCTTCTCCTGGCCCGACGACACCCCGGTCTTCCAGGATCTGTCCTTCACCGTGGGTGCCGGCCGTACCGGCCTCGTCGCACCGAACGGCGCGGGGAAGAGCACCCTGCTCAAGCTGATCGCCGGGGAGTACCGGCCCGGCGGCGGAAGCGTGTCCGTCGAGGGCGTGCTCGGCTACCTCCCGCAGACCCTGCCGCTCACCGGCGACCTCACCGTGGCCGAAGTCCTGGAGATCGCTCCGGTGATCAGGGCCCTGGACGCCATCGAGTCCGGAGACACCGACGAGGAGCACTTCACCACGATCGGCGACGACTGGGACATCGAGGAGCGCACCCGTGCCCAGCTGGACCGGCTCGGCCTCGGGGAGATCTCCTTCACCCGGCACCTGCGCACCCTCAGCGGTGGCCAGATCATCTCTCTTGGCCTGGCGGCACAGCTGCTGAAGCGGCCCGACGTCCTTCTGCTGGACGAACCGACCAACAACCTCGACCTGGACGCGCGCCGCAAGCTCTACGACGTGCTGGAAGACTGGAACGGCTGCCTGCTGCTCGTCAGTCACGACCGGGCGCTGCTGGACCGCATGGACCGCATCGCCGAACTCGACCGGGGCGAGGTCCGCTCCTACGGCGGTGACTTCACCGCCTACGAGGAGTCCGTCCGGGCCGCCAGGGAGGTCGCGGAGAAGAACGTCCGCAACGCCGAGCAGGAGGTCAAGCGGGAGAAACGGGAGATGCAGCAGGCCCGCGAGCGGGCGGCCCGCCGGGCGAGCAACGCCGCCCGCAACCTCAAGGACGCCGGCCTGCCGAAGATCTTCGCGGGAACGATGAAACGCGACGCCCAGGAGTCGGCGGGAAAGGCGAACGAGACCCACGCGGCGCGGGTCAACGACGCCAAGGCCCGGCTCGACGAGGCGGGCCGGGCACTGCGCGACGAGCAGAAGATCACGCTGGAACTGCCCGGCACCAACGTCCCCGCGGGACGCACGGTCTTTCTCGGGAGGGGGATGCGGGTCCACTACGGTGAGCGGGAAGTGTTCGCGGGAGAGGGCGCCGACCTGACGATCCGGGGACCCGAGCGGATCGCGCTGACCGGCTCCAACGGCACCGGCAAGTCCACCCTGCTGCGTCTGATCAACGGTGACCTCGAACCGGAGGGCGGTCAGGCCAGGCGGGCCGACGGCCGGGTCGCCTACCTGTCCCAACGGCTGGACCTGCTCGATCCCGGCCGCACCGTGGCGGAGAACTTCGCCGCGTTCGCCCCCGTGATGCCGCAGGATCAGCGGATGAACCTGCTCGCCCGCTTCCTGTTCCGTGGCGCCCGCGCTCACCTGCCGGTCGGGGTGCTGTCCGGCGGTGAGCGCCTGCGCGCCACCCTGGCCTGCGTGCTGTACGCGGAACCGGCACCGCAGCTACTGCTGCTGGACGAACCGACCAACAACCTCGACCTGGTCAGCGTCGGCCAGCTGGAGAGCGCGCTCAGCGCCTACGAGGGCGCGTTCGTCGTGGTCAGCCACGACGAACGCTTCCTCGCCGAGATCAGGATCGACCGCTGGCTGCGGCTCTCCGAGGGCCGGCTGCTGGAGACGGGACCCCCGACGGACTGAACGGTCCCTGCCCGCACATGCCCCCACGTCCCTTGCCCCACATCGTCACACCGGCTCCGTCGACCGGACCTTCTCGACCTCGTCGGCGGTGCCGCCCGCTCGGGCGGCGCCGCCCACCCCGGCGGGAACGTCCTCCTGTGCGGAGCCGTTCCCATCGGCGGAGGTGCCCTCCTGAGCGGGACCGTCCGCGTGAGCAGGACCGTCCGCGTGAGCGGGGCCGTCCGCTCGGGCGGGCAGGAGCAGGGCGGTGATGATCACGATCACGGACAGCGCCGCACCGATGATGAAGGCCAACCGCATACCGCCGAGGGTGGCGAGCACCTCCGTGGCTCCCTCGGATCTCAGGGCACCGGCTCGCGCGCTCATCACGGTGATCACAAGCGCGGTACCCATCGCAGCGGCGACCTGCTGCAACGTGCTCAGAATCGAGCTGGCGTGGGAGTAGAGCGGCGGCGGAACGGCCCCGAGCCCGAGGGTGAACACCGGCGTGAAGGCCAGGGCCAGACTCACCATCAGCAGCGCGTGCAGACCGAGGAGCTGCCAGAACGGCATCGTCATCGTGATCTGGGTGAAGCCGGTGAGCGCGAGCGTGATCCCGATCGCGCCGGGGACGACCAGCACCCGACCGCCGAACCGGTCGAACAGACGGCCGACGACCGGACCGAGCAGACCCATCGCGAGACCACCCGGCATCACGAGGAGCCCGGTCTGCAGGGCGCTGAGCCCACGGACGTTCTGGAGGTACAGCGGCAGCAGGATCATCGAGCCGAGCATCGCCATGAAGGACACCGACATCAGGATCAGCGCGACCGTATAGGTGCGGTATCGCAGGGTGCGCAGGTCCAGCAGCGGTATGTCGCGCTTCTGCAGCGACACCTGGCGGAGGACGAAGACGAGAATGGCGAGCAGACCCGCCGCCACGGTCGTGACGGCGACGGCGACGTCACCGCCCTCGAACCTGCTGAGCCCGTAGACCAGGCCGCCGAAACCGGCGGCCGCGGTCACCACGCTCAACCAGTCGATGGTGCTGACCTCGGGCTCCCCGACGTTCTTGAGCTGCCTCAGGCCACCCCACGTGATCAAGGCGGCGATGGGGAGCACCACGGCGAACAGCAGCCGCCAGGACCCGAAATTGAGGATCACTCCCGAGACCGCCGGACCCATGGCCGGCGCGACCGAGATGGCGAGGCTGACGTTGCCCATCACCCGGCCCCGCTCCGACCTGGGCACCACCTGCATCAACGTGGTCATCAGCAGCGGCATCATCACGGCCGTCCCCGACGCCTGGACGATGCGGGCGCCCAGCAGCACCTCGAACGACGGCGCGACGGCGGCCAACGCCGTACCGAGCAGGAACAGGCCCATCGCGACGGTGTAGGCGCTGCGGGTGGACACCCGCTGCAGGAACCACCCGGTGATCGGGATGACCGCGGCCATGGTCAGCATGAAGGCGGTCGAGAGCCACTGCGCGGTCTGCTCGTTGATGTGCAACGCGTCCATCAACTGCGGGATCGCGTTAATCATGATCGTTTCGTTGAGGATGACCACGAACGTGGCGAGCACCAACAGCCGGATCACGGGCGGGGTGCGACCTGAACCAGCGGTCGCGGACTTGGCTGGTGAATCGAGCTGGAGGCTGGACACGGCTCCTCAATCGGGGTTGTCGAAGATGAGATCGGTGGCGTCGAACACGACGCGGTCATGGCTGGCGTCCCAGCCTCAGGTCTCGCAAGACGTTGCGGTCATGCAGAGTTTGACGCACACCACCGACAAAACTCATCGGTCGCCCCCAGCATTCCCGCGAACAGTGCGACATGTCACTCGATTTTCGTCGGCGAACAACGCCCCGCAGATGACGTGTCGATCGCAACTGAGATGTGATCTCCTTACGCGAAGCTGGCCCCGTGAGCATGGATGAACTGCGTCTTCGCGTTGAGGAGTTGTCCCAGCGGTTCGGGATCAACCCACCTGACGTGGTCCACGGCGAACCGCCCCAAGGAGCGGACTGCATCCTGAAAAGACGCGGCAAGAACTCCCTGATCGTCATCGGAGCCGGCTTCGACACTCTGCCCAGGCAGGTACAGGACGCAGATCTCGCGTGGGCCGTCGCGGCATCCGACCGCACGCGCGTCCGTAAGGAAGGGGTCTCGACTACGGCCTTGCTCGGCTTCGGCGTTGTGGCCGGCCTCGTTACATCCCAGTCGATCCCCCCGTCCAGCTCGCCCATCCCCGCCACCGTGACGGTGCTGATATGTCTCATCATGATCGGAATGCCGATCATAATGAGACAGCAGATCTACGCACTGGACCGCAGGGTGGCGGCGGTCTGTGGAAAAGAGATGCTCCATCGGGCCCTCACGTACTGGCAGGAGCACCCGCCTCGAATGCGAGGCATCTACCGGCTCGTGTTGAAGGTGCAACCTTCCATGGCGAAACGAGCCGCCAGGATGGCTCCTTCGAACATGTGAGGGCGGCCGGCGCTCCCCACCGCATGAGCGACACCGTAGGCATCGATCACGTCACCACCGTCACGATCGCCGAAGGGCGTGCCTCACCTCCATCAGGGCGAACCCCAGCAGGTTCAGCCCCGGCCACAGCTCCGGCTTCTCGGCTCGTTCGTCATCGGCAGCCAGTCCGATCCCCCAGACACGATCGACGGGGCTCGCCTCCACCAGCACCCGCTCACCGGTGCCCAGCAGGAACTCCCGCAGATCGGCATGTCGGCCGAACTTCGCGAAGTTGCCGCGGACCACCAGGTCGAAGCGGGCCGCCGTCCACTTCTCCTCGTCGAAGCCCCGTACACGCCGTCCGAGATCCTTGACCTGCCCGGGGTGATCGGCCGCCACGATCGCCGCCGCGCTCTCCTCGTCACCGAACAGCCGCGCCTTGCCCGCCATCATGAAGTGCTCCGCCGTACGGTAGACCACGCCGTCCACCACGAAGTCCGCCGGCCACCACTGCGACAGGCACCCGGCCCCTACCCCTCCGGAACGCGGCGGCCGATGCCCCCAGAACATCAGATACTTGATCCGCTCACCGCCCCGGGCCGCCTCGGCCAACCCCGCCACATCACGCGCCTCCACCGCCTTCGCCATGCACGCACCCTCCCAAACCCCCCGTGCCCCGCGCCAACCACTTTCCAAGGTGAAGCCCTCCGGTGACCGCGGCAGGGATGCGCGCCGCCCTGATCCGACGCGGCCCATGGGAAGTGATAACGAGTGCTAGCCTGCCCAAATGTCTGCGTACCTGGCGTTGAACCGTCGAGCGGCAGCCTCCGGACGCGCCGGGAAGGCCACGTGTTCGTCATAGGTCGTGCGAGATGACCGAGAGAAAAGAGTTGCGCGGCGGCGTGAACGTGGTGCGCCGGCACGGCGATGTCGTCCACCGACCGGCCTCGGCGGCATCACCGACGATCCACCGGCTGCTGCGGCACATACGCGCGCAGGGCTTCGACGGTGCCCCTCAGCCGCTGGGCTTCGACGCCGACGGCGCGGAGACGCTGACCTTCCTGCACGGGGAGGTACACGAGGCGCTCCCGCCCGAACTGCGTACCCTCGAACTCCTCGACTCGGCGGCCACGCTGCTGCGCCGCTATCACGACGCCGGCGCCACGTTCGCGACCGCTCCCGGCGACCGGTGGTGGCTCCCCGCCCGCTCTCCCGTCGAGGTCGTCTGCCACGGCGACGTCGCACCCTACAACTGCGTGGTGCGCGACGGCCTGGCCGTGGGCCTCATCGACTTCGACGCCGCGCACCCGGGCCCGCGCCTCTGGGACGTGGCGTACGCGGTCTACCGGTTCGCCCCCCTGCACGCACCGGGCAACCCCGACGGCTACGGCGGCCCCATGGAGCAGGGACGTCGCGCCGCCCGCTTCTGCCGCGTCTACGGCATTCCCGCCGACACGAGACTCCTCGATGCCGTCGCCGACCGGTTGCGCGCCCTCGTCGACCTCATGCACGACCAGGCGGAGCAAGGCCACGAGGCGTTCCGGTCCCACATCGAAGACGGTCACGCCGACCTGTACGAGGCCGACATCCGCTATCTCGACGTGAACCGCGACACCCTGCTCGGTGCCTTCGACGACGAGTGACGGTGCCGTATGCCCTACCCGAACACCATCGGTTCCTACGAACCCTGGGACGGCTCTGCAGCACCTGCCCGCCTGATCCGCATGAAGGCTTCAGGGCTATGATTCCCGGGTGTCTTTTAGAGCCGTCCTGCCGTTTCTTCTGGCCGCTGGTCTTCTCGTCGGCTGTGGGGTGGTTCAAGAGAACAGCGCGGGCAGAATTGCCTCTCCGAAACCGGTGACCTCGTCGGCGGAAACGATCCAGGGGCGTTGGTGGACCTGGGCGGCCTCGGAAGGCGAGAGCACGAACCCCGTGATGGATACGACCGGGGAATTCTGCGACCGAAACCAGCCAGAGGACGTATGGTTCCTCGCCGGAACCTTCGGCGGTACCTCGCAGCGGACATGCAGGGTGCCCGCGGGGCGACCGATAGTGTTCCCACTGGTGAATCAGCTCTGCTCCGAGGCGGAATGCAAGGAGTTCCTGGCCATCGCGGAAGGCAGAGCCACCCTCGACGGCGAGCCGGTCACGCTTGAACGGATGGAAGACGACGACGTTGTCGTGACCGGTGTGGCGGGCAACCCTCTGACGGGCGAGGAGGGAAGGACCAGATCCTACGCTTCCGGCCTCTGGGCGCGGCTCCAGCCGCTGCGGCCCGGCCGTCACACACTGACCATTCGCGGATCCTCCGGCGACTTCCACACAGGCGTTGATTACACACTCGTCGTCGAGGCCGAGCCACGAGCATGAGCGCAGTCTGAGATTTCAACAAATGGTCGATGAAGCCCAGCGACCGTCATCTCGTCTGCGACCGGGGAAACGCGGCCCGCATTGTGCGGGCTGGAGGGCGATGCCGAATTCTTGGATGAGGCCGCCGACGGAGGGGATGCGTTCTCACTACCCGCGCCGCAAGATGCGGATCAGCTCTCCGATGGTGGCCGGCACTTGAAAAAGCCCCGGCCCGGAGGGCGGTGTCAGCCGATCCACGCGCCGGTGGTGAAGTTCCCGGTGTTGATCGCCATGACCGGGATCATGATGGCCATGCTCACCAGCCACACCCAGGGTCTTCGCACCCCCGCGACGCCGATGGCGATCCACAGGGGAAACCAGGTCAGCGAGCCCCGGCCGATCGACATGTAGAACGACGACAGGGTGAGGAAGGACAGCACCTGGGGGGCGATGTACGCGAGCTCCGGCCACCTGCGCCGTACCGCGAGGCAGATGGCCAGCACCAGCAGCACCGCGGCTGAGATGATCTCCTCGTAGTAGGACGTGGTGAGCGAGGCGACGTCGTCGGACATGCTCCAGGTGTTGGCGAGCGCCTCCCACGGCCAGACGGCGTGCCGGCCCCAGAACCGGTCCTGCACCGAGTTGTAGGCCAGCCAGTCGCCGGTGCGGGTCCACTGGTAAAAGCTGTACAGCGCGAGCGGCACACCGGGGAGCGCGAGCCAGGGCAGCAGGCGCCACCCGCCCGGGCGTTTGCGGCCGTTCTCCGCCACCAGGAACATGACGAGCAGCCCGAAGGCCAGGAACAGGCCGGAGATGCGCACCGTGGCCGCTCCGGTGGCCAACAGCGCGGCGTCCTCCCAGCGGCCGTTCCTGGCGAACAGCCACGCCGAGACGGCCAGGGCGAGGAACAGCGCCTCCGAGTAGCCGGAGTACAGGAACACGGCGAACGGGCTGAGGAACAGCGCCGCCACCGCGTACCGGCCGCTGCCTGCCGCGTACGTCTCGGCGAGCCGCGACAGCATCACCGCGAGCACCGCGCTGGCCACCAGCGAGATGATCATCGTGGCCAGCCGGCCGTCCTCGACGACCGGCCGCATCATCCTGATCAGTATCGCCATGCCGGGGAAGAACGCCGGCAGCTTCTCGGCGTCCTGCATGCCCGGGGGGCCGTCGTAGCCGAACTGGGCGATGGCGATGAAGTTCTCGGCGTCCCAGCGGGTGAACCGGTTGAGGAAGGGGTCGGTGGTCCGGCCAGGGCCGGCCAGGTAGGCGTAGATCAGCACACCGACGTGCGACAGCGCCCAGAGGAGCAGGGCCAGCCGGTCGCCGGGGTCGGTCAGGAACCTGGGCACCCACCGCCGCCCGGCCACCTCGTCGGTTGACTCGCCGGTCGTCTCGGCGGTCGTCTCACCAGAAGTTTCGCCGGTCGTCTCGCTGGAAGTCTCGGCGGTCGTCTCGCCGGGACCCGCGCCGGGTTCCGCATCGGCCGGTTCCGGCTCCGTGATCTCCACCGGTCCGGCGGGCGCGCGATCAGTCACGCGAGAATCCTTATATAGCCGCAAAATCCGGGCAACCAGTTGCCCACGGCATGATCCTTCCGTTCCGGCCCATCCCCGCTCGTCTCCTGCGAAGACCCACTTCCGCCCGGTGGCGGGACGCTCCGCCCCGCCGTGAAACTTCCACGCGGTGCCGGCCGCCGTGCCCGCCGTGGAAGGGGGATGTCACGCCCTCGTACCGCAGATGCAGGGCCATCCTCTGGCTGGCGTGCGCGAGGTTGTGGCAGTGGCTCATCCACACGCCGGGATTGGCCGCGCGAAACGCCACCTCCCACACCTCGCCGGGCCGCACGTCGAAGGTGTATGGCAACAGATCGTGTACGACCGGCAGGCCGGCCACCGATTACCCGCGTCAACACTTCTGCGGGTCAATACATCTAGGCCTTGCGGGCCAGGCCGCCGTAGTAGGTGTGGTACAGCAGGGCGTTCTTGACGAAGAAGCTCGGCTCGGCACGCCACTCGGGGAGCGGGACGAGGCCAGGTTCGACCAGTTCGAAGTCGCCGAAGTACTCCGTGATCTCGTCCGGGGTGCGCCAGCGGCCGGTGCCGAGGTTCTCGTTGAAGAGCTTCTCGACCGTCGTGGCCTGCTGGGACGCCGCCGGGTGCGCCTCACCGGGATTACAGAAGTGCGAGATCGCCACGAAGCTGCCGGACACCAGCGGGGCGCGCAGCGTGGCCGCCACTCCCGCGGGATCGTCGTCGTCGTGCAGGTGGTGCAGGATGCTCAGCATCAACAGCCCCACCGGCTCGCTGAAGTCGATGAACTGCTTGACCTGATCGTTCTCCAGGATCGACCGTGGGTCGCGGGCGTCCGCCTGGATGACCGTCGTGCTGTCGTCGGCGGCGAGCAGCGCTCGCCCGTGGACCAGCACCATGGGGTCGTTGTCCACGTAGACCACCCGGGCCGCCGGATCGACCTCCTGCGCCACCTGGTGCACGTTGCCCTGGGTGGGCAGGCCGGAGCCGATGTCGATGAACTGCCTGATCCCCCCCTCGGCCACCATGTGGTGCACGACCCGCCGCAGGAAGGCCCGGTTGTCCTGCCCTGCCTGCTGGGCTCCCGGGGAGATCTTCATCGCCGCCTCGGCGACCTGCCGGTCGATGGCGAAGTTGTCCTTGCCGCCCAGGAACCAGTCGTAGACCCTCGCGATGCTGGGCTTCGTCGTGTCGATCTCCGCAGGCAGCTGCCCCTTGTTCAGCGTCGTCTCGTTCCCGTCTTCGCCGCGTTCGGACACCTCGCCACCTTCGCTTCGATCGGGGTCCGCTTGATCGCGGAGGACTTTGCAGATAATAACGCCGAATCCCTCTAAAGGCAGTATGTAGCGACAAGCTCACCCACAAGCGCTGAAATCGTGATGCGCTCATAGCTCTACAAAAACCGCGAATCGCTCAATCAGCCGACTTTCCCTATACGTATCGTCGGCCTCTGCGCGATCGAGGTCATGGTGTCGCGCACCTGTCCACCACCTCTGTGGACGCGACCCCGCCGTAGGGGCGGATGAGTCCGCGCGACACCCGGCGGTCGCCCCTGACCCCGACGAGCCCGACGAGCCCGACGAGCCCGACGAGCCCGACGAGCCCGACGAGCCCGACGAGAAGCGTGCCCCACCGCGGAAGGTGTCGTGACGGCGCCGAGCGGGTTGTGGGCCATCACAACGAACGTCCTCCCAGTGTTGGTGTGCGGGCCTAAGACACCCGTCGCACGCTCTGGCAGCCTCGATCTCAGCGGTTGAACGAAATTCGCCGAACGATCCGGCCGCGTCTTTTCCGGCCAGGTCAACGGTGATTTCCGGCTGCATATCCAGAAGGAGGAGATCGTGGGCTTCGACGAGCGGAACGCACCCGGCGGCGGATGGCCTCGCCCCGTGATCCCCCGAATCGGGGCTCGGCTCAGTTACGCCCTCCACCCTTTCCTCGCCGCGAATCCCGTGTACCGGAGGGTCGGTGCCTGGCTCGAACGCAGGCAGCGGGCCTATCGCTGGTTCACCCGCGCGGAGCGGGTGGCGAAGGAACAGCTGTACGGATGCCGCATGTGCGGTCAGTGCGCGTTGCCCGACACCGGCTACACCTGCCCGATGACCTGCCCGAAGCAACTGCGCAACGGCCCATGTGGCGGGGTGTCCGCCTCCGGCCGCTGTGAGGTCCATCCCGATCTGGTCTGCGTCTGGGTGACCGCGATCGAGCGGGCGCAGGGCGGCGGGCACGGCGCCGACCTCGACCTGCTGCAGCGTCCGGTCGATCACCGCGCGTGGGACCGCAGCTCGTGGGTGAACTACTGGCAGGGCCGCGACGACGGGCTGGGGGTGGCGCCCGGCCCGGATGACCCCCGCCCGCTGCTGCGGCGCGAGCTGGGGTTGAGTCCGCGATGAGCGCCGAGCCAGCGGGAGGTGGGCTGCGCGCCGCGTTCGCCGCCGGCAGGTTCGCCGTCACCGCCGAGATCGGCCCGCCCAGAGGGGCCGACGCGGAGGCGGTCACCCGTAAGGCGGAGCTCCTGCGGGGCTGGGTCGACGCCGCGAACGTCACCGACAACCAGGGGGCGAACGCCCGGATGTCGAGCCTGGCGGGCAGCCTGCTCGCCCAGCGCGCCGGGGTCGAGCCGGTGATGCAGCTGACCTGCCGCGACCGCAATCGTCTCGCCCTGCAGTCGGACCTCCTCGCGGCCGGTGCCCTCGGCATCCCGAACGTGTTGCTGCTCACCGGCGACCACCCCCGGTTCGGTGACCATCCCGAGGCCAAGCCGGTCTTCGACCTCGACGGTGTGCAACTCGTCTGGACCGCGCGAACCCTGCGGGACGACGGCGTGCTCATCTCCGGCAGGGCCGTCTCCCCCCGTCCGGCCTGGTTGATCGGCACGGTCGAGAACCCGTTCGCGCCTCCGCTGGGGTTCCGGGCCCGCAGGCTGGCCAAGAAGGTGGCCGCAGGTGCGGAGTTCGTCCAGACGCAGTACGTGTTCGACTTCGACATATTCGAGCGGTGGATGGCCGACCTGCGGGATCTCGGCGTCACCGAACGCTGCAAGATCATCGCCGGTGTCGGCCCCATCCGCTCGCTGCGCGCCCTGGAGTACATGCGCACCTCCGTCCCCGGCGTGCATGTTCCCGACCAGGTCGACCGGAGGCTGCGCGGGGTACCCGCCGACCGGGTCGCCGAGGAGGGGATCCAGATGTGCGTGGAGACCGTGCAGCGGCTCGCCACGATCCCCGATGTCGCGGGTGTCCATCTCATGGCGCTCGGCTACGAGCACGGCGTGCCCGACATCCTGCGGCGGGCCGGTGTCCCCCGGCCGCCGACCGCGCTTTCCGATCACAACCGCCACCACTCCATGGAGGGCATCGGTCATGCTCGTTGACTTCCGGCCTCACTCCAAACTCAGCGGCACGAGTTCCCTGGACCTGATGACCTCGCTCGCGCCCGTCGTCGAGGCGTTGCGGGAGGGCTCCACGGACCTCGACAAGGTCCGGTTCGTGTGCGACTGGGTCCAGTACAAGTCGAACTTCCGCGAGGTGGTCGACGTCCGGCCGATCCTGCAGTGCCCGCAGCCGAGCGCGAGGCCCGGCCCCGCCATCGTGCCCCTGGGCACCAGGGACGACGCCGTGGAGATCGCCGTCGACGTACGGCGCAGTGCCGTCATCTCCCTTGAGGAGGTCACCGCGGCGCTGCGGCGGGGGAGCGCGAACGGCCGCGTCCTGCTGGAGGACTGGGGTCCCGGCAGCCGCAGCTGCGTCTGGGACTTCAACGCCCGCTACTGGAAGGACCTGGACCTGTGGGAGAAGTCCACCGGGCGAGGGTACGAGCAGGCGCTGCCGGGCGGTGAGAGTGACGCGCACAACCGCGACGCCGCGCGCGACGTGATCGGTGACCTCTTCGAGGTCTGGGATGCGCTGGCCGACGGCGACGCCCTGCCCGAGGAGCTGTACGTCGTCGAGCTCGGGGTGGGCAACGGCAGCCAGGCGAAGGTCTTCCTGGACGAGTTTCGCGCCCTCGACGCCGGGCACGGGCGCGGCTACTACCGGCGCCTGCACTACATGATGTGCGACTACTCCCAGCATGTGCTCGATCTGGCCCGCGAGGCGGTCGATGAGCATCGGGCGCGGATCAGCTCGTTCGTGCTCGACGCGACGACGCCGTGCACCTCGCTCGGTTTCCTGAAGTACAAGGTCTTCCTCGTTTACATCTCCAACGTCTACGACAACCTGCCGACCGACGAGGTCGCCCAGCTGGGCGGCCGAACCTACCGGGTGGAGACCCGCGCCTACCTCGACGACGCCACCGTGGCCGAGCTCGCCGAGTCGGTGGGGGCCTCGGTGGGCGAACTGCCGGCCCTGGTGCACAGGCTGCTGCGGCTGGGGCCGGGGCTGCTGGCCGAGACCGACCCCACCCGCTTCGCCGACGTGGACGCCGCCGTCTCCTTCTGGCGGACGGTGTGGGGCACGGTCAGGCTGGAGGAGCGGTACGTCCCGCTGGCCGGCCTCGACCTCTACTCCCTCGCGCCGTCCATGAGCGGGGAGCTGCTGCGGCCCCTGCTCGAATCCGGCGCCGACATCCGCATGCACGTCAGCAACGGGGCGGTGGCGAGCTTCGCCGACAGCCTGCGGCTCCTGCATCCGTTCGGCAGGCTCGTCTGCCACGACCTGTTCGTCACCGACGTACACGCCTATCGGACCAACTTCCGTGGCCCGGGGAAGTACGAGGGGTCCGTCGTCAACTGGGTGAACGGGCCGCTGCTGGCGCATGTGGGCCGGCGTAACGGCTTCGACGTGCACTACGCGCCCTTCGCCCATCGGGCGGGCGGGAACATCGTCACGATGACGGCGCAGGTGAGGGACTGATGTCCGCGCTCCACCAGGCCGACCTCATGGGCCGCCTGCCCCTGCTCCCCACCAGCGTCGTGGGCTCCTACCCGGTTCCCGAGTGGATGGAGCGGTTGAAGACCGACTACTACCGCGGCCGGATGAGTTACGCGCAGCTCCAGGACCTGCACGACATGGCGATCAAGGCGGCGCTCCGGGACCAGGAGATCGCCGGCATCGACATCGTGTCCGACGGCGAGCTGCGCCGCGACAACGACATCGACTACTTCCTCGCCAGGATGCCGGGCATCGACATCCCCCGGACGTCGAAGGACTTCTACTTCGACTACTACGAGGCCAGGGTCGTCGAGCGGCTGCCCCCCTCGGCCACGGCACCGCTGATGCTGGCCGACGACTTCTCCTTCACCACCGAGCAGACCTCCGATCCGGTCAAGTTCTCCTTCACCGGGCCGTTCTCGCTCTCGCGGCGGGTACGGAACGAGGCGTACGACGATCCCGGCGAGCTCGTGATGGCGATCGCGCGCGTGCTCAACGCCGAGGCGCGTGCCCTGGCCGAGCGCGGCGCCCGGCTGCTGCAGATCGACGAACCCTTTCTGGCCGGCTACCCCGGCGAGGTGGAGACGGCGATCAAGGCCGTCAACGTCGTCACCGAGGGCGTCGACGTCACCTGGGCCCTGCACGTCTGTTACGGCAACCGCTACGCGCGCCCCTCGTGGGAGGGTCACTACGACTTCCTGTTCCCCGCCGTGCTCGACGCCGCCGTGGACCAGCTCGTCCTGGAGTTCGCGCGCAAGGGGTACGCGGACCTGCCGGTGATCGACAAGTTCGGCTGGGACCGCACCATCGGGCTGGGCGTCATCGACGTCAAGTCCTCCGACGTGGAGACCCCGCAGGCGGTCGCGTCCAGGATCCGGAGCGCGCTCGACCTCGTTCCCGCCGACCGGCTGGTCGTCAACCCCGACTGCGGGCTGCGGAACGTCTCCGCGCCCGTCGCCAGGGCCAAGCTCGCGGCCATGGTCGCCGGCGCCGCCATGGTGCGGACCGAACTGACCGGTGCCGCCACAGCACGGCCCGAACCGGCCGGCGCCGCCCACCACCTGAACCCGCTCGAACCATCGCCCGAGGAGCCTGAGCAATGACCCAATTGGGAATCGACGACGACTACGTGTTCACCTCCGAGTCGGTGACCGAGGGACACCCCGACAAGATCGCCGACGCGGTGTCGGACGCCGTGCTGGACGCGGCACTGACCCTTGACCCCTACTCCCGGGTCGCCTGCGAGACCCTGATCACCACCGGCATGGTCGTCCTGGCGGGAGAGATCACCGCCCCGCGGTCGCTCGACTACACGCAGATCGTCCGGGACACCGTGAACGGGATCGGGTACGACGACGGGGCCTACGGCTTCGACGGCCACTCGTGCGCCGTTCTCGTGGCGCTGGACAAGCAGTCACCCGACATCGCGCAGGGCGTCGACCTGGCGCACGAGCATCGCCGGGACCGCTCCGGCGACGAGTTCGACCGGGCCGGCGCCGGTGACCAGGGAATGATGTTCGGCTACGCCACCGACGAGACCTCCGAGTTCATGCCGATGCCGATCGCGCTGGCGCACCGGCTGTCCCGCAGGCTCGCCGCGGTCCGCAAGGACGGGACCCTCGGCTACCTGCGCCCGGACGGCAAGACGCAGGTGTCGGTGCGCTATCAGGGCGACGTCCCGGTCGGCGTGGAGCAGGTGCTGATCTCGACCCAGCATGCCGAGGAGGTCTCCCTGGAGCGGATCCGCGAGGATCTCTGGCGGCACGTCGTCACTCCTGAGCTGCCGGCCGAGCTGTACGACGCCGACGCGCTCCACCGGAGCCTGCTGGTCAACCCCACCGGCAGGTTCGTGATCGGCGGCCCGGTGGGTGACGCGGGACTCACCGGACGCAAGATCATCGTCGATACCTACGGGGGATTCGCCCGGCACGGCGGCGGCGCCTTCTCCGGCAAGGACCCCTCGAAGGTGGACCGGTCCGCCGCCTACGCGGCGCGTCACGTCGCCAAGAACGTGGTCGCCGCCGGGCTCGCCCGCCGGGCGGAGGTGCAGGTGGCGTACGCCATCGGGGTGGCCCGGCCGGTGTCGGTGCTCATCGAGACGTTCGGCACCGAGCGGGTGAGCCGTTCGCTGATCCGGACGCTGGTGGCCGAGCACTTCGACCTGCGGCCCGCCGCCTTCCGTGAATACCTCGGACTGCACAGTCCCATCTACCGCCAGACCGCCGCCTACGGACACTTCGGGCGTACGGACCTCGACCTGCCGTGGGAGCGGACCGATCGGGCCGACGCGCTCCGCCGGGCCGCCGCGCTGTCCGCCGACGCCGTCCCCGCGACGCTGTGAACGGGACGGACCCCGACGTCGGCCGGCTCGTCGTGTCCTGCACCGACCGGCCGGGCGTCGTCGCCTGCGTCTCGTCGTTCCTGTACCGGCGCGGAGCCAACATCGTGCAGTCCGACCAGGACTCCACCGGGCCCGCGGGCGGCCGGTTCTTCCTGCGCATCGTGTTCCACCTGCCGGGACTGGACAAGGAACTGCCCCGGCTGGAGCGCGAGTTCCGGCAGGAGGTCGCGGCGCGGCTCGACGCGGACTTCCGGTTCCGCGCCGCCTCCGTGCCGACCCGGGTGGCGCTCTTCGTCTCGCGCTACGACCACTGCCTGCTCGACCTGCTGTGGCGGGCCCGCCGGGGCGAGTTGCCCATCGAGGTGTGCCAGGTGGTCTCCAACCACCCGGACCTCGCCGAGGAGGTGTCCTCGTTCGGGGTGGCGTTCGAGCACATCCCGGTGACCAGGGCGACCAAACCGGAGGCCGAACGGCGCCAGCTCGACCTCCTGAAGGGCAATGTCGATCTGGTGGTCCTCGCCCGCTACATGCAGATCCTCTCGGGTGACTTCCTGGACCGGATCGGCGTACCGGTGATCAACATCCACCATTCCTTCCTGCCCGCCTTCGCCGGCGCCGGGCCGTACGAGCAGGCGAAGGAGCGCGGCGTGAAGATCATCGGAGCGACCGCGCACTACGCCACCGAGGAGCTCGACGAGGGGCCGATCATCGAGCAGGACGTCGTCCGGGTCTCGCACCGCGAGAGCGCGCGTGAGCTGACGCGGCGCGGCGCCGACATCGAGCGGACCGTGCTGGCCAGGGCCGTGACCTGGCACTGCGAGGACCGTGTCCTGGTGAACGGCCGCACCACGATCGTCTTCTGACCCCGTCGGCCCGCAACAGAATCCACATCGAGGAGTAACCGTGCCCCCAGGGACGACCGCCGTGGTCGGATCGATCGCCACCGATCATCTGATGCACTTTCCCGGCCGCTTCGCGGACCATCTCGTGGCCGACCGGCTCGACCGGGTGTCGCTGAGCTTCCTGGTCGACGATCTCGTCGTCCGCCGTGGCGGGGTCGGCGCGAACATCGCCTTCGGGATGGGGGTCCTGGGGCAACGGCCGGTGCTGGTGGGAGCGGTGGGCGCCGACTTCGCCGACTACCGGGCGATCCTCGAACGGCACGGCGTCGACTGCGGCGGGGTCCTCACCGTCGAGACGGCCCACACTCCGCGCTTCACCTGCACGACCGACGACGACCAGTGCCAGCTCGCGTCGTTCTATCCGGGGGCGATGACGGAGACGAAGAACATCTCACTCGCCCCGATCGTGGAACGGTACGGCGTCGGGCTGGTGCTGGTGGGTGCGAGCGATCCGGACGCGATGGTCGCGCAGACCGAGGAGGCGAGGGCGCTGGGCGTGCCGTTCGCCGCCGACCCGTCGCAGCAGCTTCCCCGCCTCGACGGTGACCAGTGCCGGGCCCTGGTCGACGGCGCCCGCTACCTGTTCACCAACGAGTACGAGCTGGAACTGCTGATCCGCAAGACCGGCTGGGACGCCGACGAGATCACCGGCCGGGTCGGCCTGCGGGTGACCACCCTGTCCGACCGAGGTGTGGAGATCGCCGGGCGCGACGGCACCGCGCTGCACGTCGGGGTGGTGCCGGCCAGGACGATCGCCGACCCGACCGGCGTCGGCGACGGGTTCCGTGCCGGTTTCCTCGCCGGTGGGAACGGCGGGCTGGGTCCGGAGCGGGCCGCTCAGCTCGGGGCGCTCGTCGCCACGCTGGTACTGGAGACGAACGGCGCCCAGGAGTGGACGATCGACGCCGACACCGACGTGGCCCGCCTGCGCGAAGCCTACGGTGAGGAGGCGGCGGCGGACATCGAACCGGTGCTGCGTGCCGCCCTGACCTGAGGCGGTGCCGCGTCCTCCCCGCCGCGTAGTCTTGTCGTGGCGCACCCTGTGCGCCACGAAGTGCGAGGAGATGCGGCATGCGAAGCATCGGGTACGTCGGCGTGCGGTCCGCGTCGGCGGCGGACTGGCTGGACTTCGGCCCGCGCGTCTTCGGCTTCGAGACCTACCGGCTTCCCGACGGCACGGTCCGGGTGCGCTGGTGCGACCGCTCGCACCGCCTCGCGATCCACCCGGGTGACTCCGACCGGCTGCTCTACCTCGGCTGGGAGATCGGCGCCGAGGAGTCGCTGGAGGACGTCGCGGCACACCTGACCGCCGCCGGGTTCGAGGTGACGGCGGGCTCGGCACAACTGGCGGCGGCGCGCTCGGTCGAGCGGCTCGTCTCCTTCGAGGACCCGTTCGGCCTGCGGCACGAGTTCTTCGTCGGCCAGGAGGGGACGGCGGGCTCCTACCGGGGGCACCGGCCGACGTCACGGACGGTCACCGGAGCGCTCGGCCTGGGCTTCGTCGTGCTGCGGTTGCCGGACCTGCAGCGGGGGCTCGACTTCTACGCCGACGTGATGGGCATGAAGGTGTCCGACGCGATCAACCTCGGCGCGCACCTCGGCGAGATGTGGTTCCTGCGGTGCAATCCTCGCCACCACAGCATCGCCCTGCTCAACGGGGGCGAGACCCTCGGCCTGGAGCACCTGATGATCGAGGCGACCACGCTGGAGGAGGTGGAGATCGCCTGGGACCTGGCCAGGAGCGAGATGGACGCCTTCGTCAGCCCCGGACGTCGGCTGTCGGACAACATGTTCCTGTTCCGCGTGCGCACCTCCACCGGCTTCAACCTCTGTTACGGGTGGGGGGCGACCCAGGTCGACGACGAGGAGAGCTGGATCCCGCGTTACATCGACTCGTCGACCGGCGCCGGCATCGTCTATTCGGCCGCCGCCGCCGTGACGGCGGCCGATCCGTCCCCGGAGGCCGGGCGCCGGGAGTCCGGCACGGACCTCACATGACCTCCCCACCGAGGACCCGAAGGCCCGGCACGGACCTCACATGATCTCTCCGCCGAGGGCGTCGATGATCTCCAGAGCCACCTGCGCGGCGAGACGGTCGCGATAGGTGTTCAGGTCCAGGCCGGTGATCTCCTCGATCCGGTGGATCCGGTAGGTGACCGTGTTGGGATGCACGTGCAGCAGTTTCGACGCGCGTTGCGGGCTGTTGTTCTCCCGGAAGTAGCACGTCAGCGTGGAGATGAGCTCCGAGTGGTGCTTCTTCTCGTGGCGCAGCACCTCGCCGAGGATGTCCGCGGCGAACTCGTGCAGCGTCTCGATGTCGGGCACCTGGAGCAGCAGGCGGCTGATGCCGAGCTTGTCGAAGGCGACCACGGCGCCGCGTCGGCCGAGCCGCCGGATCACCTCGTTGGTCCGCCGCGCCTCCTCGTACGAGCGGGCGATGTGCGCCGGTTCGCGGAACGCTCCACCGACGCCGATGGAGACGCCGACGTCGGGAAACAGCGCTCCGAGTCGTTGCACGCACAGGGTGCCGAGTTGCTCCGCCCGGGTGGTCGAGCCCGGCGTGGCGCTCTCGGTCAGCACCACGACCACCTCGTCCGTGCGTACCGAGGTGATCGCGCCCGGGGACTGGGCGACGAACAGGCGGGCGGTCGCACCCGCGGCGCGGTCGGCGATGAGGACGCTGCGCTGGGGGTCGCCCGTGGGCGGTTCGAGGATGACCGACAGGACGCGGTGGTCACGCTCGGTGTCGTAGCCGAGGTGCTGCGCCCAGCGCACGACCTCGTCGTTGTCGCGGCCCGACCCGGACAGCAGCCCTTCGACGAGGTCGTCACGCACCTGGCTGGCCGCCGAGACGATGACGCGCTCGCGGGCCAGGATGACCCCGCAGATCGTCGCGGCGTGCTCGGCGACCAGCAGGTCGATGTCCTCGCCCTGGTCGGGGGCGGCCTCGACGAGCGAGACGAGATAGGCGGGCACGGTGTCGCCGACGAAGATCGGGGCCACGACGCGGGCTCGGCCGCGCGCCGGATCGGGCAGCCGGAGCGGGTGGCGGGACTTGCCGGCGTTGGCGAGCATGTGCGCCAGCCGGGGGTGGATCAGGTGGTCGTGGACGTACTGGATGGCGCTGTCGTCGCTCTGGCCGGGTGAGGCCGCGGCGAGGATGCCCAGCTTCTGGCTGATGATGGCCACCGTCACGTCGGTCCGGTGCGCGACGAGGTGGGCGACCGTGCCGATGTCGGCGTCCTGGAGAACCAGGCCGGACAACTGGCGGTAGATCTCCACCAGGTCACGCAGGGTGCGGTTCTCCTGGCTGATCTCGGTGGACCCGCTGGTGACACTGGTGAGGCCGGTGAACGACGACTCTGCGGCCATGTGCGAATCCTAAGGTCGAACGCCGGGGGTGCCATGTGTGTGAGCACAAAGAGTACGTCGTCATCCTGTGCTGCAGCCCACAGTGCTCCCTCGTCCCGTCGGCTATACGTGGTAACCGGCCCGCGCCCGCGGCCCTCTGACCGTGACGGCGTTTCCGGTGGTCACCGCCTTGCGACGGGCGCCCGGTAACGATGCAGAAACCGCCCATTTACGCAACGGCTCCCTCTTGACGCCCAGGTAACCGCAGGGCAGCATGGCGTTTACAACTATTGCACATTTTGTCCCATTATCGGACAACAGCGCAGTGGATCGATGTTGCACGAACGGAGCCTGCGGGTGTCTCGCCCGGCTCCGCGCACCCTTCGTTCCACGTAGCGCTGGACGGAGGTGGCGGTGAGCGCGGGCATGGTAATTCGCCGGCTCGGCGGCGGTCTGCTGGTCTTGTGGCTTGTTTCGATTCTCACCTTCCTGCTGGTACAGCTGATTCCCGGCGACCCGGCGGAAGTGATCGCCGGTGAGAACGCCACCGTGGCCGAAGTGGTCAGGATCCGCACCGAACTCGGCTTGGACAAACCCGTCCTGGAGCGGTACTTCGCCTGGTTCTCCAGCGTTCTGCAGGGAGACCTCGGCAACTCGTTGTTCACCAACAGGTCCGTCGCGGACACGATCATCGAGGCGGCGCCGCCGACCGTGGTCATCACCCTGGTGGCGATCATGATCGCCGTCGTGCTCGGTGTGACGGCCGGCATCGTCGCGGGCCTCACCCAGGGAAGCTGGATCGACCGGGCCGTCTCCGCCCTCGCCACCCTCGGCATCGCGATGCCGAGCTTCTGGCTCGCGATGGTGCTCGTGTCCGTGTTCGCGCTGGCCAATCCCTGGTTACCCGCGACCGGATACGTCGACTTCAGGGAGGGGTTCGGGGAGTGGCTCTCCTACGTGATCCTCCCGTCCACGGCGCTCGGGGTGGCCACGGCGGCGGAGCTCGCCAGGCACACCCGGGGCTGCGTGGCCGACGTGCTCACTCGCCCGTACGTGCGCACGGCACGGGCCAGAGGCGCCTCGGGCATGTGGCTGGTCCGGCGGCACATCCTGCGTAACGCGGCCATCCCGGTGGTGACCGTGCTCGGCCTGCAGGCCGGGCGGCTCCTCGGCGGAGTCATCGTGGTGGAGGCCGTGTTCGGCATCTCCGGACTCGGCTCCCTCGCCATCAACTCGGTGCTGCAACGGAACTATCCGATGATCCAGGGCTACGTCCTGTTCAGCGCCGTCATCGTGGTGGCGATCAACCTCATCGTGGACCTGGCCTACGGCTGGATCAACCCGAAGGTGCGTACGGCATGACCATGGCCACCCGGAGCGCCCGTCCGCGCCATGTCCTCCGCTCGATCCTGCGCCGGCCGTCCAGCGCGGTCGCCGTCGGATTCGTCGTCGTCCTCGTCTTCTTCGCGATCGCCGGGCCGCTCGTCTACCCGCACGACCCGGAGGCCCAGGATCTCGGCAACAGGTTCGCCGACGTCAGCCTCACGCATCTGCTCGGCACCGACGAGTTCGGCCGTGACGTCGCGAGCCGGATCATCCAGGCGTCGCGCATCGCCGTCGTCGCCCCGCTCATCTCGGTGGGCGTCGCGTTGCTCATCGGCCTGCCGCTCGGGCTGTGGGCCGGTGTGCGGCGCGGCGTCGTCGACAGCGTCGCGGGCCGGCTCGCCGACACCGTCCTCAGCCTTCCCGCCCTCGTCGGGGCGCTGGCCATCGTCGCCGTGCTCGGCCCGGGGCTGGTCAACGCGATGCTCGCGATCGGCATCATCTTCTCCCCCGGCCTGTTCCGGGTCGTACGCGGGGCGACGATGGCCGTGGCGGAGGAGACCTTCGTGGACTCGGCGGTGGCGATCGGCTCGTCCACCCGGCGAACCCTCTGGGTGCACATCCTGCCCAACATCGCCGCCCCGCTGCTGGTCCAGGTCACGATCCTGATGGGCGTCGCGCTCCTCGTCGAGGCGAGCCTGAGCTTCATCGGTCTCGGAGTACAGCCACCCGACGCGAGTTGGGGCTCGATGCTCAAGGCCGCGTACACCAACCAGTTCCACTCCCCCTTCTCGGTGGTGCCGCCCGGAATCGCGATGGTGCTGACCGTGCTCGCGTTCAACACGATCGGTGACTCGATCCGTGACGCCGTCGGACTCAGGAGGCGTACATGACAGCAGGACCGGCGCAGCGAAGCGACGCCACCGAGCCGCTGCTCTCCGTCGAGGGCCTCACCATCGACCTGCCCGGCGGCTCCAGACAGCCCGGCCTGGTCGAGGACGTCACCTTCGAGGTGCGCAAGGGGCAGGCGGTCGCGTTGATCGGCGAGTCCGGCTGCGGCAAGTCGCTCACCTCCATGGCGATCCTGGGCCTGTTGCCCGCGGCCGTCCGGGTCTCGGCGGGCGCGATCCGCTTCGACGGGGTGGACCTGCTCACCTGCGACCGGCGGCAGCTTCGCCGGATCCGCGGCGGACCGGTCGGCATGGTCTTCCAGGAACCGATGAGCAGCCTCAACCCCACGATGACCGTCGGCGACCAGATCGCCGAGGTACGACGGCTGCACCTGGGCGAGCGGCGGTCGGTCGCGCTCAAGCAGGCCGGACAGCTGCTGAGCCGGGTCGGCATCCCGAACGCCGAGCGCAGGCTCAGGTCCTACCCGCACGAGATGAGCGGCGGCATGCAGCAACGCGTCATGATCGCGGCCGCCATCGCCTGCGACCCGAAGCTGCTGATCGCCGACGAACCGACCACCGCCCTCGACGTCACGATCCAGGCCGAGATCCTGGAGCTGCTGCGCGACCTGCGACGCGACCTCGATCTGGCCGTCCTGCTGGTCACGCACGACCTCGGCGTGGTCGCGGACTTCTGTGACGACGTGGTCGTCATGTACGCCGGTCACGTCGCCGAGCGAACCCCCGTCGACCGGCTCTTCTACGATCCTCGGCACCCGTACTCCGGCGCGCTGCTCGCCGCCGTGCCGCAGGCGGGCCGGGCCCGGAGCAGTTTGACGGTCATCCCGGGCCGGGTCCCTTCCGCAGGGCAGTTCCCCGAGGGCTGCCGGTTCGAGCCTCGCTGCGCGCACAGCGTCGAGGACTTCTGCCGGCGACCACAGGCCGACGCGGTCATCGACGACGAACGCCACACGCGATGCGGACGCGTCGCCTCCGGCGACCTGATTCTGAAGGGGGCCGTCCGTGGCTGAGGATCGTGTGGTTCTGCGCGTACGCGGCCTGAGCAAGTCGTTCCCGCTGCGCCGCGGCCTGCTGGGCCGGACGCTGGAGAGCGTCCAGGCCGTCGACGGAGTCGACCTGGAGGTACGGGCCGGCACCACGGTCGGCATCGTGGGCGAGTCCGGATCGGGCAAGACGACGGTGGGCCGGCTGATGGCCCGGCTGCTCAAGCCGGACCGGGGCACGGTCGAGGTGGAGGGCAAGGATGTCAGCAGGGCGCGCGGCAGCGAGCTCAAGGAGATGCGCGGCAAGCTCCAGGTCATCTTCCAGGATCCGTACGGCGCGCTCGACCCGACCAAGACGATCGGCCACGCCGTCGCCGAACCGCTCCTGGTCCACGGCCGGATCGGCCGGGACCAGATGCGTGAGCACGCCGCCCAGCTGCTCGGCCGGGTCACCCTCGATCCGGCGTTCGTCGACAGGTATCCGGACGAGCTGTCCGGTGGGCAGCGGCAGCGGGTCTGCATCGCCCGCGCGCTGGCGCTCTCACCGAGCGTTCTCGTCGCCGACGAGCCGACCTCCGCGCTGGACCTGTCCACCCGTTCGGAGATCCTCAACCTGCTGTTGTCCATCCAGGAGGACACCGGGCAGGCGGTGGTCCTCGTGTCCCACGACTTCGCCACGGTCAGGCACCTGTCGCACCGGATCGCGGTGATGTACCTGGGCCGGATCGTCGAGGAGGGGTCCGCGGAGCAGATCGCCACCGACCCGCGGCACCCGTACACCAAGGCGCTGCTGTCGGCGGTGCCGGTGCCCGATCCCGACGTGCAGCGCTCGCGGCGCCGCACCGTGCTGCGCGGCGAGCTTCCCGATCCGGCGAACCCTCCTTCCGGTTGCCGCTTTCGCACCCGCTGCCCGGTCGTCCAGGACGAGTGCGCTCACCTGGACCCGCCGCTGTTGCAGATCGGCGCCGAGCACCGGGTCGCGTGCGTGCTGCACCGGCCGCCGCCGAACGACGCGCTGATCGGCGAGACCCAGGAGACCTCGCGATGAGCGCCTCCCGAGCCTTCCAAACCTCAGAAGCCTCCCGAGCCCCAGGAGCCCCAGGAGCCCCAGGAGCCCCAGGAGCGCTGCACGGGATCCGCGTCGTCGACTTCGGTCACCACGTCGCAGGACCGCTGGCCGCGCTCATGCTCGCCGACCAGGGGGCCGACGTTGTGCACGTCGACCGTCCTGGTGTCACTCCCGGTGCCGAAGACGCGTTCTTCAACCGGGGCAAGCGGCGGATCAGCCTCGACCTGAAGAACGCGGCGGACCTGGGCGTCGCCCGCGACCTCGTCCGGCGGGCCGACGTTCTCGTCGAGAACTTCCGGCCGGGGGTGATGGACCGGCTCGGTCTCGGCTGGGAGGAGTCACGCGCGGGCAACCCGCGGCTCGTCTACTGCTCGATGCCCGGCTTCGCGGCCGACGATCCGCGCGCCGGTGTCCCCGGCTGGGAGGGGGTCGTCGCGGCCGCCACCGGCAACTGCCGGATCCGGGCCGGTCACGCGCCGGACGGCTGGGACGACACCCGGCCGACCTACACGGCGGTACCCGTCGCGTCCAACTTCGCGGCGTTCTGCGGCGCCTTCGCGATCGTGGCGAGCCTCACCGCCCGGCACCGCACCGGACGGGGTGACCGCGTCGAGGTGCCGCTGTTCGACGCGATGTTCGAGGCCATCGGGGGGAGCGGCGCCTACCCGGTCGCGCAGGGGCTGCCGCCGGATCGGGCGATCAGTTCCAACGGCAGTGGCACCTACCGCTGCGCGGACGACAGGTATGTGCAGTTCAACCCGATCGGCGCGACACCTCGCTTCCTCACCTGGTTCCTCGACGCGGCCGGGGTGACGGCCTGGACGGGCGAGGGCCTGACCGACCGCACCCGGATGGACCGCGACCCCTCACTGCGCCGGCTACTGCACGACCGGCTCACCGCACTGTTCCGGACCCGCCCGGCGGGCGAGTGGGAGGAGCTCGCCAATGCGGCGGGCGTGCCGCTCGCCGCGGTCAGGACGCTGGGCGAATGGTTGGAGAGCGACCACGCGCTCGCCTCCGGGCAGGCCGTCGTGGTCGACGATCCGGAACTCGGCGCGACGGTGATGCCCGGCTCGGCGGTATGGCTGTCCGCCACCCCCGCGCTGCCCGGCAGGCCACGGCACCTGCCCGACGCGGACCGCGCGGAGATCATCGCCGAACTCACGTCGCCGCCCGTCGGCTCGCCGCGCGACGAGCCGACGGCGAACCAGGCGGCGGGGAACGAGTCGGCAGGAAACGAGCCGACGCGCGACGAGCCGGTGGGGAGCGAGGGCGAGCCGGTCCGTCTGCCCTACGAGGGACTGCGGGTCGTCGACCTCACCCAGATCCTGGCCGGGCCGAGCGCGGGACGGATCCTCGTCGAGTTCGGGGCCGACGTCGTCAAGATCAACTCACCGCAGCGGCGTGTCGGCGCGCACGGGTTCGTCAACCGTGGCAAGCGGACGGTCCTCGTGGACGTGAAGTCGAGCCAGGGACAGCAGATCCTCTGGCACCTCATCGACGACGCGGACGTGCTGACCCACAACTTCCCCGAGCGGACCGCCGAACGCTACGGCCTCGGCTACGAGCACGTCCGGGCCCGCCGCCCCGACATCGTCTACGTCTCCGTCAGCTGCTACGGCCACGGCGGACCCTGGACCGGCCGCCGGGGGTACGAGACCCAGGGCCAGGCCGCGACCGGGATCATGACCAGGACGGGCGGCGACGGCCGACCGGCCGTGCTGGGCCCGTACAACCTCCTGGACTACGGCACCGGCGCGATGGCCGCCTTCGCGAGCGCGGTGGGTCTCTACCATCGCGAGCTGACCGGAGAAGGCCAGCAGGTGCGCACCTCCCTCACCCAGACCGGCGGCTACCAGCAGGCGAGGTTCGCGGTGCGCCCCGCACCCGGGCTCCCGGCCGCGGCGCACGACCGGCACCGCCGCGCGGCCGAGCCGTGCGGGCCGTCCGCTCTGGGGGTCGACCCGTGGCACCGGTTCCACCGGGCGGCCGACCGATGGTTCTTCCTCGGGGCGACCCGGGAGAGCCTGCCGACGCTCCGCGAGGTCCCCGGCCTGGAGGAGGCCCTGTCCGGCCTGGACGGGTCCGACGACGACGCGGTGGCGGCGGCCCTGGAGACCGCCTTCCAGGTCGGCACCGCCCGCGAGTGGACCGACCGCCTCACCGCGGCAGGGCTGGGCGCGCACCCGGTCACGACCCTCGCGGAGCTGATGACCGACCCGTGGGCCCGATCGAGAGGGCTCACCGTCAGCCAGATCTCCGAGGAGGTCGGCGAGGTGGTGATGCCCGGCATCGCCATCCGGGTGCACGGCAACCCGCCGCGCCTGGGCCACCCGGTACGCCGGCCGGGCGCCGACGCGCGCGAGGTGCTGGACCGGATCGGGCTCGCCGACTCGGCCGAGGCACTCGCGGCGGGCTGGGCCGTGCAGATGACCGCGCTGCCCCCTGGCTGGGACCACTTCTGACCGCCGACCGGCAAACCGAACAGCACATCCAGGCCCGCTGAGCGGGACGTGCCGCGATCGCGGCACCGACAGGAGGACTCTGATGAGCGACGACCCGGTCACCCGGTACGACCTGTTGATCAAGGGCGGCCGGGTTCTGGACCCCGGGCAGGAACTCGACGGCGTCATGGACATCGCCGTCACCGGCGGCCGGATCACCAAGGTCGGCGGGAACATCCCCGCCGACTCGGCCCGCCGGGTGATCGACGCGAGCGGCCCCGGACGCTACGTCGTCCCCGGGCTGATCGACATCCACACGCACGTCGCGCACGGCGCGATCACCCCGGGTGTGGGCATGGAGGGCTGCGACCCCGACGCCATCGGCGTGCGTTCCGGAGTCACCACACTGGTCGACGCCGGATCCGTCGGCGTCGCCAACATCGGTGTCTTCTCCGCCTACATCCAGCCGAACGCCAGGACACGGGTCGTCCCGTACCTGAACATCGGCAGCTACGCGCACACCATGCCCACGATGATCGACGTCAACGACCTGGCAGAGATCGACCCGGTCGCCATCGCGAAGTGCGTCGCCGCCAATCCCGGGCTGGTCCAGGGCATCAAGCTGCGGCTCGTCGGGCCGCTCGTCGCCACGCACGGCAAGGACATCGTGTCCGCGACCAAGGCGGTGGCGAGGGAGCACGGGCTCCCGCTCATGGTGCACATCGGCGACCTGTCCGCGCGGCGGCGCCCCGATCCGCACCTGCTCGAACCGGCCACCCGGTTCGCCATCGAGCAGCTCGACGCGGGAGACATTCTCACCCATCTGTGCACGCCGAACCACGGCGGCGTGATGGACGCGGCGGATCGGATGATGCCCGCCCTGCTCGCCGCCCGCGAGCGCGGGATCACCCTCGACTCCGCGCTGGGCAGGGGCAACTTCGGCTACCGGGTCGCGAGCGAGCAGCGCGCGCTCGGGCTGCTCCCCGACACCATCAGCAGCGACCTGACCGCGGCCGGAGAGACCTTCCACTCGCTGCTGGAGTGCATGGCCAAGTTCATGGCCGTGGGCTACAGCCTGTCCGAGGTGGTCCGGATGACCACGGCGAACGCGGCGCGGGCGATCGGCGCGGAGCACGAGCTCGGCGCGATCGCGGCCGGCAGGGAGGCCGACCTCACGGTGCTCGACCTGGTCGAAGGCGACTTCGAGTTCGTCGACACCAAACAGGAGGTCTTCCACGGCGGCTTCGGCCTGCGGCCGGTGCAGACCGTACGGGCCGGCGAGCTGATCGCGCCGAGTTGGGGCACCCACCCATGGGGTTGGCTGCCGGCGCCGCGTTCCACCTCCGGGGCGGCGTCATGACGGGCGGGCGGAGGATCGAGGTCGACGCCGACTGGGAGCGGCTGCCCGACGACCTGCGGCACGCCGACGTGGCCGCGGTCGACGTGGACGCGGCCGACCGCGTCTACCTGTTCACCCGCTTCGACGGCCAGGTCATCGTGTACGAGCGGGACGGCACCTTCGTCCGCAGCTGGGGAAAGGGCCTGTTCACCACGCCGCACGGGCTGACCGTCGGACCGGACGGCGGCGTCTACTGCGTCGACGCGGGCGACCACACGGTCCGCAAGTTCACCCCCGAGGGCGAGTTGCTCATGACGCTGGGCACCGCCGGGACGGCGTCGGACACCGGGTTCGTCTCCGGTCGGCCGGTGCACGTGCACAGCGTCGAGGGCGTTCGGTACGCGGGCGGGCCGTTCAACCGGCCCACCAACCTCGCCGTCGCCCCGAACGGCGACCTCTACGTGACCGACGGGTACGGAAACAGCCGAGTGCACCGGTTCACCGCGTCCGGTGAGCTGATCGGCTCCTGGGGCGAGCCCGGCACCGGTCCCGGCCGGTTCCACCTACCGCACTGCCTGGACGTCGCGGCGGACGGGCGGGTGTTCGTCGGCGACCGCGAGAACGACCGGATCCAGATCTTCACCCCGGACGGGGAGTTCATCGAGGAGTGGACCGACATCCGGCGCCCGTGCGACCTCACCATCGCCCCGGACGGCTCGGTGTTCGTCGTCGAGCTGTGGCGGCCGGAAGGCAAGAGGTCGTTCGTGCACGGCGAGGCGCTGGAGGACCAGCCCGCCCGGCTCACCGTGCTGGACCGGCACGGCGCCGTGGTCGAGCGGTGGGGCGACTCCACGACGGACCGCACCGCGGCCGGCAACTTCATCGCGCCGCACGGGGTCGCGCTGGACTCCCACGGAGACCTGTACGTCGCGGAGGTGACGTACAGCTTCGCCATCAGACCCGGCTGGGTCGCGCCGTCGAGCGGACGGCACCAACTGCAGAAGTTCCTGCGCGTCGGCGCGGGAGAAGACACCTTGGCTAGGAGACACGCATGAGGCGCGAAAACGGTCGGATTCTCACCACGCACGGCGGCAACCTGCCGCGTCCCAAGGACCTGGACGAGCTGATCGCCCAGGGCGATCAGGAGGCCGTCGACGCGCGGCTGCCGAGCGCGGTGGCCGAGGTCGTCGCCCGTCAGATGGAGTGCGGCCTCGACGTCGTCAACGACGGCGAGTACGTCAAGGCCGCGAACCTGTCCGCCTACAGCGGCTACATCCACGCCCGGGTGACCGGCTGGGAGACCCTGCCCATCGACCCGAACGTCCCGCCCAAGCGCGAGTACGTCGCCGCGCGCGACAAGGCGGACTTCCCCGGCACCTACGCCTCCGGCCTCTGGCTGGCCGGATCCGGAGGGCCGGTGCGGCCCGGCTTCTCGACCCCGGGCGCCGCGCCGAAGCCGCCGACGTCGGGCCGGGTGTGCACCTCCCCGATCACCTACATCGGCCAGGACGCCATCGCGGCCGACATCGCCGCGATGAAGACGGCGGTCGAAGGCAAGGAGGTGGACGGTTTCATCGCCGCGCTGGGACCGCTCAGCCTGGGCGCGGGTGCGAGGAACGAGCACTACGCGAGCGAGGAGGAGTACATGTTCGCGGTCGCCGAGGCGCTCCGCGAGGAGTACCGGGCGGTCACCGACGCCGGCCTGGTGCTGCAGATCGACGAGCCCGAGTTCGCGACCACCTGGCAGTTCCACCCCACCTGGACGGTCGAGGACCTGCGTCGTTACCTCGAGTTCGCGGTAGAGGTGATCAACCACAGCATCGACGGGTTGCCCTCCGAGCAGATCCGGATGCACACCTGCTGGGGCAGCGGTCACCGGCCGCACACCCAGGACATCGGCCTCGAACACATCGCGGACCTGCTGATCAAGGTCAACACCCAGGCCTACGCCATCGAGTCCGGCAACGTCCGGCACGCGCACGAGTGGCGGGTGTGGGAGGACGTGAAACTGCCCGAGGGCAAGATCCTCGCCCCCGGAGTGGTCAGCCACGCCACCGACCTGGTCGAACACCCCCTCCTCGTCGCCGAACGGCTGACGAACTTCGCCGGCGTGGTGGGCAAGGAGAACCTGCAGGCGGGGACCGACTGCGGGATCGGATCGCGCGTGGGCCACGAGGAGATCGTGTGGGCGAAGCTCGCCGCGCTCGCGGAGGGCGCCGCGATCGCCGGTAGCCGGTTGTAGGCCGGTCCACAGCACAAGTCCAGGACCTGGTGGGGGCGTGATTCAGCGTCACGGCTGAAGACGGGGCACCGAGAACCACGGCACACGCGGACGCGGGCCGGCACGTCGACGACGGAGCCGGAGAGCGCCGCGGGTCGCCAGTCATACCAGTCAAGCTCGCTTCTGAAATATGGAGGCATAAGCCGTGAAACGAGCAGCAGTAAAAACGGCCGGCGCATTTCTCGCCACCGGTCTCGCCCTCTCCGGCTGTGGCGCCGGGACGACCGACCGGCCGACGTCGAACACCTCCGGCGCCTCCGGTGACTCCGGTGCCTTCGACAACGCGGCCATCCTGCGGTGGGCCGTGCCGGGCAACCCGACCTCCTTCGATCCCCGCAAGGCCGCGCCGCTTGACCCGGTGTTCCTCGACGTGGTCTACGAGCACCTGATCCGCCGGAGTGCGGCCGGTGAGATCGGGCCGGGGCTCGCGACCGAGTGGACGTTCTCCGACGAGAACAAGGTGATCACCCTCAAGCTGCGCGAAGGGGTGAAGTTCCACAACGGCGAGGAGTTCGACGCCAAGGCCGTCAAGGCGTCGCTGGAGGCGTACAAGAAGAGCGGCGCGCTCGTGACGACGCTGTCGGTGCTCGACAAGGTCGAGGTCACCGGCCCGTCCGAGGTGAAGCTCACCTTCTCCGAGCCGGCCGGCTACATGATCAACGTGCTCGCCGGTGAGGCCGGCATCGTGGTCGCGCCCGGTGCGCTCGACGCCGAGGACCTGCCGACCAAGCCGGTCGGCACCGGCCCCTTCGAGATCGACACGCTGCAGGTGGGCAAGGTCACCTTCAAGAAGTTCGAGGGCTACTGGAACGCCGCCGAGACGACCATCGGCGGCCTGGAGATGACGGTCTACTCCGACGAGACGACCCGCCTGCGCGCGGTGAAGTCGGGCCAGGCCGACGGCACCTCGATCACGCCCGGCCAGATCAAGGAGGCCGAGGCGGACGGCCTGACCGTGGTCAGGGGCCCCAACACCACCTTCAACGGAATCCTGCTGAACACCTCCGTCAAGGGGCTCGACAACCCCAAGGTGCGGCAGGCGTTGATGTACGCCATCGACCGCGACGCGATCAGCAAGAACCTGTACGAGGGCGCCTGCGTCTCCGCGGTGCAGCCGTACCAGGAGGGCTTCTGGGCCCACGTGCCCGAACTGAGCGACGTGTCCTCCTACTACGACCCGGAGAAGGCCAAGAAACTCCTCGCCGAGGCCGGCCTGCCG
This sequence comes from Streptosporangium sp. NPDC049046, assembly GCF_040649155.1. Classification (NCBI taxonomy): domain Bacteria; kingdom Bacillati; phylum Actinomycetota; class Actinomycetes; order Streptosporangiales; family Streptosporangiaceae; genus Streptosporangium; species Streptosporangium sp. NPDC049046. The sequence goes on along the minus strand of NZ_JBEZEZ010000022.1, from coordinate 99,725 downwards.
AACGGCATGGACATAACGCTGGAGGTCGGCCCCAACACGTCGTACCAGATCCTCGCCCAGGCACTGCAGGCACAGCTGCAGAAGGTGGGGATCAAGGCCACGATCAAGGTCCTGGAATTCCAGCAGATGATCACCGCTCGCCGGACCGGCCAGTTCACCGCCACGGTGGCGCTGGTACAGGCCGGTCGGCCCGACCCGAGCCAGTTCGTCGCGGACTTCTACACGAAGGGCGGCGCGTACAACCCCGGCGGCTTCTCCCAGGACGGGATCGGCGAACTGCTGGCGAAGGCACGGGCCAGCGACGACGTCACGGAGCGGGCGGCACCGATGCACCAGATCATCAAGGAGGTCGCGGCGGCCGGACCCCCGGTGATCCCGGTGTGCGGCGTGACCTACGTGGCGGCCTTCCGCAAGGGGGTGACCGGCCTCGACGTACCGGTGGTCGGTGACTACCACTACAGCTCAGTGAAGATCAGCAAGCAATAGAGAGAGGAAGCCCATGCGGCTCAACGACAAGGTGGCCGTCGTCACCGGATCAGGGCGTGGCCTCGGCCGCGCGTACGCCGAGGCGCTGGGCGCGGCCGGTGCCGCCGTGGTGGTCAACGACATCGACGCCGACGTCGCCAAGGAGACCGTCGAGGCGATCACCGCCGCCGGTGGGCGTGCCGTCGCCGAGGTGTGCGCCGTCGGCACCGCGGAGTCGGCCGACGCCCTGGTCCAGCGGGCCGTCTCGGAGTTCGGCCGCCTGGACGTGATGTGCACCAACGCCGGCGCGCTGCGCGACCGTACGCTGGCCAAGGTCACGGACGAGGAGTTCGACCTCGTGGTGGACAGCCACGTCCGCGGCACCTTCACCTGCGGTCGCGCCGCGGTGCGCCGATTCCGCGAGCAGGGCGGCGGTGGCCGGCTGATCCTGGTCGGCTCACCCGCCGGCCAGTACGGCGGCTTCGGGCAGACGGCGTACGCCGCGTCCAAGGCGGCCATCATCGCCATGGTGCGGGTGTGGTCGACCGAGACGGCGAAGCTGGGCGTGACCGTGAACGCGATCGTGCCCACCGCGCTGACCAGGATGGCCGCGACCATCCCGTCGCTGACCGAGGTCGTCGCCGCGGTCGAGGCGGGCGGCCCGGTCCCGGCCGACCTGCGCCGGCGCGGCATCGGCAAGGTCGAGGACGTGGCGCCGCTCGTCGTCTACCTCGCCTCGGACGAGTCGGCCAGCGTCACCGGGCAGTACATCGGCTTCGGCGGCGACAGGTTCGCGATCTGGGCGCACCCGAAGGAGTCGTTCGTCACGCACCGCGACGGCGGGTGGAGCGCGGAGCAACTCGCCGCCGACTTCGCCGGGTTCTCCGAGCACCTGCAGAGCCACCTGCCGCCCCCGAAGTGACCGGCGAGAGCCGTCCCAGCCTGGCTGGGACGGCTCTGTTGTGCGGTTCGGTCGTGCGGCTCTGTTGTGCGGTTCGGTCGTGCGGCTCAGTTGCGCGGCTCGACCGTGCGGTCCGGTCGCGACGGTCGGCGCATGCCGGCCGCGCTCGGCCGAAGAAGTACGCCTCCTCGGTCGCAGGAGCGCGCGTGCTCGGTTGAAGAAGTACACATACTCGACCGAAAGAGACCTCGTGCTCAGCCGAAGTAGAACGCGTGCGAGGCGAGTGAGATCCGCCTGCGGATCTCGGGATCGGGGACGAGCCGCGCGAAGGAGTCGACGGCGTCACGATAGGTGACCGGATGCCGGGCGCCGACGAACGGGGCGTCGCTCCCCCAGAAGACGTGCTCCGGCCCGGCGGCCCCGATCAGGGTCGCCGCGTGACCGGCCAGCGTGTCCTCGCCGACGCCGAAGCGGTAGCCCGCGGACAGCTTCACCCACACCCTGCCGGTGTCGAGGGCGCGCAGGAGCGCCGCGCCACCGGCGCCCGTGTAGCCGGCGACCCGGTCCGGGTCGCCGAAGTGGTCCACGACGACCTTCACCCCCGAGGCGGTCAGCCGCTCCAGCACCGGCGGCAACCGGTCGCCCTCGATGTTCAGCTCGATGTGCCAGTCGAGGTCCGCGACCCGGAACAGCAGCCGGTACGCCGGTTCGGTGAGGTCCGGCAGGTCGGCGAGCCGTCGCCACTGGAACCTGACGCCCACCACACCGTCGGACTTCATCCGGTCCAGGACGTACCGATCGACGGTGGGCTCGACGATGACGGTCCCGCGCAGCCGCTCGTGCGCCCGCAACGCCTCGATCGTGTAGTCGTTCAGGTCGCCGAGCAGGCTCATCGCCGACAGCACACCGTAGCCGACGCCGTGCTCGTCCATCATCGACACGAACGTGTCCGCCGTCAGCTCCCCCTCGGGCCGGGTCCAGGCCCGCGCCGCGAGAGGCAGCGCGCGGGTGAACAGGTGGACATGGGTGTCCACGAGAGGCACCCCACTCTCCGGCGGGGCGTCGCGACGAGACACCCCGCTCTCAGGCAGACCGTCACCCGTCACGGCGCCACGACGAGGCACCCCACCCTCGGGCAGGCCGTCATCCGCCACGGCGTCATGACGAGGCACCCCGCTCTCGGACAAGCCGTCACCCGTCACGGCGTCGCGATCCGGTAGAGCGAGGCCGCCGTCCCGCCGAGGACCAGGGCGGCGTCCCTCGCTGACAGGCCGGAGACCGACTCGCGCGCGATCCCGACCATGTCCGCGTAGGCGCCGGCGGTCTGGGTGACGTCCGAACCCCACAGCACCCGCTCCGCGCCGAACCGGGAGACGAGCCATTCGACCACGACCGACGGCGCACCGCCCGCGGCGATGATCCTGGCGAAGTTGAGCGTCGTCACCTTGACGTGGACCTGCGGCAGGTCGGCGAGCGCGAGCAACTCGCCGGCCCCCGGGTAGGGCGCGGGGCGATCCGTCTCGACGCTCGCGATGTGATCGAGCACGACCGGTGTGTCCGGGAACTCGCGGGTCACCGCGGCGAGCGCGCGCAGGCTCTCGTCGCGGTTCCAGCGGTAGATGTGCAGGCACATCGACAGGCCGAGTTCGCTCGCCTGCCGCCACACCTCGCGGGCCCGCTCTCCGGCGAACCACTCGGTTCCAGGGGTGCCGCCGTGCTGGTTTCCGCCCGGCGAGGTGAGGCGGACGGCCGCGGCGCCGCGCTCCGCCCAGTGGCGTACGGTCCGCGCCGCGTCCGGGGCCTGCGCGTCGAGGACGCACATGGCGGCGAGCCGGTCGGGGTGCCGGGCCGCCGAGTCCACCACGTAGCTGTTGTCGTAGCCGAACACGTGGGCGCGCTGGACGGCGACCGCGCCCGACAGCTCGTGGTCGCGCATCGCGGCGAGCAGCCGTTCCGCGGTCATCGGATCGTCGCGTACGGCGTCGCTGACCGAGCCGCCGGGCGGGTTGAACGGGTAGGCCGGGTCGTTGGTCACCAGGTGCGCGTGTGCGTCGATCAGGGCGGGGGTCATCGGATGCGCTCCCAGGTGAGGATGGGGGTGGGCGGCCTGCCGGGGGTTCGCTCGGCGCGCAGGGTGAGCCGGTCACCGTCCACCACGGCGAGGCGGACCAGGGTGGCGCCGATCCAGTTGGGGTAGACGGCGGTCTCGACCTGGTGGACGACGCGGTCGCCGGACCATTCGTAGCGTCCGGCGTACGCGCCGAAGGTCCGTACGGCGGCGAGCTTCTCCTCGTCGGTGGTCCACCGCCAGTTCTCCGTCCGCAGGAGCGGGCGGTCTCCGGCCATGTACTGCACCGACATGTAGCCGTCGGGGCCGTAGATGAGCAGGCCGAGCGGCTTGTCCCCGAGGGAGCGCGCGCCGTCGTCGGGCTCGCCTTCCATGACGTAGTCGACCAGCCGCCAGGTTCCGACGATCATGAGGTCGCGCCCATCTGCTCCCGGAACGCCCGCGTCATGGAGTGGGCCGTGCGGGCGAGCATGGTGGCGTCGTTGCCCATGATGAGGAACTGGTGGCCGAGGGCGGCGGTCCCGACGGCCGACGACGCGTCCACACACGCCGCGCCGCAGGGCTTGCCCGCCGCGGCGGCCGCGGCCCGCGCCCGGTCGAGCGACTCCTTGACCACGGGATCGTTCATGCGGACCCCGAGCGCGAGGGAGAGGTCACCGGCGCCCAGGAACACCGCGTCGACCCCCGGCACGGCGAGAATGCCGGCGGCGGCGTCGATCGCCGCGGGGCTCTCCAGTTGGGGGACGCAGACGACGTCCTCGTTGCCGACCCGGACGTACTCGTCTCGGGACATCAGCCCCCACCTGCCCGCGCGGCTGGTGCCGCCCGCTCCTCGTTGGCCGAGGGGCGGGAAGCGGGTGGCCGCCACCACCCGTTCGGCGTCGGTGACCGAGTCGACGCGGGGGGCGAGGATGCCCCGGGCACCGGCGTCGAGGACCCGCTGGATGGTGCCGGCCTGGTGGTCGGGCACGCGTACCAGGGGGTCGACGCCGTACGCCGAGGCGGCGCTGATCATCCGGGCGGCGAGGGTGAGGTCGATGGGCGAGTGTTCGAGGTCGATCACCACGAAGTCGAATCCGGCGTCGGCCATGATGTCGACGCTCTCGACGGTCGCCAGCTTGATCCAGGTGCCCAGCCTCGGCGTCCGCGCGGAGGCTGTCGCGAAGAACGTCATGCGGTCGTGATGTGGTCGGGGGCCGGGTACTCGTCGGCGTTGAGCACCCATCCGGCCTTGGCGGAGAAGTCGGCGCGCGGCGGGCTGAAGATGTCGATGAGCATGTGCACGCCGTCGCCGACCGCCTGGCTGGTGTGCACGGTGGGCGGCGGGATGATCGCGACGGCGGGGCTGCCGACGGCCGCGTGCTCGTCGGCGCGCCACTGGGAGCGCTTCGACGTCCAGGGCGTCCGGACATGGTGGATGTAGTCACCGGCGACGGTGAGCGAGCACTGCTCGAAGTCGTCGTGGTGGTGGGGGGAGAGCCGGTCGGGGTCGCGCGGGCCGTCCTTGGGATCCCCGAAGTTGACCATGAAGGCGCTGGACCGGAAGATGCGGCCGAACCGGCCGGGTCGCAGCGGGAAGTCGGCGTTGCGGTAGACGCGCAGGCGGTGGCCGGCGGGCGGATCCGGCCACGGCTCCAGCAGGGCGACGCGTGGGTGTGGCTCGGCGTACTCCGAGGCGTTGCCGCAGCGTGCGAGGAGGTCGGCGGTGCGGACGTCGAACAGGCGGACCAGGTCGGCGTCGCCGTGCGCGGTGAGCTCGCTGTCGCCGGGGGGCACGATGACCACGCCGCTCCCGGTCACCGTCCGGCTTTCCGCGCCGGCCGTCACGTCGATCGTGATGTCGTCGTGGGGGAGGACGACGACGTACTCCTCCCGCTGCGCGGCCGCGTCGCGGCGGAGCGCGTCGCCGGGGACCAGGCGGGTGAAGGCGAGCACGAAGTTCTGGCCGCGGACGTACCAGGTCTTGCTGCCGAGCTCGGTGACCTCGTCGGGCGGCAGCGCGAGGAACTCGTAGGTGGCGAGCGCGGCGATGGGGTCGTTCGGGTTCGTCGTGGCCGGCGCCGTGTTGAGCGCGGCGCGAGGGTCGTTGGGGCCGTACATGTGGTTCGTCCTTACAGTCAGTCGTCCGGGCCGGGCGGGTACGAGGGGTGCGGACCGTCAGTCGTCCAGGCCGAGCAGGTACGAGGGGTGCGGACCGTCAGTCGTCCAGGCCGAGCAGGTACGAGGGGTTGACGCGGACTATCTGCCGCAGGTCCTTCTCCGGCAGTCCGAGGTCGAGCAGCGCGGACCCGACCCGGATGAAGGAGTCGACGGGCATCGGGCGGCCGACCTGGCCGAGGTCGGAGGCGAGCACGGTGTGTTCGGGCCCGACCCGCTCGATCCAGTCCATCAGCACTTCCGGACCCCACCGCACGTTCGCCACCTCGGGGTCGTACATGCTGGTCTCATGCTCGATGTAGGCGCCGAGCATGACGAACTCCCGGCACTGCGCCGGGTCGGAGCCGATCACGAAATTCGGATGGCTGACCACCAACCGCCGGACTCCGGCGTCGCGCGCGGCGGTGAAGACCTCCCTGATGTCGTCGGGTGCCATGTGCCCGGCGGAGAGCAGCGCGCCGGTCTCGGCGACGACCGAGATGACCTGGCCGACCTCGGGGATGAGCTCGCCGTCCGGGCCGCGTACGTCGACCTGGGTGGTGGTGAGGGGGATCGTCGGTTTGGGGAAGCCGCCGCCGGAGTTGTGGTGGTCGACGTGCGCGGCGGAGGAGATGGTGGGAAACCAGACGCACCGCCCGCCCATCCGCAGGCACATCTCCACCGCGTGCGGGTTGATGCCGCCGACCTGGTTGTTCAGCGCGATGCCGCCGTAGACGGCGGTGCTCACGCCTTTCAGCCGGTCGCCCATCGCGAGGAGGTCCATCACCGTGTTGTGGTGGTGGGACTTCGCCAGGAAGGCGCGCATGCCCAGCCGCGCACCGTCCTCGGCGGCCTGGACGTGGTCGAACCTGCGCGGCAGCGGGTTGGGGCCGGAGTGGCAGTGCAGGTCGACGAGGCCGTGCAGGACTCGCTCGATCGCGGGTCGGGTCATCGTTGTCCCTCCTGCGCGGTAGCCACCGACGAGGGCATGGCGACCCTTGACAGAAACACCACCACGATAGCATTGTTACAAATTACGGACTTACTGTACGATAAATGCGACTCGCTGTTCTGACAAGCACTTGTCCCGGCGAGATGTTCCAGCGCGACGACCTGCGCTGTCGCTCAAACCCGATTGGGGGCCACGTGCCGGAGGCGACCTATACCTGGGCGGAGATGATGGCGATCTCCATTTCGCACGAGATGGCCGACGGTGCCTTCGGCTCCGTGGGCGCCGCATCGCACATTCCCGCCGCCGGGCTGCGCCTGGCGCAGCTCACGCACGCGCCCAACCTGTCCTTCTTCTGCGGCGGCAGCGGCGCGATGAACCCGAAGATCCAGCGGCTGACCGAGTCGTCGGCCGACTACCGCAACCTCGTGACCAGCGAATACCACTTCAGCCTCGACGACGTCGTGGACTTCGAGACGGCGATGCGCTTCGACTTCGCGTTCCTCGGCGGAATGCAGATCGACAAGCACGGAAACCTGAACATGGCCATGATCGGCGACTGGGACAAGCCGAAGGTGCGCGGACCTGGCACCATCGGCCTGATCTTCCTCGGCGGCTTCAAGACCAGCTACATCTACACCCAGCACCACACGCCGAAGATCTTCGTCGACAAGGTCGACTTCGTCAGCGGCGCGGGCTGGCTCGACGGCGGCGACGCCCGCTCCAAGGTCTTCCGCCCGGAGTCCGACGGGCCCCGGCGGGTGTTCACCCCCCTGGGCGTGTTCGACTTCGAGCCGGAGAGCAAGCGGATGCGCCTGATCAAGGTGCACCCGTGGAGCAGCATCGAGAAGATCCAGGCCGCGACCGGATTCGAGCTGCTGATCGCCGACGACGTGCAGACCGTCGGCGCGCCCAGCGACGAGGAGCTCACCCTGCTCCGGACCCAGGTCGACCGCGACGGTGTGCTGCGCCGCTACCCGTCCGTGGCCTGAGCCCCCATGAGCTTCCACGATCGCCACGTCGTCGCCGACGGCTGCACGACCCACTATCTGGAGGCCGGGGACGGTCCCGCGCTGATCCTCCTGCACGGCGGCGAGTACGGCGCCTCCGCACAGCTCGCCTGGGAGAACTGCATCCCGGCGCTCGCCGAGCACCGTCGCGTGCTGGCGCTCGACTTCGTCGGCTTCGGTCACAGCGACAAACTTCGCGACTTCGGCGGCCAGCGCCGGCTCATGCGACGGCAGGTCGCCGGCGTGCTGCGCACCCTGCGGATCGACTCCGCGGACTTCATCGGTACGTCCCTCAGCGGACGGCTGCTGCTCGACATCGCCAACCGGCCGTCACCCGAGTGGCCGATCCGGTCGATGGTCGTGGTGGGCACCGGTCTGGCCGCCCCCGCGGCCGAGGCCCGCGCCGTGCTCGAGGACTTCGACGGCACGCTCGACGGCCTGCGTCCGTCGATGGACGTCCTCTTCCACGACCCGCGCTGGAAGGACAGCGAAGACTACCTGCGCCGCCGCCACGAGTACTGCATGGTCCCCGGGGCGTGGGAGACCGCCGCGGCGGGCAATCTGCGCGCGCCGGGACGTGACGGCGGCGAGCGACGGCCGCATGTTCGCCCGCCCGCCCGCGACTACGGGGGCATCACCGTGCCCACCTGTCTCGTCCGGGGGCGGCACGACCGGCTGGTGCCGGCGCCGACCTGGCAGGAGCTCGCGGCGCAGATCCCGGACGCGCGGACCGAGACGATCGACGGCAGCGGCCACTATCCGCAGATCGAGCGCTCGGCGGAGTTCGTCGAGGTGGCGCTCGGATTTCTCGCGCGGACGAAGGCGGAGGCACGATGAGCGACCTCCACCTCGAGTCCGGCGGCGACGACGGCCCTGCGGTGCTCTTCCTGCACGGCTCCGGCGCGTCGGGAGCCGTCTGGAAACCGGTGCTGGAGCGGCTGCGCGAGCGCGGGACCCGATACCGATGGCTCGTCGCCGACCTGCCGGGACACGGCCGCTCGGGCCATCGCGACGACTACTCGCCCGAGGGGTACGCCGACGCGGTGTCCGCCGCGCTCGCCGGCGTCCTGGGCGAGAACGCGTCGCTGAACGTCGTCGGTCACTCGCTCGGCGGGCTGGTCGGGATGACCGTCGCGGACGGGACCCACGGCGTCACGGTCGAGTCCCTGACGGTGATCGCGATGAAGGTCGCCTGGACCGAGGAGGAGCTGGCCCGGCGGTCCGCGACGGCCGACCGGCCGGTCCGGATCTTTCCCGAGGAGAAAGAGGCTCGCGAGCTGTTCGGGCGGATAGCGGGTCTGCGCGGCCCCGCGTTCACCGACGAGGACCGCGCCGGCGGGGTCACGGCCCGCGACGGCGGCTACGCGCTCTCCGCCGACCCCGGTATCACCAGGGCCGCCCCGGCCACCGGCCCCGAACTCGCCGCGCGCATGCTCACAGTGACCTGCCCGGTCGAACTCGCCTGCGGCGACCACGACCCCGGCATCGACCCGGCGGACATGGCCGAGGTGCTCGGCCATCAGGTCACCGTGCTGCCCGGCGCGGGGCACAACGTCCACATCGAGCGCCCCGACCTCATCGCCGACCTGGTCGAGCGGGCACTCGGCCGCTGACGAACGGACACCCATGCGAATCGAGAACCTTCTGCGGCAGAACGCGGTACGACGCGGCCCGCTGCCCGCAGTCATCTGTGACCAGGCCCAGCTGTCCTGGGCCGAGCTGGACATCGAGACCAACCGGCTGGCCAACGCGCTGATCGGGCTCGGATACCGCGCGCAGGAGCGGGTCGCGCTGGTGATGTCCAACTGCCACCACATCGTGACGGCCTTCCACGGCTCGTGGAAGGCGAACCTGATCACCGTGGGGATCAACACCCGGTTCACCGCGCCCGAGATCGCCAGGATCCTCACCCACTCGGGCGCGTCCCTCGTCATCTGCGACACCCCTGCCGCGGTCGAGGCCGCGAGAGGGGTGCCGGGCATCCGCGGCGTCTACACCATCGGCCTGGGCGACGACGACCAAGGGTCGTTCGTGAGCCTCGTCGCCTCCGGTGACCCGGGCGACGTGCCCGAAACCGGCACCGGCGGCGACCTGCGCTCGCTGCGCTACACCAGCGGCACCACCGGCGCGTCCAAGGGCTGCATGGCCACGCACGACCAGCAGCTCGCCAGCACGGCCAACTACCTGTGCGAGGTGAACGTGCCACGCGGCGGCCCGACCTGGATCTCGGTGCCGCTGACGTTGGGGGTCGGCGCGTCCTTCGTGACGACCACCGCCTACCTCGGCGTCCCGCTGCTGCTGCGCCGGCGCTTCGACCCGGCCGCGTTCGTCGACGACGTCGACAGGTTCGGGGTCGAGCACGCCTTCCTGGTACCGACCATGCTGGTCGACCTGGTCCGGGCGCTGCCCGACCTCGACCTGCGCCGCGCGGGCGCGCTCAAGCTGGTGGGGTACGGCGGCGCGTCGGTGTCCTGGAGCCTGATCCGGTCCCTGGCCCAGGCGCTGGACCTGGAGTTCTACCACGCGTTCGGGGCGACGGAGGCGGGTGGTTTCGTGGCGTTGCTCACCCCGGACGACCACCGCAACTTCCTGCGCACCGAGGCCGCCTCCATCGTCCCGGTGGGCAGACCGGCCGCGTTCGCCGACGTCAAGATCTTCGACGCGGAGGACCGCGAGGTGGCCGTACGGGAGACCGGCGAGATGCGGATCCGCGCGACCAGCGTGTTCTCCGGCTACTGGAGCCAGCCGGAGGTGACCCGCGCGGTGCTCAAGGACGGCTGGCTCCGGCTCGGCGACATGGCCTGGCGGGACGAGCGCGGCTACATCTATCTCGCCGACCGGGCGCAGGGCGTGATCCGGTCGGGGGCGCAGAACGTGTACGCCGGCGAGGTCGAGGCGGTGCTGCAGGCCTGCCCCGGCGTCGCCCGCGCCGCGGTGATCGGGGTGCCGCACGAGCGGTTCGGCGAGTCGGTCAAGGCGCTGGTGCAGCGGGCGCCGGGTGAGGAACTGACGGAGCAGCAGGTCCTCGACTACTGCGCGGAACGGCTCGCCGGCTACAAGCGGCCCCGCGAGGTGGAGTTCGTGACCGACCTGCCGGTCGACGAGGGCGGCAAGATCAGGAGAGCCGAGCTGAAGCGCGTCACCGAGGTGCGCCTGCTCGGCGAGGTGACGACCGGCGGCGACGCCGGTCCGGTTAAGGAGTTCAGGCGATGAGCGCGAACAAGGTGACGACCCCCGAGGAGGCGGTCGCCGGCATCCCCGACGGAGCCACGATCGCGCTGGGCGGCGTGCACTCCCACAACAGCCCGATGGCGCTGGTGAACGCGCTGATCCGGCGCGGGGTCAAGGATCTGGAGCTGATCCCGACGCCGAGCGGCGGCCCGCCGGTGGACATGCTGATCGCCGCCGGTTGCGTCCGGCGGCTGCACGTCTCCTACGTGGGGCTGGAGTTCCTCGGCATGGCGCCGAACTACCGCCGCGCCGCGGAGAGCCGGTCGATCGAGATCGTCGAGGCGGACGAGGCCTACATCGTCTACGGGTTCCGGGCCGGAGCCAGCCGGCTGCCGTTCCTGCCGCTGCCCGCGCTCTACGAGGGGACCGACCTGCCCAAGGTCAACAAGGACATCCGGTCCACGACCGACCCGTACACCGGAAAGACGGTGACCACCATCCCCGCCCTGCGCGCCGACTACGGGCTGTTCCACGCGCAGGTCACCGACCGTAAGGGCAACGCGCAGGTCTTCGGCCAGCGGCGGTTCGAGGACGTGATGGCGAAGGCGTGCGACCACGTCGTCATCAGCTCGGACGAGATTCTGGACGAGTACGCCCCGGCCCCAGATCCGCGCCTGGTGTCCATCCCCGGCGCGATCGTCGACAGCGTCGCGCACGCGCCCTACGGCTCGCACCCGCTGTCCTCGCCGGGGCACTACGCCTACGACCGTGAGCAGCTGGTGGAGTACCGGGACCTCGCCGCCCAGGACCGGACCAAGGAGTATCTGGAGAAGTACGTGTTCTCGGTCGACGACCACCAGGAGTATCTGGACAAGCTGGGCGCCCGGCGCCTCCTGGGTCTCCAGCAGACGTTCCGCTGAACCGGGCGCCCGCCCGGGGGCCTACCAGGAGTAGGCCTCCGGCGCGGGTCCGGGACCGGGGAAGATGGTGTCGAGGCGCTCGAGCGTCTTGTCGTCCAGGGACACCTCGAAGGCGCGGGTGGCGGCGTCGAGCTGGGCGAGGGTACGCGGCCCGATGATCGGCGCGGTCACGCCGGGCCGCCCCAGCAGCCAGGCCATCGCCACGTCGGCGGGGCTCTCGCCGAGTTCGTCGCACAGGTCCTCGAACGCCTGGATGGCGGCGCGGTGCCGGTCCAGCTTGATCAGTCGCTTGCCCCGGTGGGTCGCCACCTTGGCTCCGGGGAGCGGTGTGCCCATCTGGTTCTCCCGCTCCTTGCGGAGGATCCCGCCGAGCAGGCCGGCGTCGAGCGGCGACCACGGCATCATGCCGACGCCGTAGTGCGCGCAGGCGGGCAGGACCTCCAGCTCGGCGGTGCGTTCGAGCAGGTTGTAGATGGTCTGTTCGCTCACCAGACCGGGGCGGCCGCGCCGGGCGGCGGCTTCCTGCCCGGCGGCGAGGTGCCAGCCGGGCTGGTTGGACGACCCCACGTAGACGATCTTGCCTTGGGTTTTGAGCACGTCCATCGCCTCCCAGATCTCGTCCCACGGAGTCGATCGGTCGATGTGGTGCATCTGGTAGATGTCGATGTAGTCGGTGCGCAGCCGCCGGAGCGACGCCTCGCAGGCGCGCCGGATGTGCAGGGCGGACAGGCCGGCGTGGTTCGGCCACTCGGACATCCGGCCGTACAGCTTGGTGCTGAGCACGGTGCGCTCACGGCGGCCCCCGCCGGTGGACAGCCATCGGCCGATGATCTGCTCGGTCAGTCCTTCGCCGAACCGCCAGCCGTACACGTCGGACGTGTCGATCAGGTTGATCCCCAGCTCGTGGGCGTGATCCATGATCTTGGACGCGTCCTCCTCGGTCGTCTGGGTGCCGAAGTTGTCGGTGCCGAGCACCAGCCGGCTGACCGTCAGACCGCTGCGACCGAGGTTGGTGAACTCCACGAGATCTCCTGATTCCATTTATCGGACGACGAGTCCTATATTTGAATTTTGATGGTAGCGTTCGTGAGCAGATGAGGTAAAGAGCACTGGTCCGGCAGGTAGTCGCGCTTCTGACCGCACATGCACCTGGGCCACGCCACGGATCCGCCCAAGGAGTCTCCTCGATGAGCACAAACCTGTCCGAGCACCTCGCCGTCGCGGAGTTACCGGCGGCGCACAGCTTCGTCGGCGGGGCTCTGCGCGGTGGCGGCGGGCCGGTCTTCACGACCTGTCATCCGGGCGACGGCTCGCCGATCGCCGAGGTCGAGGCGGCGACGGCCGACTTCGTCGACGAGGCCGTGGCCGGCGCGGTCGCGGCCCAGCCCGCCTGGGCGCGCACCTCCCCGCACGAACGCGCGCGGATCCTGCGGATGGCCGCCGACCTGATCGAGTCGCGGGCCCCGCGACTCGCCCACCTGGTCGCGCTGGACAACGGCAAGACGCTGGCGGAGGCGCGCGGCGACGTCTTCGTGGCGGCGGCCCACCTGCGCGGTGCGGCGGGCTGGGCGTCCGGCCTCGAAGGCATCACCCTGCCGGCGGACGGGTCCACGCTGCGGATGACCTTCCGGGAGCCGGTGGGGGTGGTGGCGGCGATCATCCCCTTCAACACCACCCTCATGTTCGCGGCGCAGAAGGCCGGCCCGGCCCTCGCGGCGGGCAACGCGATCGTGATCAAGGCGCCCGAGCTCAGCCCGCTCGCGGCGCCGGTGTTCGCCAGGATCCTCACCGCCGCCGGACTCCCCGACGGTCTCGTCCAGGTGGTCCAGGGCGCGGGAGAGGTGGGCCGCCGGCTGGTCGAGCATCCCGGGGTGAGCATGGTGTCGTTCACCGGCAGCACCTCGGTCGGCCGGCAGGTGATGGCCTCGGCGGCGGACGGGGTGAAACGGGTGCTGCTGGAGCTCGGCGGGAAGTCCGCGAACATCGTCTACGCCGACGCGGACCTGGACGCCGCCCTGCACGCCACGGTCGGCGGCATCTTCCGCAACGCCGGTCAGCGATGTTTCTCCGGCTCCCGGCTCCTGGTCGAGGACCCGGTCGCGGACGCGTTCGTCGAACGGGTCGCCGACGTGGCGCGCTCGATCAGGGTCGGCGACCCGTTCGCGCCGGACACCCAGCTGGGCGCGCTGATCTCGGAGGGGGAGGCGGCGAGGGTCCGCGCGATGATCGACACGGCCGTGGAGCAGGGCGCGCGCGTGCTGGCGGGCGGTGGCCGGCCGGCCGACGTCCATCCCGACGGCGCGTTCGTCGCGCCCACCGTGCTGGAGATCCCCTCGGGACTGCCGCGGGTGCCCGACATCGTGTACGACGAGGTCTTCGGACCGGTCCTCACCGTCCAGCGGTTCAGCGGCGCGGAGCAGGCGGTCGCGCTCGCCAACGACTCCCCGTTCGGCCTGGTGGGCGGCTGCTGGACCCGTGACCTGGACCGGGCGCTCACGACCGCCAGAGCCGTGCGGTCGGGCTATTTCTGGATCAACTCCTACGGGGCGCTGGCGCTGGACGCCCCGATCGGCGGCGTCGGCCTGTCAGGCGTCGGCCGAGAACTCGGCCGGGTGGGGCACGAGGCCTACACGGAGCTCAAGACGGTGATCGTGGACACCGCCGCGGCCGACGCGCCCCGCTGGTACTGACCTTCAGCCACCCCGATCCGAGGAGTGATCCATGCCCGCTCACTACCGAGGCGCCGTCGTCCGAGAGGCGCACGGGCCGTTGAACGTCGAGGACATCCCGCTACGGGAGCCGACCGGCGACGAGGTGCTGATCAGGGTGACCGCCTGCGGGCTGTGCCACAGCGACGTGCACTTCATGCACGGCACGTCGGGGACCGACTTCCCCTACCTGGTCGGCCATGAGGTGGCCGGCGTCGTCGAGGCCCTGGGGCCGGACGCGACGGGCGTCGTGGCGGGTGCCAGTGTCGTCGTCGCGCCGATGGTGGCCTGCGGGACCTGCAAGCACTGCCACGCGGGACGGCTCTCGGCGTGCGCGTCGCGGCTGCCCCGCCGGCCGAAGGTCGGCCTCGGCGACGGCGCCGCCGCGACCCCGGTGCTCGGCATCGGCGGCCTGGCCGAACGGGTCGTCGTACCCGCCCGGCAGGCGATCGCGATCGACCCGAGGGTGCCGCCTCGGATAGCCGCGCTGCTCGGCTGTGGCGTGCCCAGCGGCTTCGGCGCGGCGGTCAACACCGCCGAGACCGGGCCGGCCGACGACGTGGTGGTGATCGGATGCGGCGGCGTGGGGATCGCGGCCGTCGCCGGGGCCGCGTACGCGCGGGCGCGGCGGATCATCGCGATCGACACCAATCCCGGCAAACTCGCCGTCGCCGAGCGGTTCGGCGCCACCCACCTGATCGACGCGTCCCGACAGGAGCCCGGAGAACGCGTACGCGAACTCACCGACGGCATGGGCGCGGACGTCGTCCTGGACGCGGTGGGCGGGCCCGCCACCTTCGCGACGGCGGACGGCCTGCGGGCTCCCGGCTCACGGCTGGTGATCGTCGGCGCCCCGAAGCAGGGGGACCTGGCCGAGGTGCAGCTGAGACGGCTGTTCCTCACCGGCGGGTCGATCCGGGTCTCGATCTGGGGAGACTGCGTGGCCTCACGGGACCTGCCCCTGCTCGCGGGCCTCTATCTGGACGGCCGGTTGCCACTGGACGAGTACGTCTCGGGCACGTTCGGCCTCGCCGACGCGCAGGAGGGTTACGACCGGTTGCTGGCCGGAGAGGCGCTGCGCGGCGTGGTGATCCCTTCGGAGCGCAGTTGACAAGTTGACATGCACGAACAGACAATCAATTCAAATTCCGGACTACTTGTCCGATAATTGACACACTGAGGATCAGATGATGGCGACAGCCGATCTCCGCGCACCCCGCTCGCTCAACCACATCGCCTATCCGACGTGGGACTCCCAGGCGACGCACGACTTCTACACCGAGGTCCTCAAGTGCGAGCTGCTCACCGCGATCCAGCTGAACGAGGTGCCTTCCAGCGGAGCCCGCACCCCCTACCTGCACACCTTCTTCGGGCTCGGCGACGGCAGCGCCATCGCCTTCTTCGAGGTCGACGACATGCCCAACCCCGGCCCCGACTCGGTGCCCTCCTGGGTCCGGCACATCGCACTCAACGTCGACTCCATGGAGGAGCTCCACGAGTGGCAGGCGCACTTCGCGGCCAAGGGCGTGGAGACGGTGGGCATCGTCGACCACGACGGGGTCTGGGAGTCCCTCTACCTCTTCGACCCGAACGGGGTCCGGATCGAGCTGACACTGCAGACCCGCCCCCTCGACGACGCCGACGCGCGCGCGGGCGTCGAGACGCTGCGGAAGTGGACCGCGCGCGGATAGCGCACGGCCACCGACCCCATCCCCGCCCCATCCGCGCTGATCAGGAGCCGCCTCGTGCTGTCCCGCGAACTACTCCCCATACCGATGACGCCCGGCGGACGCCTGGACATCAACTCCGGTGTCGCCCGGATGAGCGGGAAGATCTGGGCCACCCTCTGGAAAAACGATCTGCGGCCCCCCACGACCGCCGTGCTGATCGTGCATCCGGCGTCCAACTTCATCGGTCACTACGCCCTGGAAGAGCTCGCCCACCGCGGGGTGGCCGCGGTCGGGCTCGCCACCCGCTACGTCGGCAACGACTCCGCGCTCATCATGGAGAACTGCCTCCTGGACATCGGCGCGGCGATCCGGCACCTTCGCGAGCTGGGCTACCAGCGGATCGTCCTGGTCGGAAACTCCGGCGGCGGCGGCCTCGCCGCGCTCTACCAGGCGCAGGCGGAGAACCCGACCATCACCCACACCCCGGCCGGCGACCCCGTCGACCTCGCCGGCGCCGGGCTCATCCCGGCCGACAAGGTCGTCATGGCCATGGCGCACCCCGGCCGGGCGGTCGTCTACACCGAAGGACTCGACCCGGCCGTCACCGACGAGCAGCGGCCCTTCGACCGGGACGACTCGCTCGACATGTTCAACCCCGCGAACGGGCCGGCCTACGGCGAGGAGTTCGTCGAGCGCTACCGCCGCGCCCAGATCGACCGCAACCGCCGGATCTCCGGCTGGGTCACCGAACAGCTCGAAGCGCTGCGCGGACACATCCGCGAGTCGGCGGACGGGGAGAAGGTCGCACCCGACGACCTGCCCTTCGTCGTGCACGGCACGGCGGCCGACCCGCGCTTCCTCGACCTCGCCCTCGACCCCTCCGACCGGCGGACCGGCACCCTGTGGGGCAGCCCCTGGGCGGCCAACTTCCAGCCGGCGTCGCTGGGTCACCTCACCAGCCTGCGCTCCTGGCTGAGCCAGTGGAGCTACGACCACAGCCGGGCCAACGCCTACGTCGCCCTTCCCCAGGTGCAGGCGCCCGTCATGGTCGTGTACGGATCGGCCGACTGCGCCGCCTTCCCCAGCCACGCCCGCACCATGTACGAGGCCGTCGCGCACGACAGGCGCGAGCTGGTCGAGATCAAGGAGGCGGACCACTACTTCCAGGGCCGTCCCGACCTGGCCAGGGTCATGTGCGACCACATCGCCGAGTGGAGCAACTGATGGGCACCCTCGACGTGGCCGTGGTCGGCGCCGGCCCGGTCGGGCTCACCGCGGCCCTCGCGCTGGCCAGGCGCGGCGCGTCCGTCACCGTCTTCGAGGAGAGCGACCGGCTCAGCACCGAGTGGCGGGCCTCGACCTTCCACCCGCCGACGATCGAGATCGCCCGCGACCTCGGCGTCGTCACGACGATGCTGGAGGCCGGCATCGTCGCGCGGAAGTACCAGGTGCACGACCGCCGCGACGGGCTGATCGCGGAGTTCGACTTCGGCACACTCGCCGACGAGACCGACTATCCCTTCAGACTGCAGCTCGAACAGTACAAGTACACCCAGATCCTCAAGGACGCGATCAGCGAGTGTCCCGCCCCGGTCGACCTGCGGCTGGCCACGGGCGTGACGGACGTGCGTCAGGGCGAGGACGACGCGCTGCTGACCACCGCGTCGGGGGAGCAGGTCGCGGCCCGCTGGGTGCTCGCCGCCGACGGTGCGCGCAGCACCGTCCGCAAGGCGCTCGGCAGCTCGTTCGAGGGGCTCACCTACGAGCATCGCTATCTCGTGCTGAGCATCGACTATCCGGTGGAGACGCTGCTGCCGGGGATCTGTGACGTCAACTACATCGCCGACCCGGTGGAGCACCTGCTGATCCTCCGGGTGCCGGACGTCTGGCGGCTCGTCGTCTCGGTGCCGCCCCACGTCACCGGCGAGGAGGCCGTCTCCGACCGGTACGTCGCCGACCGGCTGCGCGGCGTCTTCGGCGACCACCCCGAGCTGCCGCTGCGCGAACGGAAGGTCTACTCCGTGCACCAGCGGGTCGCCGACACCTTCCGCCGGGGCCGGGTGCTGCTGCTCGGCGACGCGGCGCACGTCAACAGCCCCATGGGCGGCATGGGGCTCAACGGCGGCATCCACGACGCGTTCGACCTGTCCGTCCAGCTCAGCGCGGTGCTCCGCGGCGAGGCCGCCCCGGACGTGCTGGACGCCTGGGCGCACCGCAGGCGCAAGGCCGCGGTCGAGGCGGTGCAGGAGATCACCCACCGCACGACCACCGCGATGGCCGAGCAGGACGAGTCCGAGCGGCGCAGGTTCCAGCTCCAGATGTCGGAGATCGTGGCGGACCCGCTGCGGGCCCACACCTGGATGATGGACGCCGCGATGATCTCCAACGTACGCGCCCACGACCTGCCGCCTCGGGCCCGATGACCGGCGTACCGAAGGAGACCCGATGGACTTCGAGCTGAGTGACGAACAGCGGGACATCCGCGACACCGTGCGCGCCTTCGTCGCCAAGGAACTCCTCCCGCTTGAGGAGGACTTCCTCAGGCTGGTGCGCGAGGGCGGCGCCAGGCTGCCGAGGGACGAGGAGCGCCGGCTGCGGGCCAAGGCACGCGAGTTCGGCTTCTGGGGACTCAGCACACCCGAGGAGTACGGCGGGATGGCGCTCCCCGCGGTCACCCAGTCGCTGATCCACATCGAGCTCGCGAAGACCTGCGTGCCCTTCCGCTTCGGCGGGGAGGCCGACAACATCCTGTACGGCGCGGACGCCGCCCAGCAGGAGGAGTACCTGAAGCCGACGATCGAGGGCGAGCGCCTCGGCTGCTTCGCGCTGACCGAGCCGGGCGCGGGATCGGACGCCGGGGCGATCAGCACGTACGCGCGGCGGGACGGCGACGACTGGCTGATCAGCGGCGAGAAGACCTTCATCAGCAACGGCCACGACGCCGACTACGCGATCGTCATCGCGCTCACCGACCGGGACAAGGGTGCCCACCACGGGGCGACCGCGTTCCTCGTCGACCGGGAGGCGGGATGGACCTCCTCGCCCATCAGCACGATGGGCAGCTGGCACCAGCCCGCCTCGCTCTCCTTCGACGACGTACGGGTGCCGGCCGGCAAGGTCCTCGGCGAGGTCGGCGGCGGCTTCCAGCTCGCCATGCGCTGGGTCGGCAAGGGACGTTACGTGATCTCCGCGCACTGCGTCGGCATCGCCGAGCGCTGCCTGACGATGGCGGTGGACTACGCCGGCCTGCGCGAGACCTTCGGCCGCAAGATCGGCAGGAACCAGGCGATCCAGTGGATGATCGCCGACTCGGAGACCGAGCTCGAAGCGGCCCGATGGCTCGCCCTCCGGGCCGCCTGGGACGTCGACCGGGGGGCCGACGCCAGACACGCGTCGGCGATGGCGAAGCTCTTCTGCACCGCGATGGTCGGCCGCGTCGTGGACCGGGCACTGCAGATCCACGGCGGAATGGGCTACACCAAGGAGCTTCCCCTCGAAGGCTGGTATCGCGCCGTCCGGGCGATGCGCATCTTCGAAGGCACCGACGAGGTGCAGCGGCTCATCATCTCGCGCGATCTGCTACGCGGTCACACCCGAATCGGAGGCCACCTTGCCTGATCCCATCCCCACCTCCTCCCCCGCCGACTCCCTCACCGGCTCCTTCACCGAGCGGAAGATGAGCATCGCCACGGCCCTGCGCGCCGCGGCGGAGGCCGCGGGGGATCGGCCCGCGATGATCCAGGGCGACCGGTCTATCGGCTACACCGAGCTGGAGGCCCGCGCCGCCCGCCTGGCCGGGGTGCTGTCGGAACACGGGGTCGGCGTCGGCTCGACCGTCGCCATCTCCCTGTACAACTCGTTCGCGTACCTGGAGACCATCCTCGCCGCGTTCAAGCTGGGCGCGCAGCCGGTCAACATCAACTATCGCTATCTCGCCCCAGAGCTGCACTACGTGCTCGACTACACCGACGCGGTCGCCTTCGTCTACGACACCGGCCTGGCCGACCAGGTTCGGCGGATGGACGACCTTCCCGGCCTGAACCTGCTCATGGAGGTCGGATCGGCAGGCGAGCCGCCCGCACCGGCGCTGTCCTTCGAGTGGGCGGCCGAGCACGGCCCGGTCCACCGGGAGACGGACACCGACTCTCCGCACGGCATCATCCTGCTCACCGGCGGCACGACCGGCCGGCCGAAGGGTGTCGTCTGGGACCGTGACGGGCTGCTGGGCATCATCGCGTCGGTCTTCCGCCAGCACGGTATGGACGCGCCGAAGACACCGGACGACGTGCGGGCGCGGGTACGCGAACTGCACGAGAGGTTCACCGCCCCCGTCGTGCTGCCGATGTCGCCGCTCATCCACGGCACCGGCCTGCTGCAGACGCTGCGCTCCCTGTACGGCGGCGGCACGATCTGCTTCTGCACCTCCAAATCCCTCGACGCGGACGAGGTGTGGCGGACCGTGCAGCAGAACGCGGTCACCGAGATGGTCATCGTCGGCGACGCGTTCGGCCGCCCGCTGGTGGACTCCCTCGCCGCCGCCCAGAGCGCGGGCAAGCCGTACGACATCGGCAGCCTGCGCAAGATGACCAGCTCCGGCGTCGTGTGGAGCGTCGGCGTCAAGCGGGAACTGCTGCGGCACGGCGGCGACCTCACCCTGATCGACAACATCTCGGCTTCGGAGGGCGGCCCCTTCGGGATGGCCCTGGCTCGCTCGGAGGCCGACCTGGTGGACGGGCGGTTCACGCTCGCCCCCGTCGCCCGGGTGCTCGACGAGAACGACGAGGACATCACCCCGGGCACCGGGCAGATCGGCATCCTGGCCAGCGCCGGACCCCAGCCGGTCGGGTACCTCAAGGACCCGGACCGGACGGCGCGGGTCTGGCGGGTCATCGACGGCGTCCGCTACTCGGCGCCCGGTGACCTCGCCTCGCTGGACGCCGACGGCAGGCTGATCCTGCTCGGCCGGGGCGACGGCGTGATCAACACCGGGGGAGAGAAGGTCTTCCCCGAGGAGGTCGAAGAGGCGCTGCTCACCCACCCGAAGATCACCGACGCCGTCGTCGTCGGCGTTCCCGACCCCCGCTGGGGCCAGATCGTGACCGCCGTCGTCGCCCCGGCGAGCGCGCTCGGCGACATCGAGGACGAGACACTGAGCAGGCACGTGGCCGAGCGGCTCGCCGGTTACAAGCGCCCGCGCCGGATCGTCAGGGTGGACTCGCTCCCTCGGAGCCCGGCCGGAAAGATCAACCGCGCGTCGGCCCGTGACGTGGCGACCCGCCACCTGCAAGCAGAGGAGACAGCCTCGTGACCGGCATACCGTTCCCGATCGAACAGGGCCATGTGCGGGCCTTCGCCCGCGCCCTGGGCGAGGACGCCGACGTGGTCCCGCCGACCTTCCCGATCGCCTTCGCCCAGTTCGACCCGGACTGGGGGCTGCGGATGCGCCCCGACCGGCCCTGGAACGGCTCCGGGTCCGGACCCGGCGTGTCGTCCGGCGGAGGCGGCGGCCTGCACGCCGAGCAGGAGTTCGAGTACTTCCGCCCGCTCCGGATCGGCGAGACACTGACGGCCCGCAAGCGGGAGGGAAAGACGTGGCAGAAGACCGGTGGGAAGGGCGTGCTCAACTTCGCCGAACGGCACGTCGACTTCTTCGACGCCGAGGAAGAGCTGGTCGCCCGTTCGACCACGGTCTCCGTTACGGTCACCCCCAAGAGCGACGACACCCCGGAGGCGGGCCGATGACCGTGACCACCGACCAGGAAGTGCGCCGGGTCGTCGTGACGGACCTCAAGCGGACGCAGATCGTGATGTACGCCGGTGCCGGTGGCGACTTCAACCCGCTGCACACCGACGAGCCGTTCGCCACCCAGATCGCCGGCAACCCGACCGTCATGGCGCACGGGATGCTCACCATGGGCCTGGCCGGCCGCGTGCTGACCGACTGGTTCGGGCACGAGAACATCCGGCGCTACCGGGCCCGGTTCAAGGCGCCCGTCTGGCCCGGCGACACGATCACCGCGACGGCGACCGTGACCTCGGTGGACACGGTCGACGGGCAACGACGCGCCGAGCTCACCGTCTCGGCGGTGAACGCGGCGGGCGTGGAGGTGCTGTCCGGCACCGCCACCGCGATCGTCACCGACGAGGGCGAGGCGACGTGACGAACATGTCAGACACCGCCACCGCGATCAGCTCCGATGAAGGCGAGGCGACGTGACGGACATGTCAGGCACCACCATCGCGATCAGCTCCGACGAAGGCGAGGCGACATGATGGACATCGCCGCGCTCGACGCGATCGACGTGCACACCCACGTGCAGCTCTCCGTCCACGAGGCGCCGAAGCCGGGAAACGACAACTTCGCGGCGATGGCCGACTACTTCAAGGCCGGTGCGGTCAAGAGGTTCACCGTCCCCATGATCGCCGAGTACTACCGCGAGCGGAACATGGCGGCGATCGTCTTCGGCGTCGACTCGATGCACGTCAGCGGCCGGGAGCAGACGCCCACCAACGAGGAGATCGCGGAACAGGCGGCACTGCACGGCGACGTGCTCATCCCGTTCGCGAGCGTCGATCCGCATCGGGGCGCGGCGGGCGTGCGGGCCGCCAGGCGGCTGATCGAGGAGCACGGCGTCCGCGGCTTCAAGTTCCATCCCACCACGCAGGGCTTCTTCCCGAACGACCGGATGGCCTACCCGCTCTACGAGGTCATCGCCGAGCACCGGCTCACCGCGCTGTTCCACACCGGCCAGACCGGCGCCGGTGCGGGCACCCCGGGCGGCGGCGGGCTGCGGCTGAAGTACTCCAACCCGATGCACGTCGACGACGTGGCCGCCGACTTCCCCGACCTGCAGATCATCCTCGCGCACCCGTCGTTCCCCTGGCAGGACGAGGCGCTCTCGGTCGCCATGCACAAGCCGAAGGTGTACATCGACCTGTCAGGGTGGTCGCCGAAATACTTCCCGCCCCAGCTGGTGCAGTACGCGAACACGCTGCTCAAGGACAAGGTGCTCTTCGGGTCGGACTTCCCGATGATCACTCCGGAGCGCTGGCTGGCCGACTTCGCCAAGATCGACATCCGGGACGAGATCCGCCCGAAGATCCTCAAGGAGAACGCGGCCAAGCTGTTCGGACTCACCGGACAGTCGTGACGACAGCCCCCGGCCAAGGAGGTCGCGATGCACCACACCGGTCCCTTTGATCGAACCGTCGACGTCGTCGTACTCGGTCTGGGCGACGCCGGCGCGGTCGCCGCGGTGACCGCTCACGACGAGGG
This sequence comes from Streptosporangium sp. NPDC049046, assembly GCF_040649155.1. Lineage (NCBI taxonomy): Bacteria > Bacillati > Actinomycetota > Actinomycetes > Streptosporangiales > Streptosporangiaceae > Streptosporangium > Streptosporangium sp. NPDC049046. The sequence continues at coordinate 76,451 of NZ_JBEZEZ010000022.1, read as the reverse complement.
CGCGGAAGTGCTCGTCATCGAGAAGCAACCCGCCGACGACCACCGGCCCAACAGCCGCTACGCCGCCGGTTTCTTCCTCGTGCCCGAGGACGTCGACGGCGCGGTCGAGTACCTGTCCGCGCTGTACGCGGTCAACGGCGAGCTGGCCACGATCGACCCCGACCTGATCCGCACCTGGGCGGAGGAGACGGCGGCCACCCCGGCCTGGCTCGACCGGCACGGCGGCAAGTACCTCAAACTGGACATCCGCGGCGAGCACCCCACCCTGCCCGGCCACGAGTCGATCCGCGTCTACAAGGCGCAGCCCACGAGCGGGCCCGACGGCTACACCGGCTGCCCGATGCACGGCTTCCTGCGGAGCCTGGTCACCGAGCGTGGGATCGAGGTCCGGTACGCGACGGCGGCCAGGTGGCTGCTCACCGACGCGCGAGGCGCGGTCGTCGGGGTGGAGACCGACGGCGCCGACGGGGTCCGACGGATCGGCGTACGCCGCGGCGTCGTGCTCGCGGTCGGCGGCTACGAGGCCGATGAACGGCTCAAAACGCACTACCTTCCGGTCACTCCGGTGCATTTCTACGGCACCGAGCACAACACCGGGGACGGCATCGTCATGGCGACGGAAATCGGCGCCGAACTGTGGCACATGAATGTTTGGCCAGGGCATTTCGTAGCGAGATTCCCCGGCGACGGATACACCGGGGGAACGGCCGTCGATCTGTGGGGATCAGGCCGGTTCGGGCCGGCCGAGGGCGAGCCCGCACCGGGTTCGATCTTCGTCGACGGGTCGGGCCGGCGATTCATCCGCGAACCGGGAAAGCAGCACGCCGCCCATCTGGCGCTTTTGGCGATGGATGCCGATCAGCTCACTTACCCGAGGATTCCGACGTGGTGGATATTCGATCAAGCCCGTTTCGAGCGGGCGACGCTGGTCCCGACCTACTCGGGCCCCGCCGGACCGGTGCGAGACTACGCCTGGAGTGCGGACAACGAGGCGGAACTGCGGCGTGGCTGGATCCATTCGGCCAGGTCAATCCCTGATCTGGCCCGATCCTGCGGACTTGATCCGGTCGTGCTTGAGCAGACGGTCTCCCGCTACAACCAGCACTGCGCGGCGGGCGTCGACGCCGACTTCGGCCGCGACCCCGTCACGCTGACCCCGCTCGGCGGCGACCGCTATTTCGCGGTTCCGCTATGGCCGGGCGGCTCGCATACGGTCGGCGGTCCGCGCCGCGACACGAAAGCACGCGTGGCCGCGATTCGCGGAGGTTCGATAGACAATCTCTACTCCGCCGGTGAGCTAGGATCAATACATGGCCTGCTTTATCCGACAGGTGGCGGCAGTATCGCCGAATGTCTCGCGTTCGGCCGGATAGCCGGACGTAATGCCGCAGCCGATCGGACCGTCATAAGTTGACTCTCATGCGACAAGTGACATCGGCTTTGTTCAATATAGATACAGTGCGCATTAGGAAAACCGACAGCGGTGGAGGTGGCTCGGCGTGAGCGCTGGAGATCGCGCCGGAGACGGCGCCGGTCAGGGCAACGGATCCCAGACCTTGGATCGCGGCCTGAGGCTCTTGGAGTTGCTCGCCGCGGAAGACCGCGACATGACCGTCGCGGAGCTGGCCACGGCGCTGGGCATGCACCGGCAGGCCGTCTATCGGCTGCTCACCACGCTCCGCAGTCACCGCCTCGCCGCCGAGGGCAGTTCGGGGCGCTACCGGCTCGGGCTGGGCGTGATCCAGCTCGCCCGGCAGGCCAACCCGCAGCTCCAGCGCGCGGTCATCCCCTACCTGCGCACGCTGGCCGAAGAGCTCGGCGTCACCACGCAGTGCGTCATGTCGGAGGGGGCCGACGCCGTGGTGCTGGCGGTCGTCGAGCCGTCCGACGCGATCTTCCATCTGTCCCAGCGCAGCGGTGCCCGGCATCCGCTCGACCAGGGGGCGAGCGGCCTCGCCATCATGCTCGCCCGGCCGCCCAGGGCCGACGACCCGGCCGCGGTCGTCGAGGCGCGGAAGTGCGGATACGCGGTGTCGCGCGGAAACCTGACACCGGGCGCGGTCGGCATCGCCGTGCCGCTCTACGACGGCGAGGGACGCTCACTCGAGGCGAGCCTCGGCATCGTGTCGATGGTCGACCTGGACGTCGAACACACCGCCAAACGCCTCCTCGCCACCGCGAAGGAGATCACCACCCGGGAGTGACGGGCTGTCCCCGAGTCAGGACGCGGTGGCGGCGCGCTCGGCGGCGCTGCGCTCGACGCAGAACTCGTTGCCCTCGATGTCGGCGAGGGTGACCCAGCCGGTGCCGTCGGGACGGCGGCGGTCGGCGACCAGGGTGGCACCGAGGGAGAGCAGGCGCTCGACCTCCTCGTCGCGAGTGCGGTCTGTGGGCTGGATGTCGAAGTGGATCCGGTTCTTGACCGTCTTGCCCTCGGGGACGGCGATGAACAGGAGCGAGACGCCCTCCGTCTCGACCAGTGCCTCGGGGTCACCGGGGTGGTCGTCTTCGCCGATCTTGGTGTTCAGCACCTCGGCCCAGAAGGTTCCGAGCCGGTAGGTGTCCGCACAGTCGATGCTCACGTGGTGCACAAGAGAAGCCATGGCCGACAGTATGCCCGTCCCACCTCGCAGGCAGGCTCCGGTGATCTTGAGGCCGTAACGGCCGCTCGGGTGCCCCGCCGGACTCCGCGGCGCGTTCCCAGGCGGTGGTGCCCGAGCTTCGCCGGTCGCGTGGTGGCCGTCCGGACGACGAGGGCGCCCTCGTCGTGAGTGGCCACGGAGATTCCGGCCGCCAAGCACCGAAGAGGGCTGAACAGGCGATACAGCCGTCTCCGACCCGGAGACCGGCATCGTCGCCGCCGCGGAATGTCGACCGCATGGGGACGAATTTCTGATAACGAGATATTGACATCCCACCTTGCGAACCCTGACACTTTGCGGAAATACAATAGAAACACGAATGCGACCCGATCGTCGGGCCTTCATCAAGGACCAATCCCCCCACCGCCAAGCCCACAGGGACGAGATGCACGAAGAGATGTTATCGCTAACAATTCTCCGTGCGTCCGCCGATACGCCCCCTTACCTCTGAGCCCAGCCGTGAGCGCGCAGCTGTGATGTCGCCCCTCTCCGTCTCCTTACTGATTCCCGGGAAGGACACCCGCGGCGTCCCTCCCCCTCCAGTGATTGGACATTCATGGCACTGATCATGGCGTCTGATGGTTACTCGTCAGGATCCTCGCGGCGCATTCGGTCGTTGCGCCGATTACTGATCACCCTCGTGGTGACCGCGCTCACCGCGGCGACCAGCCTCGTCGTCTCCGCACCGTCGGCCAATGCCGAGACCAGCCAGTTCCGAGGCATGAACTGGGCCGTACTGGGTGACAACTTCAGCACCGGCACGCTCGTCGTGCAGGGACTGAGCCAGTCCGACAGCAACGCGACGGTTCGCGCGAAGGCCAACTCGCTCTACGACCACATGGAATACATCATGGGCATCAACACCATCCGGTTGCCCATCAACACTCACACCGTGGCCAACACGACCTGGTGGAACTCCTACCGCGGCGCCATCGACGCCGCCGCCGAACGCGGATTCAAGGTCATCCTCGCCTACTGGGAGGACGGCGCCGCCTCAGGTGGCAGGATCACGAACCTCGCCGCCTGGAACACGATGTGGTCCAGCGTGATCAACACGTACGGCTCGAACAGCAACGTCTACTTCGAGCCGATGAACGAGCCGCACGGCTACTCGTCGACGGAGTGGCGCAACGTCGCGGCGAACTGGCTCGGCTATCACACCTCGGCGGTGCCCGGCCGGGTGCTCATCGGCGGCACCGGCTTCAGCCAGGACCTGCGGGACATCTGCAACGACAGCCGCTTCAACTCGACGCTGCTGTCCTTCCACTACTACGCCTTCTTCTACGGCCCGATGACCTACGACGAGTTCCGGAACCACATCCAGACACGTCTGGGCAACTGCGCCCACCGCGCGGTCGCGACCGAGTTCGGCGCGCCGATGTCCACCGGCCTCAACTACGCCGACCCGACCAGCACCGACAACTTCGTACGCTACCTCCGCGCCATGGCCCAGGTCATGCGGGACAACCAGATGGGCGGCACCTACTGGCCCGCCCTCGGCGGCAAGCCGGGCACCATCGGCTACGACTGGTACTCGATGTACGTCATGGGCGGCAGCGGCACCAACCTCAGCGTGACCGTCCGCAACGGCCACGGCGCCAACCGGGTCCGGTACGCCTGGGGCGACGCCGTCGGCGACGTCACCCCTCCGCCGACGGTGACCTACAGGATCAACGCGCGCCACAGCGGCAAGGCCATGGACGTCCAAGGAGCGAGCACCAACGACAGTGCGCGCGTCGGCCAGTACACCTACAACGGCAACGCGTGGCAGCAGTGGCAGTTCCAGGACGTCGGCAGCGGCTACTGGCGCATCGTCAGCCGCCACAGCGGAAAGTGTCTTGACGTGGTGGGCGCCTCGACCGCCGACGGCGCCGAGCTCGTCCAGTACACCTGCGGCCTCGGCAACAACCAGCACTTCCAGATGGTCAGCAACGGCACCTACTTCCAGCTCCGGGCACGACACAGCAACAAATGCGTGGACGTGCCCGCCGCATCGACCGCGGACGGCGTGATCCTCAAGCAGTATCCGTGCAACAGCGGCACCAACCAGCAGTGGTCGCGCACGGCCGTCTGACGATCGTCTTGACGTGAAGGTGGCCCCGGCGAACGCCAACCTCAGCAGGTGCGGAGCATGTTGAGCAGGGCCACCTTCTCCTTGCGGGTCACGAAGAGCCGGTAGTGGCGCTTCACCGTGATCCACGAGGTCGCGTACTGACACCAGTGGGCGCGACGTTGCGGGCGCCAGCTCTGCGGACCTTTGCCGCCCTTGGCGATGTTGGCGGAGTGGCTGACGGTGAGCAGTTCGGGGCGGACCAGGTCGTTGGCGAACGCGCGCCGCTTGGCCTGGCTCCATCGCTTGGCGCCCGAACGCCAGGCGTAGGCGAGCGGCACCAGGTGGTCGACGTCCACGTACTTCTCGCTCTTCAGCCACTTGCCGTCGTACGGGCTGTACCAGCGCCCCTTGACCGGATGGCAGGCCGCGTTGCGGCGCACGTTCCGCCCGTCGCGGGCCAGGACCAGCTCCCGCGTGTTGCACCTGCTCTTGCGGTGCGCCGATCGGGACTGGAACCGCTCGCGGCCGTAGCCCCGGATGGACAGCGGCCTGGCGACCTTGAGCTGAGCCAGCATGCGCCGGGCGAGGGCCGCGGACTCCGCCTGTGATCGTTTACGCGGTTCGGCCGCCGCCTGCGGGGTGGTGAGGACGGCGGTGATCGGAACGAGCACGAAGGTGAGTACGGCGGTGTGCGCTGCACGTCTCAGGTAGATCATGACTTTACCTATACCCGACGACCTCCCCGACCCGGCAATCGGCAGGAACATGTCCGCGTGGGCGAGTGACATGAGGTTGTCGACGCCGACCTCACCATAGGAGGACACCGGATGACCAGCCATGACTCCCCTGCGGACAGCGAAGTCCGGGATCCCTTCGGCACGTTGCGCCGCGCACTGTGGATCGGCGGTGGCCAATGGGCCGGAAAGTCGACCGTGGCCCGGCTCCTGGCCGTCCGATATCGCATCACCGTCTACCACTACGACCACCACGACGCCCGCGGTCACAACGATCGCCGGATCGCCCGTCGCGTCGCCCTCGGCGAGCCCGCCACCGAGCCCGACCCGGACAAGATGTGGGTCCACACCACCCCGGAGGAGATGGCCGCCACGACCCTGGCCGGTTTCCCCGACCGGTTCGAATGGGCCCTGGACGACCTGCGCGCGCTCGTCTCAGGCCACCCGATCATCGCCGAAGGCTGGGGACTCCGCCCCGAACTCGTCGCCCCCGTCATCGACTCACCGCGCCGGATGGTCGTCATGGTGCCCACACCGGAGTTCCGCCGGCACCAGTCCCAGGAACTACCGCGCGCCGCCTCACTCGGGCACCGCGTCAGCGATCCGGCCCGCGCACAGGCCAACCGCCTCACCCGGGACCGCCTCGTCGCGGAGGACGCCGTCCGCACCGCCCACCGGCTCGGCATCCGCGTGATCGAAGTCGACGGTTCCCGCGACGCCGCCACGATCGCGGGGATCGTCGCCGACCATTTCAGCCCCTACCTGCCAGAGCAAGATCGCACCCCCTTCAAGCCGGCGTGTTGCGACGATCACTAGAACGGAGGCACGAAAGAGGGCGTTCCGACTTCACGGATTCGTCCGGGCCGACGCACCGAGCGCGAGCAGCAGCAATCCTGCCGAGGCCCATGCGGCCCAGTCTCCCAGGACGGTGTAGAGGGTGGCCGAACCCTCCTGAGGCAGGGTGGCCATGACCGTGGTCATGCCCGTCATGTCGGTGTGCCGCTCGGTCAGGATCCGGCCGCGGTCGTCGCTGACCGTGAGCCATCCCCCGCGTGCGGCGCGGGCCACCGCCAGGCCGTTCTCCACGCCGCGCACCACCGCCATGCGGCTGTGCAGCCACGCGTCCTCGCCGAAGTCCCAGGCCGGCGCGAGCAGGGCGGCGGCACCGGCCTTGCTGTACTCCCTGACCAGGCCGGGGAAGTCCAAATCCTTACAGATGATGAGGCCGAGCCGATTGCCGTCGAGGAAGGCCAGGCCGGTGCCGGGCCGGAATCGGCGCTCCACCCCGGGGATCAGGTGGTGCTTGTCGTAGCGCACGCCGGAGGGATAGCTCACCGCGCTGTTGGTCTCCATGGCGATCCCCGCGACCACCTCCACGCCCGGACGGGCGAACGGCAGGTCGACGGTCTTGAAAACCTTCTCGGGCAGCACCACGATCTCCGCCCCGCGGGCCACCGCGGCGTCCACGGCCTCGCCGTACCGGCGGACGAGCTGCTCGGAGTCGTCCGTCGCGACCAGCGCGACCTTCCGCCCCCCGGTGTCGGCGGGCGTCGCGAGCCGTACGAGACCGTGGCCGAGCGTGAGCGCGACCAGCACACCCGAGACCATCGCCGCGCGTGGCCGCAGGACCGCGACGGAGGCGGGCACGAACAGCAGGAGGAAGGTGATGCCCCAGACCCCGGTGACCGAGGCGGTCTGCAGCACGGGCAGGACGTCGGCCTGCGTGTACGCCAGGCTCCACCAGGCCCCGTGCGGCGCGGCGAGGCTCATGCCGTACTCGGCGGTGACCCAGACGGCCGGTACGGCCGACGCCGCCAGGAGCGGTCTGCCGCGCACGATCAGGGTGCGGAAGAGCAGCACGCCCAAGCCGTAACAGAGCGCGGGGCCGACGATGAAGGCGGCGGCCAGAGCGGGTGGCATTTCAAGGGGTCCGGTGAAGTACGGCCACATCCGCGCCTGGCCGACGAGCCAGACCAGCGTCCCCGCGACGAAAGCCGTACCCCCGCCCGCCCGGCGCGCCAGGAACAGGACAGGGAGCGGCGCGAGCCAGGTGAGCCACCAGACAGGGTGGAGACCGGTGCCGAAGTGCGTCAGAACGGCGGAGGCGAGGGTGAGCAGGATGCGTTCCATGCCGATGATCGTGCTTTCCCCCACCCCGCGGGCGCGTCACTCGCGGGTGTGATCTCCGTTGTCACTCCTGCCGGCGACCACCAGCCCGGACTCGTAGGCGAGCACCACGGCCTGGACCCGGTCCCGCAGGTCCAGCTTGGTGAGCATGCGGCTGACGTGTGTCTTGACCGTGTGCTCGGTGACCACGAGCGCGGCGGCGATCTCCGCGTTCGACAGGCCGTGCGCGACCAGCCTCAGCGTTTCGCGCTCGCGTTCGGTCAGCGCGTCCAGCCTGGCCGTCAGCCGGGGGGCGACGCCGTGGGCGGGTCTGCGCACCAGGTCCTCAAGCAGCCTCCTGGTCGCCGCCGGAGCCAGCAGGGCCTCACCCGAGGCGACGGTACGGACGGCGTGGGCCAGCTCGTCGCGCCGGATGTCCTTCAGCAGGAAACCGCTCGCCCCCGCCCGGACCGCGTCGTAGACGTACTCGTCGAGATCGAACATGGTCAACACGAGCACCTTGGCAGTGGTGGTGGCGCAAATCTCCCTGGTCGCCTCGATGCCGTTCCTGCCCGGCATGCGCACGTCCATCAGGACCACGTCCGGCCGGAGCCGCCGGGCCGCGGCGATCGCCTCCTCGCCGTCGGCGGCCTCGCCGACCACCTCCATGTCCGGCTGCGCCCCCAGGATCAGCCCGAACGCCGCACGGAAGAGGTCCTGGTCGTCGGCGATGAGCACCCGCAACATGCGGGCTATTCAAGCGGAAATTCGGCTCTCACCGTGAACCCCCCGTCCCGCCCAGCCTCGGCCCTGAGCGTCCCGCCGCATGCCGCCGCCCGCTCTCGCATCCCGGCCAGCCCGTACCCGCCGCGCTCGCCCGGCCCTCGCCCGTCGTCGGTGATCTCCACCGTCAGGCGCTCCCCCCAGGTCAGAGCGAGGCGTACGGCACGCGTCCCGGCGTGCTTGCGCACGTTGGTGAGCGCCTCCTGAACGATCCGGTAGACGGCCGCCTCAACGCTTTCGGCGACCGGGCGCGGGATACCGGCGGTCGTACTCACCACATCGAGACCGCTGCGGTCGAGCAGCGCGGGGAGGTTGGCCAGACGCGGCTGGAACAGTGACTCGCTCAGGCGCTCTTCGGCATGGCCGCACACCGGTCCGCCATCGTCGGCATGGCCGCACACCGGTCCGCCGTCGCCGTCATGGCCGCACACCGGTCCGCCGCCTTCGCCAGGGGTCCGCAGCGTGGTGAGCACCCCCCGGAGCTCGGCCAGCGCACCTCTTCCCATGTCGGCGATCGCGTCGAAAACCGCTTCGGCCCTGTCCGGGTCGCCGCGCACCACCACCGGCCCGGCTTCGGCCTGGACCACCATCAGCCCAACGGAATGGGTGATGATGTCATGCATGTCGCGCGCGATCCGAGTGCGTTCCTCGGCCGCCGCCGCGATGTGCTCCTGCTCCAGCCGCCGCGCCCGCTCGGTCAGCTCGGCGGCTCGCGAGCGGCTCGCCCTGACACTGGTGCCCAGCGCGTAGGCGGCCACGAAGGCGGTCCCCACCAGCCGAAAGGTCTCGTCGTTCTCCCCCGGCAGCACCAACGAGGTCCCCACCGTCGCCACGATCGCCGGAATCGCCGCCAGCCTCTTCCACGTGGGACTCAGGTCGGCGATCGTGTAGACGGCCAGCAGCGGCCCGAAGGGCAGCAACGGCTTCTCCCATGTCACCAACACCGACATCGCCGCCCCGACCACCACAGCCACCACCATCGGCGCCCGCCTGCGCCACACCACCGGCACCGACGCCAGCAGCCCCAGCCCGATGATCCACCACGGATCGGGATCGGGCAGAACAAGCGGCATCACCGTGGCCAGGACCACGCCCACCGCGAGCGCCCCGTCAACCATCCTGTCGGTCCGGCCCGCCGCAAACATCCGCCCATTATCCGGATCCGTCCGCCCGCTGCCCTCACTCTCAAGAGTGATCATTCCCGCCACGCAGCCTGCAGGGTCCTACCCCTTGGTCCGGGCACCTCTCTTGGGAGGGCTACGCGTCAGATACCAATCGGTGCCGCACGAATTCTGGATGGGCATCGCCGACATCGATGCTGTTCTCATCAAGAGCGTTGGCGATGTGGAAACGACCGGCATCGAAGGCGAACTCCACAGCGAGGGTGCCGTCCGCCAGGTCATGACATGATGACGGCCGCCACTCGAGCAGAGCGACTTCGCGCAGTTCCAGGCCGACGAACGGCTCAAGCCGCTCGTCGGCGCTGGACCACACCGGGGTGAGCTCGTCCCACTCCCAGCCACTGATGGCGACCGTCGTGTCGATGGTGTTCCAGCCGATCGACAGCTCATCGAACTTCGAGTGGCAGATCTCGACCTGGACACCGTCGAAGTCCAGGACGATCGGGCAATCGGCGTACCAGTCCCCGTCCTCGACAAAACGCACGAGCGCGAATCCCGTCAGACGTCGGCCACCAAGCGCGGCCAGACCTGGCCCGTGTCGCTCACGGACGGCTTCGAGTCCGACGAGAAAGGTCGGCTCGAAGCCGGAAATCCCCATCATGTCAGGCAATTGTCCAGGCTCCTTACCGGCCGGTCGATCCGTCGTGACCAATGGTGAACCGACCGACACACCTGGAACTCCAATAGGCTCGTATCATGATCCGCGCTGTGGTCTTCGACGTCGGCGAGTGCCTGTCACCCGTCGACAGTGCTGATCACACCGTGATCATGTAGGCCGCTCATTGACCGTGGCGCAATCCACGTTCGCGCTCGCGCGCTCGCCGTTCTGGTTCTTGAGCACCCATATGCCCTTGTTGTTGAAGCGAATCCATGCCTCGTCATCATTAAGTCCCCGTATCCAGCCGGCGGACACGCCACCGAATATCCGCACGCCCTTGTCCTGTTCCAAGAACTGGATGTATCCCCTGCCCTCGCCTGCTCCGTTGACTTGGCTGGTGGTCACGCTGTTCACGTCGGCTTTGTCAGCGAACACGGTTCCCCAGGTTTGTCCGGCCCCCTTGCGCACGTTCAGGCCTTCCTTGGGGAAGCTGATCCATCCGTCGTCGGCGCTCCGCCCCTGCACCCACTCAGTGTTGATGCCGTTGAGGTCGGCCTTGTCAGCGTGCACAGTCCCCCACGCCCCACTCCCCTGACGAACATCAAGCCCATCCTTGGGAAAAGTAACCTTCCCATCATCGGCGCTCCGCCCCTGCACCCACTCAGTGTTGATGCCGTTGAGGTCGGCCCTGTCAGCGT
>NZ_JBEZEZ010000022.1:0-65560 GCF_040649155.1 Streptosporangium sp. NPDC049046 | reverse complement strand
ACATCAAGCCCATCCTTGGGAAAAGTAACCTTCCCATCATCGGCGCTCCGCCCCTGCACCCACTCAGTGTTGATGCCGTTGAGGTCGGCCCTGTCGGCGTGCACAGTCCCCCACGCCCCACTCCCCTGACGGACATCAAGCCCATCCTTGGGAAAAGTAACCTTCCCATCATCGGCGCTCCGCCCCTGCACCCACTCAGTGTTGATGCCGTTGAGGTCGGCCCTGTCAGCGTGCACAGTCCCCCACGCCCCACTCCCCTGACGAACATCAAGCCCATCCTTGGGAAAAGTAACCTTCCCATCGTCAGCGCTCCGCCCCTGCACCCACTCGGTATTCACACCGTTGAGATCGGCCCTGTCGGCCGTCACCGTCCCTTGCCCGCCGGAGTCATTGAAGATCTCCACCCCTGTGCCGGTGAAGGCGACGCGCCCCTTGTTCGTCGTTCCCTGGACCCAGGGGGTGTCGATGCCGGTCGTGGCGGTGAGGGTTTCCAGGACGGGATGGCGTACCTGCACAGTCGTGGTGAGGAAGTGCTGCTTTTGAGTGGTCGGGTCGGTGGCGACCAGGATGTAGGTGGTAGCGCGCTTCGGGGCGTCGGTCGGCGACCAGGTACGCGTTCCTGGAGTGATGGCCGATTGCCCGCCGGGGAACCGGATCTCGTAGCTGAAGTCGTTAGACCCGTCCCAGCTCAGGGTGAGGCCATCTCCGGTGTCCAGCATGGTTTTGTCCGGGCGGAAGTCGCGCGGTGCCGGAATCTCCTTGGGAGTGGCCTTCACCACCGGCACGGCCGCGTCGCTGACCTGCCATCCTCTACCGGTTCTGACGGTCTCGGTCACCATCAGCACGACCACACCTGCAGTGGGAGCGACGGTGACGTTTTCCAGTGTCAGCACCATGTGGTCGCCAGGTGCGAAAGCTTCTAAACGACCGCTCTGGGTGGTGACCTGGAAAACGTCGGCGCCTTGCTGCTGGACGATCACTGGCTGAGTGGCTGCCTGGGAGCTCGACTGGGTGTCGGTGTATTCGCCCTTCGGGTTGATCGCGTTGATGTTCTGGGTGAGATGGCCGGCACCGTCGCCAAGGGGCACCTTCACCTCGATCCTCAACCAGGGCACCGTCTTCCCGGTGTTGGTGACCATCAGATACAGCGTCCCCGTGGACGGAGAGCGCCCGTTCACTGACGCCTCCAGGGATGTCGGGTCGGTGAGGATGGTGTAGGTCAGCGCAGTCAAGATCACGACTCCTTCTCTTGGCAGATAGCACAGGTCGATGCCCTGCTCACTGTGAGAGGACCTGGCCGGGCAGAACAGGCGGCGGCACGGCTGAGGTGTCTGGAACCCGCCGTATGTGACGCACCGCAGAAAAGCACCCTCCTAGATCCAAACGCCAGGGCGGGAGCACAGCAAGAGCATTCAAGGTGGCCATAACGGGGCGCTTCAGCAATATCCTCGGCGTCTTGACAGGCATTCGGGCCATGCTCTGATGGCCGCCCCGCGAACACCTGCCAGCCGCGATAAGCGCGGTGATCGAGTCCATGCTGAAACGATGGACGGCATTTCACCTAGCGGGTCTACTGGTGCTGACATCTGGCGGAGCCAGGCCGAATGGGATAAGAATTCCAAGATCAGCGCTTGGAGGTTGTTCCTGTGGTGTCCACGGATGTGCCGTCTCAGCCACCGATGGTGGCTGAACGTCCCCGGCCGTGGCGGCTTCAGTCGCAGGGATACGTGGCCGTCCTCGGCGGGGTTGCCGCCGTCACCGTCATCGCGCTGATGAACGCCGCTCGTCTCGATGTACCGAAGAGGGGCAGAGTACTCATTGTCGGCGCCGGCCTTCTCGGACTGATCGTGGATGTCGTCATGATCTGGGATGCCAGGGTGAGCTCCGACGCCTACACCGTGTTGTCGGTGTTGCTCGCACTGGTCGTTCACATCGCTCAAGTGGGTGTGCAGAGACCACACGATCGGGGGGCCTTGCTACTGTCCAGAGGGAAAGATCATGCGCCGATGTGGCTGGCGGGTGCAGTCGCCATCCTGGTCGGCGGCCCCCTCCGCTACTTCATGCTGACCACGCTCGGAGGGTGATCGGAGCCAAGCCTGTTAGCAAGGGCGTTGGCAAGAAGCTCAAACGATCAAGAAACCAAGAAGGCCCCTGACAGCGTAATGCCTGATCAGGAGCCTTCTCAGAGGCGTCGACCTGCCGGGATCTCACCCGAGGTGATCCGGTGCGGCAGTAGATCACCCTCCCAGGCGTACACCGCCGCGCTCGAAGCACACGCAGGAAAACCGTACGCTCAGACCTCCTCGGCGCCGTGTCCAATGGCGATCGCGTCAATATGGCGGGCGAGCTCGAAGTCCTTGGTGGTGAGGCGGTTCCCGGCGTCGTGAGTAGTAATCACGAATCGGATCCGCTGCCAGGTGATGTGAATATCAGGATGGTGACCGACCTCGCGAGCCTTGGCCGCGACGTACATGGCCAGATGTACGCACTCGTGATAGGCGTGCTTGAACGTTCGGGCTATGGCCTGCCCCTCACGCTCCCACCCTGGCAGCTCGGCCAACTGGACGACGATCTGCTCTTCGGACAACAGCTGAGGGGGCATCGGTATCTCCGCGTCTGCAGTCAGTTGAACTGAGAAATGATCTCATTCAGTTCTCTGCCGGACGAGGTGCCTGCCCAAGCGGTCGCGTGGCGAGGGATTTCCCTCAGCTCCTGACGCAGCCGAGCCGATCCCGTGCCCTCCGCGATCGCCGCAGTGGCTGACTACGACAGCACCGCCTACGCGTCGACGCGATAGAAAATCTTCCCGTCGTGGACCGACGCGCCGATCGCCTCATAGAAGCGTCGCGCATCGATGTTGTCACGCTCGGTCTGCCACTCGACCCTGCTGCAACCGCTCTTCGTGGCGATCTGCTGTACGCGCTCCATGAGGAGACGGGCCACGCCTCGACGTCGAGCGGGCTCCCGGACGAACAGTTCCTTCAGGAACAGCGAGTGCGACGCCCCGGCCGCCGGCCAGAGGAATGAGTAGGAGGCCATCCCCGCCACCTGATCTTCATCTCGGGCGAGCAGCACCCGTGCGACCGGGGATTCACCGAAGAGCAGGGCTTTGACTTGCCGAACGCGTTCCTCCTCGGGCGAGATGTCGCTCGCCCCGTAGTAGATCTCGATCTCTTCGATCAGCTCCGAGATCAGGAGCGCATCTTCCGGCCGGGCCTGCTCGATCGTGAGCGTCATCAGCTCTTCAGCCCTCCATATCGCGGCCAGCAGGCAACGCGAGAATCTCCTTCAGCACCTGCACCTCCGGCAACTTCAATCGTGATGCAGACCCACTATTGGTCAGATGTCGGGCACGGTCAATGATCAGGCTGCTGCGATGCTCGTGAGGCAGCGCGACGAGAGCAGTAGTGGCGTGCGCCGCCGCTGCCGCTATATCTCCATCGTGGGCCAGGCACAGGGCCCGGTCGAGATGGATCAGCGTGCGGTCCGTGTGCTCTTCCTCGGGGTACAGCTCCAGCGCCCGCTGCTGCTCCCGCCAAGCCCTGCCACTCTCCCGTAGATGCGTCCACGTGTTCCCGGCATGGAATCGCAGCTGAGATTCGCTGTAGCCGAAGGCCGACGCCGTGATGAGGTCGGGATCAAGACGCTCCAGTGCCTCTTCCGCCCGCCGTAGCGCATACTCTGCGGCGTCCCTGTCCCCCAGCACGGCATGCGCCCGTGCTTCCAGCGCCGCCGCCAGGGCGGCCCCCACATACGGCTCACCCCCGGCGAGGCTCTGCGCCCGCTGCGCCAACTCGATCGCACCGATCATGTCGCCGCCGTAATAGAGCGCGTAGGACTCCTGCGCATACATCCACGACTGCGCCGCCCGATCGTCCGCAGCAGCAGCAGCTGCTCGACCGGTTCGCCACCAGTCCCGCGAACGGGTATCCCCCAACTTGAGCAGCGTCAGCGCCACAAGCCCCGACAGGTGTGCCGCGACCACGCCAAGCTTGCGCCGAACCGCCGCAGGGTGACGATGCTCAAGCACCTGGAGCAGGTCAGAGAAGTCACTCAACAGGTCGGCGAGAAGATCAGCCTCGGGCCGATACCTGGTCGCCCGTCCGTAACGGCCGACAACGTGTCCCCAATCCTCGATACCGGCATCGCTCATTCCTCCGCTGGCCAGTACGTCGGTCATGCCCCGGCGCAACTCCTCGGCCCGCTCCAGCACGGACGGCCTCGATGACTGCCTGGCTGCGGCGATGAGCTCGCCCCGAGCATCCAACGCCTCGTCGAGTGCGACGACGACGGCAGGGCTGGGAGTGCGGCGGTCGTGCTCCAATGCCGATACGTAGCTCTTCCCGCACTTGGCGCGGTTCGCCACATCGCGTATCGACAGGTCACCGCGCAGGCGACGCAATGTCTGGCCGAACGTCTCCGAGTCCATGCTTCCGCTCCTGGCGCGTCCACCGTCGTCCACCGCTGTCCACAGTTTCTGCGGACAGCAGGGGACAGCCAATACCTAGACCATGACCCTTGGTATTGGAAACGTTACTCACAGACGTGACGCGCCGGTAGGCGTTCCTCACCGTCGCCATAAACAGCGGAGCCCGCCACCGGTATCTGACACCAGGACGGGCCCCTTGATCAGGAAGCGAGTCCTGACCCGATGAACAACCCTAATGCTCCGGTTCTCGACCGGACCACGACAAGCGGCTGTACCTGTTTCGCCGACGTGCCGCCGCTGCCGATGGGATGCGCCGTCTGCGGACACGCCCCCTACGCCCACCACTGCCCCGGCCAGGCCATCGACCACGAGTACGCGCAGCCGACCGGCACGCTGATGGCGATGCGCCTGGAAGCGCGCCGCCGCACCGGCCCACAGCCCTTCCCCATGGCCGAGCAGCCCGTCGCCGTGGCGCCCGCCGAGGTCATCGCCCTGGTCCCCGCGCAGCGCCGCTCCGAGCCGTCCGCTCCGGCCGCACCCACGCCACTGCCCGAGCGGACGCCACCCTCCCCCTTCCCTCGCCCGGCCCTACGGCCCGCCGCCACCGCACCGGCCCGACGCGACGACAGCCGACGCCCCGCGCCCCGCCCGGTCGAGACGCGAACCGACCGCGCGACCCGCCTGGCGCTCGCCCGCGACACTCTCGCCCACCGCAGGGCCCGCATCGCGGCCCGCGCGCACGACCACAGTGCCTCACCTCCGAGCATGGGATTGAAGTCGGCCGCCTGGCCGCTCGCCCCCCAGACCTTCCGGCCGGGGCCCACCGTCGCCTCCGGCCGGAGCCGCCCCCCGAACACCCCTTCACCCCAACGGCACCAGCCCCACCGTTGGAAGGTCGCAGCATGAACGCGGCCCCACAGGGCAACCCCATGAGCAGGCGCGGCGGCAGTCCAGTCTCCCAGGCGAACGCCGCCGCGCCGTCACACCCAGCCGAAGAGCCGACCGCCGTCCAGCTCGCCGAGAAACTCGCCGCCATCCTGGACAACGTCTACGGCATCTCGGCCGACGTCCACCCCCTCGCCTCCGGCAACGCCATCGTCTCCGTCTTCCTCGGCCTGCTCGCCTACACCGACGGCGAGAACTTCTGGTGGACCAGCCCCGAACGCAGCCACTCCGGCTCACCCCTGCTCAGCTCCGCGCTGAGGCTGCCCGTGGCCGCGGCCCAGCTCGCCGAGCACTACCGGATCCTGCACGCCCGCCCCGCCGCCAGCCTCCTGGAAGGCGAGCTCCCGCTGCTGGCCGACGTGATCCCGGCACAGTATGTTGTCCCGCGCTGACGCCGACGCCACCCGCGCCGCCAGACAGGTGCAGCAGTACGCGCCGACCTGGCTGGTCATGTGGAGCCTGCGACACCGCCGCTTCGAGGCATGGCAGTGCGCCGACCCACGCGAGTGCCGCATCATCCACGCCCAAAGCGCCGCCGAACTGTGGGACCTCATGCAGCAGGCCGACGTCGAGCCGCAACAGATCGCACCACCGCCACTGCCGCCCCCGGGACTCGTTCCCCACCCCCGCATCCTGCCCATAGGCCCCGACGAACGAGTCCCACCCCACCACGTCCCGCAGGAAAGGGGACCGGTCGTGATTCCGTCCCACGACACCCCCGCAGACGACCGGGTGAACGCGTCCGCCCGTCGCCCCGGCGCGATCACCGCCCTGAGGCGTCTGCGAACCGAACTGCACGAACACCGGATCATCTCGGAGATCTCCTACGACGAAGGCCCACCCCGCCTCGTCATCGGCGCCGAACTGACCGTGTGGGCCGACCACAACGGCGAATTCTTCACCTGGGGCGCCACCTTCATGGAAGAACCCGCCACCTCCGCTGCGACCGATGACGTACCGCAGGTCGCGCGCCGCATCGCCGCACACCTCGACGAGCACCACACCGAGCCGAGACCGGCTCCATGAGCAGCGCGGCGGCACGGCGACCAGCCTCCCGTGCCGTCGCGCCCACGCCCCCCGCGGGCGGTGGTGCGCCACCAGGGACCGCCCGAAGGGCCAGGCGAGACCGTACGACCTCCTGCTTGGAGGGGCGCGCACCTCGGTCGAAATGATGGTGCCCCGCTGGCTCTTTCCGGCGGGGCACCATCCGATGGCAGTCAGTCCGCACTCCCACAGCCAGTCACACACTGCGATCAGAATCTCACCGGAAGGAACAGCTTCACCGTGACCGACGTACTCCTCGTCCACGACGTCGTCGTCACCCGCGACGGCGTCGCCCTGGCCGACCTGCCCGCCGGTTCCCTCATCGGCACCAGCTCCGTACGGCGTCGCGCCCAGCTCGGCATCCACCGGCCCGACCTGCGCACCGAACGCATCCGCGGCAACGTCGACACCCGCCTGACCAAGCTCGACGAGGACGGCGAGTACGCCGCACTGATCCTGGCCCGCGCCAGCCGTACTCATGCCCCTCGAACTCACTCGCTCCGGGGGTGTGCCCGGCAGTTCGTGTGAAGATACTGCGCCTGCCCATCCACGAAGTCGTAGATCGCCACAGTCTGGGTGTCCTCCAGAGGATCGCTCGGCGGCATCAGAAAGTGCGTCTCGCTGACCGGTAACAGCTCGTAGGTGATGCGCTCCGGCCGCCCGGAGAAAGCCGCCTGCATGGGGTCGAGGAAGGTGGTCAGCCGAAGCCCGGCACTGTCGGCACTCACCTCAAAGCGAGTCCCCGGCCGCTCATAAACACCCACGTAGCGAGCCGGGTCGAGCCTGAGCCCAGGATCCGGGTCGGGTAGGCCGGGAATCTCGCCGGCACCCATGTCCCCCAGAAGCTCGTTGAACACCTTGTGGTACATGCTCTCCCGTGGCCCGCCGTTGGTCAGCATCACCAGGGCCAGATCCGAGTCCGGCAGGATGCGGAGGCGAGCGTTCTGACCGATGGTGCTGCCGTCGTGCGCGTAGACGGTCTCGCCGTACCAGTCGCACACGATGAGGCCGAGCGCCCACTGCGGGCCGAACATGTAGGGATCGGGGACGGGGACACGGGAGGTCATCATTTCGCGGACGGCGGCGGCCGAGACGATGCGCGCGCCGTTCGGCGCCTGTCCGCCGTTGAGGAGGACGTGCGCCAGCGCGAGCACCTCGCGGGCCGTGGAGTTGATGTTGCCGCCGGGACCGAAGGAGCGCGGCAGATAGTCCACGGGGGTGACGACGGGGCCTTCCTCCAGGGAGCGGATCAGGTGTCCGGTCGCGGCCCGCGCCGGGTCCACCTGCTCGCGCCGGCTGGTCGTGCTGGTCAGGCCCATGGGGGAGAAGAGACGCTCGCGCATGATGGCGTCCCAGCGGCTGCCGTCGAGCACCTCCATGATGCGCGCGAGGATCGCGTAGCCGAGGGCCGCGCTGTAGCCGTGGGTGTGGCCGAGCGGGGCGAACTGGGGCGCGTCGACGATGGCGGCGACCATGTTCTCGTAGACATCCTCGTCTTCGCCGGGGTCGCCGATGTCCTCCTCGATGCCGTTGGTGTGGTTGAGGAGGTGTCGGGGGGTGACACGGGCGGTGACGTCGGAATCGGCGACACGGAAGTCCGGCAGGTAGGTGCGCACCGGCTCGTCCAGGTCGACCTTGCCTTCGTCGAGGAGTTGCATGAAGGCCAACGCGGTCCAGGTCTTGGTCAGGGAGCCGCACTGGAAGATCGTGTCGGTGGTGGCGGGCTGCCCGGTGGTGACGTCCTTGATGCCGTACGCGAAGTCGGTGATCTCTCCGTTCTGGAGGATGCCGATCGTGGCGCCCGGGACCTGGTAATCCGCCAGGATCTCCTCGATCATCGTGCCAGACCCACCGCGTTGGCCGCGTCGGCCTGGAGATACTCCGTTCTGGCAGCGGAGCCTGCGTAATCGTCGAAGAAGGTCCGCACGGCGTCGATGGAGTCGTGGACGATGATGTTGACCGCTCTGGTCCCGTCAGTGCTGGCCACCGCGAGCGTCCACTTCGCTCCCTTGGGGAGGCGGCCGTGCGCCTTCTTCAGCGCATCCCAGAACCGCTTCTCGTCGGTGATCGTGGATATGGCCATGACGTGCATTTCACCCTCCAATGATGTTTCCAGCAGCGTGAAAGCTATGTTGCATTTTTGATCTCGTCAACACATTGACCTGGATCTGCAGCTATTGTTGCAACAGATATGGCGGGAAATGCAATGCCGTCCGTTGCAATGAGATGCTCGTGAAAGTACTGGAGGTCAACAATGCCCGGGAGCAGGCTGACCCACGATGAGCGTCAGCAGATCGCGTTGTGGCTGGCAGAGGGGGTGGGCTACGCCGAGATGGGCAGACGGCTGGACAGACCGACGTCCACGATCTCGCGGGAGGTGGCACGGAACTCCCGCTCCGGCGGTTACCTCGCCGATCGTGCCCAGCAAGCCGCCGCGAAGCGCGCGCGCCGCCGTAGGACCATCCAGCCCGAGCCGCTGCCGTCAGCCGGCGAGCGGGTGCGTGAGTTCGTGGAGGAGTTCGCGGTGCTGCTGTCAGGGACCGGCCTGCAGCGGATGGCCTCTCGGGTCCTCGCCAGCCTGCTCACCGCGGAAGCCGACGGCCTCACCGCGGCCGAACTGGTGAAACGGCTACGGGTAAGCCCAGCTTCGGTGTCCAAGTCCATCGGCTACCTGGAGACGATGGAACTGGTGGGGCGGACCTCCGACCCCGGTGGGCGGCGGGAGCGCTACACCGTCCACGAGGACGCCTGGCTGCGGGCTTGGCAGGCCGACACCAAGGCGCACGCGAACGTCACGGAGGCCACCCGGCGCGGGATCGAGCTCTTCGGCGCCGACACGCCCGCCGGGGTCCGGCTCACCCAGATGAATCACTTCTTCGCCAGGCTCAGCGAGCAGATGCACGGCAGCAGCCTCACCGACGCCGCCGTGCGTGACGCCCTGACCGTCATCGCCGCACTGGTGTACGCCGCGCGAGCGCTCACCCTGGACGAACTCGCCACATCCCTGGGGTGGCCACCCGAGCGTACGGCCGAGGCTCTCGACACGATCGATCGGCATCCGGACCTGGCCGACCCGCTCATGCTCCAGGCTGAGGGCGGTACCTACACCATGGAGCCCAGCCCCGACCGGCTGACCGCCTCCCAGCGCGAAGCGCTCCAGGCCCGCTTGCTGGAGCAACCTCAGCCCTGAAAATGCTCCCCGGGACACGTGAGATGAGGGGCCGCTCGCCACTGGCTGGAAGGAAGACGCGCGGGAAGATCTTCCGTTCCAGAGCTTTGAGCGACAACGGAACGGCCAGTGGCGTTAGTGAGCCGACCGCTCCTCAACGGTCATCCGCTACCCTCACTCGAATTGATCGTTTTCGGAAGAGGGTGCCGTGACACAGGAACCCGGATCGGAAACGCGAGCCCCGATGGTGGCGGCGCTGCGCTTCGGTGCGGTTCTGGTGGTGTCAGGGCCGGTGATCCTGACGACGTTCGGAGCCGGCAGGCAGAGCGTCGGCTGGTTCTGTTCCGCGACGAACCCCGCCCTCTACTCGTCGGAGGGCCCTTACGCGCTGGTGAGCGTGCCGGGCGAGCTGCTGTTCTGGAATGTTCTCCTGCTGCCGGTCATCGTGGCGGGTCTTCTCCTGCGCGGGTCGCGTCGGGCCACGCTCACGGCGGTCGCAGCGGTCGGCACCGTGCTCGCGTTCGGACTCTTCATCGCCTTTCTCCTGCCGGGCCTCGACCCGTGCACCGGGCAGGAGCGTGTGACCGTACCGCCCTGGCCCTTGATCGTCTGCTATTCGACGGCCACGGGAGCACTGCTCCTGGCGGCCCGGTCACCGCTGCACCGGAAACCACTTCCCCCAAGATGGCACAGGACCATCCTGTGGGCGGGTGCCATCGGCGCCGCGGCGTGGGCGGCGGCGTTCCACCGCTTCCCGGTCACGTCCGGCAGGTTCCTCGTGGTCCTCTACACCGACGTCGAGACTCTGGAGTCGTTCTCGAACGACCTCGCACGGTGGTCCGGTGATGCCGACAAGATCGGCCTGCCGGTCGTTCTCGTCGCGTTGGCGGCGACGGCGGCCTCCACCCGCTGGGCACGGCCGATCGGCACCGCAGTCGCGGCTGTTCTTCTCCTTTTCCCACTCCTCGACGTCGCGGAGTACGTCCGCTGCTACGACGAGGACTTCCGGATGTCTCTCGTCGATTCGGTGCGATGGCACCTGCTTCTCGCGGCCGTCCTCGTCGCGTCGGCCGTCCGGAACTCCCGACAGCGGATCTCCTGGGCCGAAACCGCCCGCCTAGCACGGCAGATGTTCCACGGACCGTCGAAGGACAGGATTCTGGGACAGGCGAAAAAAGTCGCCGTCGCGGTCGTCATCACGGCCACCGTCGTCTGGCTGGTCGCCTCGTCCTTCACCCCGACACGATAGAAGCACAACGACCCAGATTTCTGAACGGCGCCGAGTCGGTTGTCGATGGTGACGTGTGCGGTAGGCGGGCTGGCCTCGGCGTTCATTCCCGGATCGTGTACGTGTCCTTCCATGGAGGATTCAGCCCTTCCCTGTGACCGTCACACGATGGCTCACCTTCTGGTAGGTATCGATCACCTATCGCTACGAATTACACCACTCCAGGGGACACCACCAGCCCGGGGAACGGGAGTACGTGCGCGAAAAGACGCTGGAGAGCCATACCTATCTGGACGGCAAGGTCAGTACGAATGGGCCTTCTCGTGGCGTTCAGCTTGCGGGGTCGGTGGGCGGGTGTTTCATCCATTCGGGAACGTCTTCACCGGTGAGCGAGAGGTGCATCTCGCTCACTCCGCCGGCATCGCCCGCGTAGGAGCGGCGCAGCAGTTCGACGACCGTGCCGAGCTTGTCTCCGGCGTACTCGGGCATCACGTGCGCGGCGACAAACGCTGTGAGCAGGGGCTCGATCGCCTCACGAAACCGTTCCACTTCGATCAGAAGGTCCCCAAGAACTGCGAGAGTTCCGGCATAGTCGGACACGTAGGCGTCCCGGCTGACCGTCATCAAATGCCCGTACAGGCCGACGGCCTCCTCGAAGATGGTGACCGCCTCGGCCAGGCGTCCGACCTCCCTCAGCCGGAGCGCGTGGTTGTGCAACGAGGTGGCCAGGCTGGGCAGATAGGCGTCCCGGTTGACCGACACCAACTCCCGCCACAGATCGACGGCTTCTTGCGAAAGAGTCACCGCCTCGGCCCGCCCCATCTCCGCCAGCCGGTTCGCGTGGTTGGTCAACGAGTTGGCCAGGTTGGGCAGATAGGCGTCCCGGTTGACCGACACCAACTCCCGCCGCAGGTGGAGGGCCTCCTCGGAGAGAGTGAGCGCCTCGGCCTGCCGCCCTTCCTCTGTCAGCCGGTTCGCGTGGTTGTGCAACGAGGCGGCCAGGTTGGGCAGGTATGCCTCCCGGTTGACCGACACCAACTCCCGATACAGGTCGAGTGCTTCTTGCGAATGGATCACTGCCTCGGCCCGCCCTTCCTCCGCCAGCCGGTTGGCATGATTGGTCAACGTGAGTGCCAGGTCGGGCAGGTAGGCGTCCCGGTTGACCGACACCAACTCCCGCCGCAGGTGGAGGGCCTCCTCAGAGAGAGTGAGCGCCTCGGCCTGCCGCCCGACCTCCGCCAGCCGGACCGCGTGGTTGTGCAACGAGGCGGCCAGGTCGGGCAGGTATGCCTCCCGGTCGACCGACACCAACTCCCGCCACAGATCGACGGCTTCGTGGGAGAGAGTGAGCGCCTCGGACCACCGCCCCACCTCCGCCAACCGGACCGCGCGAAGGGTCAACGAGTTGGCCAGGTTGGGCAGGTATGCCTCCCGGTCGACCGACACCAACTCCCGCCACAGATCGACGGCTTCGTGGGAGAGAGTGAGCGCCTCGGACCGTCGCCCCACCTCCGCCAACCAGACCGCGTGATTGGTCAACGAGAAGGCCAGGTTGGGCAGGTATGCCTCCCGGTCGACCGACACCAACTCCCGCCACAGGCCGACGGCTGCCTCGGAGAAGATGACCGCGTCGGCCCGCCAACCCACATCTGCCAACCGGCCCGCGTGATTGGTCAACGAGAGGGCCAGGTTGGGCAGGTAGGCATAGGAGATGGTCTGAACCAGGTGATCCCACAGTTGGGTGGCCTGTTGGCCTTCGGCCAGTGCGCGGACGTGCAGGCCGGCGTAGGACATGCGGACCGCCAGACCCTCGTGGATGCGAGCGCGCGTGACCGGATCGTCGGTGGCGGCCAGTCGGTGCTTCGCCAGGCGATCGGTGACCGCCGCGATGCCGATGTCCAGATCGATATGCCGGTGCGCGGGCAGTACGGATTCGATGGCCTCCAGCAGCGTGGTGTCAATGGTTTCCAGCCCTGCCAGCTCTGCCAGCGCGGCCCCACCTGCGTGCAGCGCGAGGTGTGGATGGGCGCTCAGCAGCGGATACAGCTGCGTGGTGGCCAGGTGCGGCCAGCGGCGCGATGCTTCGATCAACGTGGTAAGCCCCTGGCGGACCCAGACCGCGACGCCGTCACCTGGCTGTGCGCATTGGTCGCCGTCCGGCGGGGCGAGCAAGCGGGCCGGCGCCTCCTCCGCCCACGGATCGGCCGGGAAGTCGAAGGAGTGGCCCGGGGTGCAGAGCGCGAGGTAATCCTCGCCCAGCCGGTCTGGGTACAACGGCTCCAGCACCGTGACGCCGCCCCGGCCCGCCGGGGACCGCTGCTCCAGGTGTGCCGGTCCGGGCGTCCCCGCGGGCGGGTAGCACACCGCGTGGTCCTTGAGGAGCTGCCCGGCGGCCAGTGCGGAATCGATACCCGCCCGTTCCAGGGCGGTCTTGCCGTCGACGTAGCCGAGCCGGCCGGTCAAAGTGGCGGTATAGACAACCTGACCCATCGTGTCCGCCGTGGTGGCAAGTGGTGTGGCTCGGCTCGGGGTCGACATCGCCTCCCAATGGTCTCGCTCACGTGCCAGCAACAGCTCCGACACCTGCACCGGATCGGCGGGAGATGGCTGGCCCCGGTCATGGGCCAGCACCCCGGCGAGGGCGGCCATGTGCACGGTCAGCACCAGCCGGTACGCCTCGTTCCGCTCCAATGCCGGTGGCGGCGCGACGCCGTCGGCGCCGGGCACCTGGAGCAATTCGGCGAAGCGGTCGCGGGCCTCGGTGAACAACCCGCGACGGGTGATGCCGCTCTCCTGCTCCAGCGGCGCCAGCTCCTCCCGGGTGGGCACCAGGTGCATATCACGCTGGATCCGCCCCTTCAGGCTCTGCCACCAGGTGCCGGCCGGGCGGGCCAGCAGCAGCACTCGCACCGCCAGCCCGGCACGTGCTCGCATGTCGGCCAACAGCGTCAGAAGGTCCGCGGTTTCCCACCGTTCGGCGTAGTCCACCACCACTAGCACCCCGGCCGCCCCGTCGAAATCGGGAACCTCGAACTCTGCGGGCACCGAGCGGTCGCGCTGATGGTGCGCCGCCAGCACGACCCACCCCTCGCCTTGCCACAGCCGTGCCACCCGATGGGCCAGACGCGTCTTGCCCTGCCCGCCCGCCCCATGGATCAGATGAACCGCCAGCGTGGCATCCCCGCCCCGCCACTGCCGCAACCGCGCGAGCAGCGCGTCACGACCGGTGAAGCCGACCAGCGCGTTCGCCGCCCGCAGCAGCTCACTGGGCTGCGCCCGCGCCTCTGGCACCGCCGGCGCCGGCCACGGCGCCCACCGGTAAGGCTCCTCCCCGCCGTAAACGATGACGTCGCCGGCCGCCTGGACGATACTGGCCAGTCCGGTCGCCCGCGCGTGCTGGGTCACCTTGGGTGACCTGCGTCGCCAGCTCACCGCTGGTGGATATCGCGGCCGGCCTGATCCACCTGGCCATCACCGGTGGCCTTGCCTCGCTGCCGCACCTCACGGTGCGCCTCGTCGGCTGCGGAGCCGTTGTCGAACACCACAGGCCGTGATCCTTCGCTGATGTCGCGGCCGGCCTGCCGTACCCGGCCCCGCCGGGTGGCCGTGGCCCGCTGCCGCACTCCGCCGCCGCCGCGCGCCGGGTCGGCGATCAGCGCGTACACCGCCACCCCCAGCCCGGCCACCGCGACGAACAGCCCACAGACGCTGGCCAGTTTGTCCGCCGCGTCCAGCCCCACCCGGACCAGGTAGACACCCAGCCCCGTCATGGCGACCACCGCAACCCCGGCGCCGCCCCATAAGAGCACACCTCCGCGCATACCCGTCATCATCGATCACGCAGAAACATCGCGCAATGTGATCATGTGATAACTCGAAGATGTCCGTTATTCGGGTCAAGCAGACGCTCGCGAACGGCCAACACCTGCGACCTGACGCCAACATCACCTACGCGACGTCGGGTCGTGTCATCAGCGGCGACCGCAAAAGCAATACCAGACTGGGGCTGGTCAGGAGCATGATGTTCCACTGAGTCGTAGCGTGCTGATGCGACACTGCTGAAGCTGATCAGCGTCAGGGAGGATCACCCGTGAGTGCGCCGTCCGCGACAGAACTCACATCTGGGCGCGGCGGACTCGAAAGGGACTTCCTTCGACTCTGGCAGTCGTACACGGTCAGTGCGGTCGGCTCAGCTCTCAGCGTCGGCGCGCTTCCTCTGATCGCAATCATGGTGCTGGACGCAAGTTCGTTACAGGTCTCCCTGCTCGCCGCGATCGGTGCCATCTCCAGCGCGATCATCACTCTGCCGCTGGGCAACCTTGTGGAGCGGAGGGAGAAGCGGTCCACGATGGTAGCCGCCGATCTTCTGCAATTCACTACGTTGGCCAGCGTCCCACTTGCAGCAACATTCGGCGCTTTGACCTATGTCCACCTCTGTGTGGTCGCGGTCGTGCAAACGAGCAGCACGATCGTCAACGGCTCAGCCAGTCAGGCCTACATCAAGCACGTGGTCGCTCCTGCGCACCGGACATCGGCCAACGCTCGGCTCGACACCGTGAACTGGACGACCCAATCAGCCGGACCACCCGTCGGCGGCGCGTTGATAGGCGTTGCCGGCCCTTTGGCAACCCTGACCGTCAACGCGGTGAGCTTCCTGGCGTCGGCTGTGCTCCTGCGCCGGCTGGCCCCCTTCCCAGCCGATGAAGTCAAGGACGGAAAGTCCAGGAGAGAACTCCTTGCCGGGTGGACCTTCATCCTCCGCCACCGCGGCCTTCGGCCCCTCTACTTCAACGCCATGCTCTTCGGTGGCGCGATCATGTGGAGTTCTCCCATCATGGCCGTCCTGATACTCAAGGACATAGGCGCTACACCGCTGGAGTACGGCATCGCCCTCGGCGTCCCCTGCCTCGGGGGACTGCTCGGCGCGACGCTTTCCCGCAAAGTCGTCACCCTGCTGGGCGTGCAACGCACCTTGCTCGTCTTCGGAGTCGCCCGGACGGTATGGATCATCCCGATGGCCTTCGTCGGCACCGGCCCCTGGGCCGTACCCATCATCACCTCGGTGGATTTCTGCCTGCTCCTGTGCGCTGGGATCTTCAATCCGATCTTCGCGACCTACCGCATGAACTCCACCCCGGACGGACTCATGGCTCGCGTCACCACTGCCTGGTCGGTCAGTTCCCGGACGGTCCAACCGCTGTTCATCACCCTGGGCGGCGTGATCGCGACCGCCTCGACCAGTCGCTGGTCACTCCTCATGGCCGGAGTGCTCTGCCTCGGTAGCGCCGTACTCCTTCCATGGAGAGGAAGGCTCCCTGAGCTTCCCCCAGTAGTGGCGTCCTGGCCTCGCGCTCCAGGATCGACAGCTGCTGGGAGATCGACGACGGGCTCTGGTGCAGTGCGATCGCCACCGCGGCGATGGTCTGACGCGAGCGCAGCTCGCTGAGGAGGCGCAGGCGGCGGATGTCGAGCGCGGTGGATTCCTCCTCGCCGGAAATCCTGACATGAATCGCGATGAACCATCACGAGAACTTCCGATTCGACCTCAGTAGACTGCATTGGCGGTGACGACAGTGAGCACCGTGCCAGCTGGCCGTGTCCGATCCCTGACGACGGGGCTCAGCCGAGACCGCTGGCCTCGACGGCTGTCACGAGCTGCTGCACGAAGGCGCTGACCGGTGCGGGCAACGTGCGCTGGGCCATGGTTTGGACCTGGAGGTTGCGGCGGAGCAGCTCGGGATTCGTCAGCGGGACGGTGCTGAAACCGTCCTGGACCAGATGCCGAGAACTCAGAAGTCCGGTCAGGGTCACCGCACCGGTTCGCCTGGCCAGGGCGTTCAGCGCACTCGACGAGTTGCTGGTCAGCGCGGGCTCGAAGTACAGGCCTCCCGCGGAGCAGCAGACGTCGAAGAGCTCGCGGAGGGTGCTTCCCCCAGCCATCAGCGCGAGCGGATAGTCCTGGAGGTCCGCCAGCGAGACGCTGTCGAGCTCGCGCAGGGGATGGCTGTCCGGCACCAGCGCCACGATCGGTTCCTGGCACGAGTACTCGATACGGACCCCGGACGCCGGTGCCAGGCTGAAGGTCATGGCGACATCGGATGATCCGTCGGCAACCGACTGGGTGGCCGCCTCCGGCTCGGTGACCGTCAGGTGCACACGCGCGGCGGGATGACGCTCACGGAAGCGTGCGATCTCGACCGGGAGGAAGTCCTCGGCGAAGCCTTCGGTGCACGACACCGTGATGAGTGAACGGCCCGAGCGGTGGAGGTCCCGGAGCCTGTCGAGGAGGTCGCCCTCCTCCATGAGGTTGCGGCGTGCATGGTCGGCCAGCAGCTGACCGGCCTCGGTCGGGATCATGCCGCGCGGATGCCGGTCGAACAGCTGCACACCCATTGACTGCTCCAGTCGAGCGATGTGCCGGCTGATCGCCGAGGCCGCGATGTGGAGTCTCTCGGAGGCTTCCGCGATCGTTCCCGTGCGCGCCACTTCGAGGAAGTATCGAAGGGAATCGCTGATGAGGTACACACGGACACAGTAGTTCTCGCCCTTCGCGCCGACCGCAGCCGCCGATCGAGCGTTCCCGAATCGGCAACAGAGGCTTCCAGAATCGGTGATGGTCGCGCGCCCGTGGGTGCGCTTGGCTTGTCGGCGACGACGGGGCGTCCGACCCGATCGAGATCCAGCCGGAGGAGGGTGTCATGACGCGTTCGCGCGCGATCGAGCTCGCGGAGGGCTACCTGGAGTCAGGTGGTCTGCTCCGGGAGCTGGAACGCAAGGTCGCCTACCCGACCGAGAGCGAGTCCGGTGAGCGCGCCGAGGTGCACCTGAGCTACTTGAGGGACGAGATTGTTCCGGTCCTCCAGCGGTGCGGGTTCGAGTGGCGGCTCGTCGAGAACCCGGTCGCCGGGATGCCGCCCTTCTTGCTGGCGCGCCGCATCGAGGACCCGTCGTTGCAGACGGTTCTCGTCTACGGCCACGGTGACGTCGTCCTGGGAGACGCCGCGCGTTGGAGCGAACCGTGGTCGCCGTGGAGGCTCGTGGTGGACGGCAACCGGTGGTACGGCCGCGGATCCTGTGACAACAAGGGCCAGCACGCCATCAATCTCGCGGCGCTCGAACAGGTGCTGGTCGCGCGGGAGGGGCGGCTCGGGTTCAACGTCACGGTCCTCATGGACATGGGGGAGGAGATCGGCTCGCCCGGGTTGCGAGACGTCTGTACGGCGCTGGCCGAGGGCGAGCTCGCCGCCGACGTCCTGCTGGCCTCGGACGGGACCCGGGTCTCGGAGCAGAGCCCCACTCTCGTGCTCGGCACCCGTGGTGAGGTGTCCTTCACGCTTCGGGCGGCGTTGCGACCGCGTGACTACCACTCGGGCAACTGGGGTGGTCTGCTCAGCAATCCAGCCGTCCTGCTCGCGAACGCGCTCGCCACCATGGTCGACGCGCGAGGCCGGATCCTGGTGGCGGGGTTGCGGCCCGCCGAGATCCCGGAGTCGATCCGAACGATCTTGAGCAGGATCGAGATCGACGGCGGACCGACGGCGCCGGCGATCGAGGACTGGGGTGAACCGGGGCTGAGTGCTCCCGAACGGCTCTACGGCTGGAACACCCTCGAGGTCCTGAGCCTGGATGCAGGCTCATCAACCGGGCCGGAGAACGCGATCCCCGGCATGGCCGCGGCGAGGTGCCAGCTGAGGTTCGTCGTCGGAACCGACTGGTCCGCCCTCGAGCAGACGGTGCGCACGCACCTGGACGCGCACGGGTTCGAGCTGGTCGACGTCGAGGTGGACGAAGGCACAGCGGCTACCCGGCTGGACCAGGACAACGAGTGGGTCTCGTGGGCTGCGACGTCGGTCGAGCGTACGACGGGAAAGGTGCCGACGATCCTTCCGAATCTCGGGGGCACGTTCCCCAACGACTGCTTCGCCGACGTACTGGGCATCCCGACCATCTGGATCCCGCACTCGTACCCCGGGTGCTCACAACATGCTCCTGATGAGCACCTCCTGGCGAGTCTGGCGAAGGAGTCCCTCGGAATCATGGCCGGGCTGCTGTGGGACCTCGGCGACCTGACCCCGTCCGCGGAGGCGCGCGCATGACCGGCAACGGACCTCTGAGCGGCCTCCTCGTGGTCGATCTCTCCCGAGCTCTCGCGGGACCGCACGCGACGATGATGATGGGCGATCTCGGTGCGCGCGTCGTGAAGGTCGAGATCCCGGAACGCGGTGACGACACCCGCGGCTGGGGGCCACCGTTCCGCTGGCCCGAGTCGGCCGGCGACCCCGAGGGTGGCGACGTCGGCGGCCGGGAGTCCACCTACTTCCTGTCCGCGAACCGGAACAAGGAATCGATCGTCATCGACCTCAAGCAGGAGTCGGAACGAGGCGTGCTCCTGGGGCTGATCCGCCAGGCCGATGTTCTGGTCGAGAACTTTCGCACCGGCGTGCTGGACCGACTGGGGCTCGGGGTCGAGCGCCTCCACCAGGTGAATCCTCGTCTCGTGATCCTCTCCATCACCGGCTTCGGTCATGACGGTCCCGAAGGGGGCCGCTCGGGATACGACCAGGTCGTGCAGGGCGAAGCCGGGCTGATGTCGCTGACCGGCCCGTCTCCGGACGAGCCGCAGAAGGTTGGCACACCGATCGCCGACCTGCTGGCCGGAATGTACGGAGCATTTGGTGTCGTGGCAGCGTTGCGGGAGCGAGATCGCACGGGTGCGGGCAGCGTCGTACGGACTTCGCTGCTCTCGGCTGTAGTCGGCGTTCACGGTTTCCAAGGGACCCGGTGTACGGTTGCCGGTGAGGTCGGCCGCGCCCAGGGGAACCACCATTCCGCGATCGCGCCGTACGGGTTGTTCCAGTGC
This sequence comes from Streptosporangium sp. NPDC049046, assembly GCF_040649155.1. Classification (NCBI taxonomy): domain Bacteria; kingdom Bacillati; phylum Actinomycetota; class Actinomycetes; order Streptosporangiales; family Streptosporangiaceae; genus Streptosporangium; species Streptosporangium sp. NPDC049046. The sequence continues at coordinate 45,885 of NZ_JBEZEZ010000022.1, read as the reverse complement.
CGGGACGGCGCCGTGCAGATCGCGGTCGGCAGCGAGAAGCTGTGGCGGGAGTTCTGCGCGGGCTTCGGGCTGGACCCGGCCCGGCCGCCGTTCGGCACGAACGGCGACCGTGCGGCGAACCTCGACACCCTGGTGCCGTACATCGAGGAGGTCTTCTCCCGGTGGTCGGCTGCGGAGCTCCTTGATCGCCTGACGGCCATCGGCATACCAGCGGGCCGTGTGCGCAGCATCGATGAGGTGTACGACTGGGAGCAGACCAGGAGCCAGGGCCTGCTCATCGACGTCGAGCACGCGACCCTGGGCCGGCTGGAGCTGCCCGGTCCGCCGCTGCGCTTCTTCGATGTGGAGGGGGCAGAAGTCACGCCCCGGTCCCACACCCCTCCGCCGGTCCTGGACCAGCACGGAGCGGCGATTCGTGCGGCGATCGAGGGACAGGGATGACGGTGCCGAGTGCGGCTCACGTGGTCTCCACGGTTGCCGACCGCGGCTCGTTCGAGTCGTGGGACGCGCCTCCTGATCTCCAGGGCCTCCCCGTCGCCTACCAGGACCTCCTCCGGCAGGCAGCGGCGAAGGCCGGGACCGACGAGGCCGTGATCACCGGATCGGCACAGATCGAGGGCGAGCGGTTCGCGCTGATCGTGAGCGAGTTCCGTTTCCTGGGCGGGACCATCGGACATGTCGCCGCCGATCGCATCGCTCGCGCCTTCCACCGTGCGAGGGTCGAAGGGCTGCCGGTGCTCGCGCTGCCAGCGTCCGGGGGCACCCGGATGCAGGAGGGCGCCTCGGCCTTCCACCGGATGATCGAGCTCGCAGGCGCCGCTCGCGAGCACGCCGCGAGCGGACTGCTCTACGTCAGCTACTTGAGGAATCCCACGACCGGCGGTGTGTATGCCTCCTGGGCGACGCAAGGACACCTGACCTGGGCGGATCCGCTGGCCCTCGTCGCCTTCCTCGGTCCGAAGGTGGTTGACGCGCTGGGAGCTGCGGCACTGCCGGACGGCGTGCAGCAGGGGGGCGCGTTGGCTTCCGTTGGCGTGATCGACGGTGCCTTCTCACTGCCAGACCTGGCGGCGGTGGTCGCAGAATCGGCGCGAGCGATCGGCGGTCGCGGCCCGACCGCGGGTGGCGCGGGACCGGAACGGGCCGACGACCTGGATCTCGCGAGCCAGGTCCGCGCCCGGTTCAGCAACGTCGTGAGGGTCAGCGGTTCTCGCTTCGGGCACCGCGAAGGGGGAGCGCAGCTGCACCTCGGCAGGCTCGGGCGCCGAGGATGGGTCATCTTCAGCCAGTCGCGAGGAGCGGCTGACACGTCCGGTACGTCGATCGCCGATCTTCATCTGGCTCGACGCGGGATGGAGATCGCCCAGTCGCTGCGTCTGCCCTTCGTCACGCTCGTGGACACCGCGGGGGCGGAGCTGTCCGTCGACGGCGAGCGGCACGGCATGGCGCGGGAGATCTCCGCGACCATCGGCCTGATGACCAGCCTGACCGTGCCGACCGCCACCGTGCTGCTCGATCGAGGGGCTGGCGGCGGTGCACTGGCGTTGATGGGTGCCGATCGGAGTGCCGCCGTGGAAGGGGCGTGGTTGGCACCTCTCCCTCCAGCCGGCACGGCGACACTGCTGTTCGGCGATCCCACCCGAGTCCGAGATGCGGCAGAGGTGCAGCGGATCGGTGCCCGACAACTGCTCGAGGACGGAGTTGTGCAGGAGCTGCTCGGTCCGGGTGCGGCCGACGGTGCCGGTGGCACCGCAGACGCGATCGTCGCCTGGCTGGACCCGGTAGGAGTGACCAGCGGTCGTCCGTCAGCAGGTGCTGGGGCGGGCCTGGGCGCCTCGCCGCGGTGAACGCCGGGCTCACGGTTCCGCGACGTGCGGGCCCGAGCCACTGCGGTGCTCGAAGATAAGCTGCGTCTCCGTCTGACGAACGACGCGATGGACCGTGACGTGGTGGAGGACGAAGTCACGCAGTGCCTCCGCGTCCGCGACGGCCACATGGAGGTGGAAGTCGTCCTCGCCGGCGACGTGAAATGCCTGGATCACCCCGGGTGCGTGCGTGAGGTCGTCGTACAGCTCGCGCACGCTCCTCTCGTCGTGGGCTCCCAGCCGGACCTTGATCACCGCTTGCAGCGGACGACCGAGATGCCTGAAGTCGACGGTGAGCCGACGCCCGATGATCGTCCCGGCCTCACGCAGTGCCCGGATCCGGTAGGCGCACGTCGATTCGGCGATCCCCAGCCGGACGGACAGGGCCTTGTTCGTCAGCTCCGCGTCGTGGTGGAGCAGATCGAGGATGCGCCGGTCGATGTCGTCGAGCCGTGGTGGTTGCGTTCTCTGCAACAGACCTGCTCCCTCCGCCTTGGATATGAGCCAGAATCTCAGATTCTCCGTGATGAGTTGCTGATCCGCTGAATCTTGTGGCTATGTTTCGTGGAATCACTACTCTGGTCGCGTGATGACTGATGTCTGGGGAAACCTTGATTCGCTGGCTGTCCACGCTGGTCGGGAGGACCTGGCCGAGCTGGGCATTCACGCCCTGCCGATAGATCTGTCCACCACCAATCCCCTTCCGGACATCGCCCGTGGCGGCGACTCGTACGAGTCCCTGGCGACCGGGGGCCGGCCGCTGCGTGACGGCGGGTCGGTCTACGCCCGGCTCTGGAACCCCACGGTCGCGCGCTTCGAGTCGGCCCTCGCGCAGCTGGAGCGCGCAGATGAGGCGGTGGCATTCAGCTCAGGGATGGCGGCGATGACCGCAGCGATCTCAGCGTTCGCCTCCTCGAGGGACGCGCGACACGTGGTGGCCGTCCGGCCGCTCTACGGCGGAACCGACCACCTCCTGGCCTCGGGGGCGGTGGCCGGGGTCGAGGTGACGTTCTGCGCTGAGTCCGAGGTCCGTGCCTCGATGAGGACCGATACGGTTCTGGTCGTTGTCGAGACCCCGGCCAATCCCACGCTCGAGCTGGTGGATATCGCTGGCGTCGTCGACAGTGCGGGCGGCGTCCCGGTACTGGTGGACAACACCTTCGCCACGCCGGTGCTTCAGAACCCCTTGAGCCACGGGGCTGCGATGTCGCTGCACAGCGCCACGAAGTACATCGGCGGACACGGCGACGTCGTCGCGGGAGTGATCGCGTGCGGAGCGGCGGATGCCCAACGGCTGCGGCAGGTGCGAGCCATCACCGGCGGTGTGCTGCATCCGCTTGCCGCGTACCTCGCGCACCGGGGGCTGGGCACCTTGCCGGTCAGGATCAGGGCTCAGCAGTCCAGCGCGGCGACGATCGCGACATGGCTGGTGGAGCAGGCAGCCGTTGAGCGCGTCTACTACCCCGGACTGGACGGCGATCCGCGCGGTCTGCTCTCCTCCCAGCTGCGCGGGACCGGAGCCATGCTCGCTGTCTCCTTGGCTGGCGGATACCAGGCTGCTGTGCGGCTCACCTCGAGCGTCAGGCTGTTCACGCATGCTGTCTCGCTCGGCGGGATCGACTCGCTGATCCAGCATCCCGCGGCCCTGACCCATCGTCCCGTCAGCGCTGAGGCGCGCCCACCGGAGAACCTGGTGCGCCTGTCGATCGGACTCGAGTCAACCCGTGACCTGATCGAGGATCTTGATCGAGGACTGCGCTAACATGTTGATTAACATGACAAACGGTCGACTGGGCGCCCGGGTTCTCGCCCCTGCTCTGATCGTCGTACGCGCAGCTCGATCTGTGAGGAAGCCGAAATGGCAGTGGCCGTATCTGGGGCAGTATCTGGGGCACTTTCTGGTGCATTTTTTGGGGCCCGGCGATGAAAGCGTCCGACCTCGGGCTCATCCAGTCGATCGGCTCGCCGTCCTTGTCCCCGGACGGTGGTCACGCGGTGGTCTCCGTCGAACGCGTGGACCTGGCGGCGGACCGCTACTACGCAGACCTGTGGCTGGTTCCGCTTGACGGCGGCCCCGCCCCGTCCCGGCTCACCTCCGGCGAGCTTGATCGCGAACCGTGCTGGTCGCCCGACGGCCGTTGGCTGGCGTTCACCCGCTCGGTCGCGGGTTCCGGACCTCAGCTCTACCTGCTTCCTGCGGCGGGAGGCGACCCCCGCCGGCTCACCAGTCATCCCCTGGGTGTCTCCTCGCCGCGGTGGGCGCCGGACTCGGCCACCCTTGCCTACGTCGCGCGCGTTCCGGAGGCGGGGCGCTACGTCGCACCGATCGCGCAGACAGCGGCCTCCGAGCCGCCGCGTCGTATCACTGAGCTGCGCTATCGCGAGGATGGCGTCGGCTACACGATCGGCCGAAGGAAGCAGATCTTCGGTGTGGACCTAGCCGACGGTGCGGTCTCCCAGTACACTGCCGGGGACGCCGACCACGAGTTCGCTGCGTGGAGTCCGGACGGCACGAGACTTGCGTTCGTGGCAGCTCGCCATGCTGATCGGGACACGGTGCCTGCGCGGGACGTGTTCGTGATGTCGACGAGTGACGGCCACGTGACGCCGGTGACGCAGACGAGCCTGAGGGCGAGCCATCCCGTCTTCAGCGCGCGCGGTGACCAGGTGTACTTCTTGGGGACCGAGATCGGCGACCGGTTCAACGAGACCTACCTGAACCCGACGTCCCTGTGGGTCGCCGAGCTGACTGACACCGGTGCACTGCCAGCGGAACGCCTGACCGACGCGGAGACGATGGACCTGGTCCCGACGGCCGCAGGACCCGCACTTGCGGTGACCGATCAGGGCGTCCTGGCCATGGTCGCTCGGCGAGGCGCCGTCGACCTCGTGCGTGTGGAGGCAGGCGGCGACGTCGTTGACGTGATCTCCGGGCCGACTCAAGTGCTGGGGTACGACGCGGTCGGCGGGCTGGTCGTGGCCGCGGTGGCGAGCGACACGGAGGCTGGCGAGCTCAGCTGCGTCACGCCGACCGGAGCGCGGCGCCTCACGGCGTTCGGTGCGACGTTGTCGGCCGCGGCACCGGTGGCGCCGATGCGCGAGGTGGCCGGAACCGCTGCCGACGGCCACCCGGTGCACGGGTGGATCCTCCGCCCCTTGGGCGCCGGCCCCTTCCCGGTGATCCTCGCGGTGCACGGCGGACCTCACCGGTACTTCGGGTGGCGGCTGCTCGACCAGGCTCAGGCGTGTGTTGACGCCGGCTACGTGGTCGTCATGGGCAATCCGCGTGGCTCGGCAGGTTACGGGGCCGAGCACGGCCGAGCGGTGCGTCATGCGTTCGGTGACGTCGACGTCCAGGACCTGATGGCGCTCGTCGACATCGCTGTCGACGACTTCGGCGGCGATCCCGATCGGGTGGGCGTCATCGGGGCGTCGTACGGCGGATTCATGGCAGCGTGGCTGGCGGCGACGTCCGACCGGTTCGCTTCGGCGATCGTCGACCGAGCCACCGTGGACTGGTGCGACTCCGACATCGATGACGACGTGGACTACACGCACCTCTACATCGGAGCCGATCCTGAGACGCAGCGGATCAAGTCTCCGCTGACCTTTGCCGAGGACGTCTCGATCCCCGTCCTGGTGATGGTGGCCGAGCAGGACCTGCGCTGCCCCCCGAGCCAGGGCCGCCGGTTCTTCTCGGCGCTGAAACGTGCTGGCCAGCACACCGAGCTGTTGTCGTTCCCGGGAGCGAGCCACATGTTCCACGACAGCGGGTCGCCCCGTCACCGGGAGCTGCGTCTCGATGCCATCATCGATTGGTTCGACGGCACCATGAAGTCGCGAGGCCAAGACATGAGCAACCCCGGATGAGCTTCAGGATCGAGGGTCCGGCGACCAGGTCGCTCGCGGACACGCCGTTCGAGGTGCGCGTCACCGGTGCCGTTCCTCACGACCCGGTCACCTTCCTCGTCAACCTGCCCGGATTCCAGGGCGCTGATTGGGTCGGCAGGTTCACGGCGGTGGCCGACGAACACGGAGTCGTGGACCTCGGAACGACCGCTCTCGACGGATTCGAGGAGCCGGATCCCACCGCGCTCCTGTGGTCGCTGGAGGCACGTCCGGGCACCGCCACCGGGCCAGCGCCGGCGAACGACGAGTTCGCCTGGACCCTCCAGGTGGAGCAGGGCGATCGCTCGGCCGAGGCTCGCTACGTCCGCGAGTTCCGGCGTCAAGGGGTGACCTCGCGCGAGCTGGAGGCGCCGCTGGCCGGGCGACTGTTCGTCCCGGCGGATCCCGGACCGAGACCCGCGGTCATCACCCTGTCCGGATCGGGGGGTGGGATCAACGAGGAGGAAGCAGAGCTGCTCGCCAGTCGGGGGTTCGTGTGCCTGGCCCTGGCCTGCTTCAACTACCCCGGCCGACCCGACGATCTGTTCGAGCTGCCGATCGAGTACGTCGCGACGGCCGTTGAGTGGCTGGCCGCTCTCGACGAGGTCCGGCCGGGAGCGATCGCCGTCAAGGGTCAGTCGCGGGGAGCCGAGCTTAGTCTGCTGGTCGGGGCGCACGTTCCGGGCGTCAAGGCCGTGGCCGCGGTCGTCCCCACCGGCTACGTCTGGGGTTCCTTCACCTCGGACGGCCGGGACGGCGCCGCCTGGACGCTGGCCGGTAGGCCATTGCCAGCGGTCCTGGGGGAGGGTCTCGTGCCTGGTCGCTCCGTCGAGACGGCGGGCGGCATCGCCGCGGCGCCGGGATTCCGTGCAGCGATCGAGTCGACGGGTGAGAACGACCTCGAGAAGGCGGCGATCCCGATCGAGCAGTTCGACGGGCCAGTGCTCCTCCTCTGCGGGGGCGACGACCTGATGTGGGACTCGGTGGAGCTCAGCGACGTTCTGCTGAGTCGCAGGCGAGCCGCGGGTGCGCCGGCTGCGACCCGTCGACTGGTGTTCCCCGGCGCCGGCCACAACCTGGGTCTGCCGTTCACGCCGGTCGTGACGACCACGGTCCATCCGGTCAACGGTGTGGCGTACGCGTACGGCGGGACACGCCGGGGGACGGCTCAGGCGCGCGTCGCCGCCTGGGCGGCATTGATCGACTTCCTGGAGGAGTCGCTGTCATGATGGGCGGGCTGCGACGCCATCCTCCGTCCAGTTGCAGGTTGGTTCGGTCGAAACACGAACGTCAGAAATCGTAGGAGAAGGCACGATGAAGGACGCCGCGCATGGTGGCCTGGCCGCCATGGTCTACACCAACATCAAGGCTCGGATCCTGACCGGCCAGGCTCGGCCGGGGCACGTGCTGGCGGCCCATCAGATCGCGCAGGAGATGGAGGTCAGCCGGACGCCTGCCCACGAGGCGCTGAAGCGTCTTGTCGCCGAGGGCTACCTCGTCGCTCAGCCGCGAGTCGGCTACACGGTCACGCCCATCAACCTCGACGAGATTCGTGACCTGTTCCAGATTCGAATTCGGCTCGAGTGCCTGGCTGCGGAACTGGCAGCCGCCGCTTTCACGCCGGCGCACGCGTCGGCGTTCGAGCTCGCTCACGCCAACGCGATGTCGGAGGTGCAGCGCCTGGAAGGACGCTCACCGAACGACCCGGAGGTCGTCGAGACGATGAGCGGGCTGCACCGTCAGTTTCACCAGATGATCGCGGGCATCTCGGGGAACGGGCGCCTGACAGCGATGATCGGCACGCTCCAGGACGAGATGCAACGATTCTGGGCCCTGGTGCCGGGGTACCTTAGCCAGTCCTACGTCTTCTTCAACGACCCCGAGCACCAGGAGACGTTCGACGCGATCGCTGCCAAGGACGCCGACCGGGCACGCGCCTCGGTCGTGCGGCACCTCCGTGACAACTTGCGCACCTTGTTCGACGCGCTGTTCCCGGACGAGCCGCCGTCCGGAGAGCCGATCGACCTGCCGTGGGACGTCGCCGACAACCCGCCAGGGCTGAAGGAGTTCTCACATCGTGAGACCCAGGGCGATCAGCGGGTTACGGAAGTCGTCGCGCGCCCATCGGGTGCCGTCGGCGATGTCGGTGAAGCCGAGCAGGCGTAGCGCGCCGATCGCGTAGCTGCGCATGGTGGCCAGGATCGACGGTGCCGAGGCGGTACGGACCCTGCACCGGTCCTCCCCGAGCGTGACGTCTCTCACGTAATGATCTTTGTTTTCGATCGACCATTCGCCGCGCACCAGCTCGGCCAGGCGACGTGGAGTGGCCAGCGTCGCGGGCAGGTGGGTGACGCCCAGCACCGCGACGCTCGACAACGGCTTCCAGCGCAGGTCATAGACGTGCCGTTCGAGGAGGAAGACCTGTTTGACGTGCGGGAAGCGGGTTCCGGGCGGGGCGGGCATCACCTGGATGGTGCGGACCTCGGTGCGGCCGTGGCCACGGTCGTAGGTGGTCCATCCGATCGGCACGTCCTTCCAGGCCAGGGCGTCGAGCTGATCGAACAAGCCCGGCTGGTTGCCGCCGACCGGGAAGACGTAGAACGCTTCGCGCCGGTGCAGGTAGCGGGCGTGCTCCCGCTGCGTATGGAGCCTGTCGGCGCTGATCACGACGTTCTTCAGGCAGCCGATCTGGTCCAGCAGCGGGGGCGAAGGCAGTGATCTCGTTGGATTTGGAGCCGACGTCGATCGTCGCGACCATGAGGGCGTCGACGGCCAACTGCGCGCCGAGGCGATGGCGGGCGGACTTGCCGGGGGTGGCGGTGCCGCGTTGGGTCTTGCCGTCGACGGTCATAGGGATCAACTCGCCGGGGTCGTCGTACAGCTCCCGCAGTTGTCCGGCCCGGTGCGCGGCGTAGGCGGCGTCCACATGCGCCGCGTTGACCCGCGCGATCGTGCGGCACACCGTGTCGGGATGCGGAGCCTGGTAGCGGCCGGTCCGCCGATCGCGCCGGGCTCCGATCTGCTCCAGGACATGCTGAGGGCATCTGGCGATCCAGTGCCGGATCGCCGCGTAGGAGGTCGCGCCGGAGGTGATCGCCGCCTGGACCAGCGCGAGGATGACGACCAGCCGGTGTCGTCGCCCGTGAGGATCACGCGGATCGGGATCTGCGCCCACACATGGCGAAGATCGGCCATGTCCACGGCCTCGCCGCTGGAATCCGGATGTTCACACTGTCCAGCGTCGTCGACAGCGGTGGTGATGGCGGACAGCACGGGCGGCATGGCAAACTGCACGGACAACGAGGCTCCGTTGGTCGGCTTGGTGTGGAAACCGCCGTTCTACGGGGCCTTGTTGCATATCAGGACTTCGCCACGCCGTACGCGATCGACCTGTGACCTGCCGCCTCACCCAGCCGTCTCAGCATTCGAGAACTCCGTCGGCCCTGGACGACCCGCGGTGGCTCTCGTCCACGGCCAAGAGCGATTAGGGCGCGCAGGCATGACCTGTGCGTTCGGCCCGGCACCCGCCTGACGGCGAACGCGGGCACCGGCAACACGACCCGGGTCGACTGCGATCGACTTTCCCACCGCACGTGGTCGCAGGTGCGCTACCCCGATGCGCCCTGCCGGTTGCGAGACGTCTGAGTCCCGGGCACCGCGACGAGCGGCGGCATCGGTCGTGGGTGTCGTCGTGCCCTCGTCCGTCCCCAATTCGATGGGAAAACCATCGTCGAATCTGTTGACATGTTTATTAACACGCGAGTACGGTCCGACAAGGCTGTTACCGGCGATACTCGCTACTCCGTCTACCGAAATGAGCGATCGACCCATGACATTGCGCTCCACACTTCGATACGTCCTCGGACGTCTCGCTGGAGCGGCCATCCTGCTGGTCGTCTACTCGTTCGGGATCTACTCGTTGCTGGCACTGGCGCCCGGCGATCCGGTGCGGTTGCTGCTGGGCACCCTGCCCGCGACCCCGGACACGATGGAAGCGATTCGCGCGCGCTACAACCTGGACGACCCGTTCCTGGTCCAGTACTGGAACTGGCTGACCGACGCCCTGCACTTCGACCTGGGCCAGTCGGTCCTCACCGGCCAGGGAGTCTCGTCCGCGATCCTGGAGCGCGGCGGCGTCACCGTGCAGCTGGGAACCCTGACCTTCTTGATCACGATGGCCCTGGGTATTCCGCTCGGGATGCTGGCCGGCCTGAAGCGAGGCAGGTTCGTGGACCGGTTCGTCTCCCAGATCTCGATGATCTCGGTGAGCGCGCCGTCGTTCGCGATCGGAATCCTGCTGATCATCGTGCTCGCCGGTCAGCTCAACTGGTTGCCTGCGATCGGTGCAGGTGAGGGCGGAGTCGATCGGCTGCGGCACCTGATCCTGCCGGCGGTGGCTCTTAGCACAGCGACCATTGCTCTGGTCGTCCGTTACACGAGGACAGCCGTCATCGAGGTCGCGGGCCAGGACTACATCATCGCCGCGAGGGCTCGAGGGGTGAAGCCGTCCCGCCTGCTGTTCAACTACGTCCTGCGGAACTCCCTGGTCCCGGTCATCACCGCTGCCGGCGTCGTCCTGAGCTTCGTGATGGTCGGAGCCGTCGTGGTCGAGGCGACCTTCGCCCTTCCGGGCCTGGGCAGTCTCCTGATCAGCGCGGTCCAGCAGAAGGACCTCCCGGTCGTCCAAGGGGTGACGTTGGTGATGGCAGCGACCGTGTTCCTCATCAACCTGGTGACCGACCTTGCCTACCTCGCGGTGGATCCGCGAATCGCCCTGAGTGGGGACAGCCGATGAGCATCGAACCGACCACCGGCGTCGAGGCGCCGGCGGACGCAGCAACCGACCGACGCGCTCGCCGCCGGATTCCGTCGATCAGCGTGATGCTGTGCATCGGCTACCTGTCGTGCATCGTCGTCGCCGGCCTGTTCGGCTCCATGCTGGTGCCGAACGCGAACGTGCAGTCCTTGAGCAACGGGTTGCAAGGGATCTCCGGTGACCACTGGCTGGGTACCGACGACTTGGGGCGCGACATCTTCGGGCGGGTCGTGCTCGGTGCGCGGACGGCGCTGTACGGCCCGCTTCTCATCGCGCTCGGAGCCTTCGTCATCGGCTCCGTGCTGGGGTTGATCGCCGGCTACGTCGGCGGGATTCCGGGCGGGATCATCATGCGGTGGGTCGACCTGATGTACGCGCTCCCTGGCGTCCTGGTCGCCATCGTCGCCATCGGCGTGCTTGGAGGCGGCTACTGGGTCGCCGTCGCGGTGATCATGTTCCTGTCCGCGCCCTATGACACCCGACTGGTTCGTGCGGCCACCATCGAGCAGAAGTCGCGACCGTACGTCGAAGCTGCTCGAACGCTCGGCATGTCGCGAACACGCGTCATGTTCCGGCACCTGTGGCCGAACGTCCTGCCGCTGGCCGTCTCGCAAGCGTTCCTGAGCTTCGCATTCGCACTCATCAACCTGTCGGCTCTCTCGTTCCTCGGTCTCGGATCGACACCGGGCAGCGCCGACTGGGGCACCATGCTGGCCGAGAGCCAGGCGATCCTGCTCGACAACCCTCTCACCGCGGTCGGCCCTGCGCTCGCGATCATCTTCGCCGCCGTGAGCGTGAACGCCCTGGGCGACTTCGTCTTCGACCGGCTGTCCACGAAGGAAGGCCGCAATGCCTGAGCACGCTTCTAGGCTCCTCGACGTAGATGACCTGACGATCGGCCACAGCGTCGGCGGAGAAGAACGGATACTCGTCGACGGCGTCGACCTTCACGTCGATCTCGGCGAGACGATCGGTATCGTCGGCGAGTCCGGGAGCGGCAAGTCGCTGTCGGTCCGGTCCCTTCTCCAGCTGCTCCCGGCAGGGTTCAACACCACGGGCTCTGCGCAGCTCGGTGGCATCAACGTGCTGACCGCATCGGAGCGCGACATGCGCCGAGTGCGCGGTCGGCAGGCCAGCATGATCCTTCAGGACCCGTTCACGATGCTGAACCCGCTGATGCGGGTCGGGCACCACCTCGAAGAGGTGCTGCGCGAGAAGCCGCAGTACCGCGCGATGTCGAAGGCTGAACGTCGCGCCGAGGTGCAGCGGCGGTTGGAAGAGGTCGGGATCACGGACCCCGCCGTCTCGCGCCGGTACCCGTTCCAGCTCTCGGGTGGCATGCGTCAACGGGTGGGCATCGCCGCCACGCTGGCGACGGACCCCGACATGATCATCGCCGACGAACCGACGACGGCGCTGGACACCGTGACGCAGCAGGAGATCCTCAAGCTCCTGATCTCGATCCAGCGGCAGCGACGGATGTCGATGATCATGATCACCCACGACCTGCGCGTCGCGTTCGCGGCCTGCGACCGCGTCTACGTGATGTACGCCGGCGCCATGATGGAAGCCGGCCCGTCGGACGAGCTGTCCAGGTCGCCGAGACATCCGTACACGCTGGGCCTGCTTGCCTCGGAGCCACCGCTGGGCCGTCGGCTCGCCCGGCTTCCTGTCATCAAGGGAGAGCTGCCGCACGTCCGTGAACGGCGGATCGGGTGTCGATTCGCCGAACGGTGCGAGTGGGCCACTCCGGACTGCTCGCGGCAGCGAGTTCAGCTGGTGCAGATCGACGACGACCGTGCGTCGGCCTGCATCCGCGTCGACGAGATCCGGCGTGACCTGGATGCCAGGTTCGAGATCGTCGAGAAGGGCGAGCAGCTGGCTGCGCCGCAGGACGTGTCGGCGCCGGTCGTCGTCTCGCTCGAGGGTGTCTCCAAGGAGTACGGCCACGGCAACAAGGCGGTGGCCGCCCTCAAGGAGGTCTCGCTGACGGTCCGCCAAGGGCAAGCCGTCGCGCTCGTCGGCGAATCGGGTTCTGGCAAGACGACCCTGGGTCGTTGCCTGGTCGGGCTGGAGTCCATCACCAGTGGCGCCGCCGAGGTCTTCGGGATCGACATCACCCAGGGGTCCCGGATGTCGCGCTCGGACCTCCGAACCTGGCGCTCGAAGGTGCAGTACGTCTTCCAGGACCCGTACTCCTCGCTCAATCCGCGGATGACCGTCGGTCAAACCCTGGCGGAGGCCGGCCGCCAGGCGGCACTGTCCGGCGATCCCCGGGTCTTGACGGTGGCCGAGGTGCTCGAGCGCGTCGGGCTCCGACCGCACTACGCCGCACGTCGGCCTGCGGCGCTCTCCGGTGGCGAGCGGCAGCGGATCGCGATCGGGCGGGCCCTGGCGCTCAATCCGGAGCTGCTGATCTGTGACGAGCCCGTGTCCGCTCTGGACGTCTCGGTCCAAGCACAGGTCCTGAACCTTCTCAACGACATCCGTCGGGAGACGGGCATCGCCCTCCTCTTCATCACGCACGACCTGGCCGTGGTGCGCCAGGTCGCGGACACCGTCTACGTGCTCGAGAAGGGCCGGGTCGTGGAGGCGGGCACCGCAGAAATTATGGATTCTCCGAACTCGGGGTACACGAAACAGCTGCTTGAAGCAGTGCCCAGAACGTCATCCGACTGGCTGGGGAAGCACTCACAGATGGGTCAGGTATGAACAGATCCGTCCGCAGGCTTCGCATGGGCATCGCTGCCCTGGGAGTTCTGTTGGTCGCAGGTGCGTGTAGTTCGTCCTCGGACGACGGCGCCGGCGAAGACCGGTCGACCGGGACCCTGACTATCGCCACCAGCGGTATTCGCAGCATGGACCCTGCTCGTCAGTACGATCAGCCGGCGCTCTGGGTCAACGGGCTCGCGCTCGAAGGCCTGATCAAGCTCGACAACACCGGCAAGGTGCAGCCTGCGCTCGCCACCAAGGTAGACAACCCAGATCCTCTTACCTACGTCTACACCCTGCGCGAAGGCGTCAAGTTCTGGAACGACGCCGAAGTCACTCCCGATGACGTCGTGTACTCCTTGCGCCGGTACCAGGACCAGACCGCGCAGACCGCGAGCAAGTACAAGTCCGTCGACACGATCACGGCCACGGGCCCGATGGAAGTCACCGTCAAGCTCAAGCAGCCCGACTCGGCGTGGCAGTACACCCCGGCGTACGCCGGGCAGATCGTCGAGAAGAAGTTCGCCGAGGCTCACGAGAAGGATCTCGGTGGACCTGGTGTGCTGACGATGGGCACCGGGCCGTGGAAGCCGAAGGACTTCAACTCCAGCGCCGGCATGACCTTTGTCAAGAACGACGGGTGGTGGGGCGCTGCCGAGACCGGGGACGACTTCAAGGAGTCGTGGAAGACGGTCAAGCTGGTCTTCGCCGCGCCCGTCCCGGGAGCAGCCGCACTTCGAGCAGGCGACGTGGACGGTGTCGTCGGTGGTGACGGAACGGCGTTCGCCGGATCGAGCTCGGAGCTCACGAAGGCGCCCACCGAGACGCTCGGCTACATCACCCTCCTGACCGACAAGGGCCCCTTGGCCGATGTGCACGTTCGACGGGCCATCGCCCACCTCGTGGACCGCGAGGCGATCATCAAGTCGGCGTTGAGGGGATTCGGAGACCCGGCGCCCTACATGACGTCGCAGCGGGTGTGGACGGAGCTTCCGAAGGAGGACGTCGCGACGGCGTACGACCAGATCGCGTCGTACGACTACGATCTCGACGCCGCGAAGCGGGAGCTGGAGCAATCGGCGTACGCCGACGGCGCGACGATCGTGGCCGAGGTCATCTCGACCTACCCGTCCTTCGTGCGGGCGACCGAGATCCTCAAGGAGGAGGCTGCCAAGATCGGTCTCACGATCAAGATCAAGGGAGAGCCTGGGGCTGAGTGGTTGACCAACTCGAGCGATCACAAGATCGAGCTGACCGTGTCGACGTACTCGAGTCTGTCACCGGACCCGAACTTCTACCCGAACACCCTGATGCGTGCCGACGGGTTGCCGGCAGGCGGATCGAACTACGCCAACCTCGACGTCCCCGGTCTTGACGGCTTCATTCGAACCGCAAGCTCTGCGAGAGCGCAGAGCAAGGAGCAGCTCGACGCCGTCGTCGGTGCGTTGAAGGCCAACGCGGCGGAGGTCGGGTACATCCCGGTCTACACGCAGCAGGCCGTCTTCGCGCACGATCCCAAGATCTCGTTCGAGAACTTCTCGCAGTACGCGATGGGATCGCCGTACCCGCTCTACCTGAAGTAGAGAGCCCACAGCCGCGCCGGGCCACGACCTGTCGGCGGGTGTCGACGTCGGTGCTCGTGGCCCCATTCCTCATCAGATAGAGATCTGCTGTGTCATCGATTCTGTCCGCATCCGTACTGCCGTCCACCGAGCGCCGCGCTCGCGCCAAGCACGTCCTGATGTGTCCTCCGCAGTACTTCGACGTGCTCTACTCCATCAATCCCTGGATGGACCCGGGGGCACAACGCCCACATCTTCTACCTCGCCTGCGACGAGGCACACAAGCGGCTGTGCAACCAGGTGTTTTTCACCAAGATCACCCTCACCGAAGACCTCGACGTGCGCTCTGAGTTCACCGGCGTCTACGAGACCATCCTCAACCCCACCAACCGGCTCCACGCCGAGCTCTGGCAGCGCACCGGCCAGCTCCACCCCGACATCCACCTGGACCGGCACGAAGAAATCCTGCCCACCGATCACGGGGGCAGGCTTAGAACTTCGACCAAATGGTGGACCTCCGTAGAGACTTTGAGAACCCCTACCAAGCCCACAAACGCGATTGCTGCGAGCGACGGACTCCAGGAGCGCCCCAAATCACATCTGCTGGACTTCTCGAAGGCCCCAAACGATTGACAGTTGTTAGTCGTCGATGACACCGCGGATCTTGCCCGGATACACCTGCCAACACGCGAAGATCCACGATGTCGGCACGCATGCTACGAAGGACCGTAGATGGGTCGCCCGTGATCGGGCGGCCCACGACGCATTTCTGAGGGTCCGTTTGTTATCGACGGACGCGTTGGACGGGTGATCCGAGGTGGTCTGGGTGCATGGCGGTGTGAAGTTCTACCGCGGCGCAGCGGCAGCAGTACGGGCCTATGTCGAGGCCGATCGATCCCGTGCGGATGACTACTACCTCGGTGAGAGCACCGGTGTCGCAGCCCGGCTGAGGACCACCCCGGGCGGTGTCTGTGGACAGACCATCGGGAGCGCGCCGCGTAGAGACGCACAGACTGATGAGTCGTCGCCCAGCTGCCCGGCTGACGCCGAGCGATTCGTAGACCTCATTGCGCGATAATCCGTCCTCGATGAGCCGCGAGAGCGCAGCCCCAGCCCTTGCCTCAGCGACCGCAACTGCACCCTCGGCGGAACCGAGCGCAGTGAGCGCCCGGCGGTCCTCACGCACCGCCGCGTTGATCCGAGCCCGCCGCGCGGAACCGAACGGGGTGCGCTCGTCGGCTTCCGCGATCAGCTGATCGACTCGCGTCGACGCTTCGCGTCGTCGAGCTCTCAGCGCCTTCGTCGTTTCGCTACACATCAGTTCCTCCGATCCGCGATTTATCAGTGCCGACAAGCACCTCACAGACCCGCCACTGGACAGCGACCGCGAAGAAGTCGCCTCACTGCGCTCGAAAGGAGAACTGCCACACACCTCGATGCTGGTCTGGTTGCAAGGTCTTCTCGGTCGTCACCAGCGGCAGGCCGTAGCGGTAGGCCTCCAGGCCCAGCTGGTAGCCGCGCCGGTACGACGCGTCGTCGGCGACGGCCGGATCGGTGAACGCTCCACCGAGCAGTGCTGCCAGCAGAACGGTGGCGCCCAGGGGCGCGAGCCGGCGAGGCTTCGTGCGGCGCATCGGGATCCTTTCGTCGGGCCGGAACCGGCCCGGGGTGAGGGCAGAATCCTCGAAGCGTGCCAAGGCGCCATCGGAGTCGTCTTGATCCCATGCGACGACTTCTTGACCTGGCGCGACACCTAGGTCGTCGGCGCTGCACTCAACGCACGTCAAACCTCTCCAGGAACCCGCGGTAGGGCTCGAGGTCGAGGCCCTGGTCGAGGAGCCAGGCGTCGTTGTAGTAGGTGTGGGCGTAGCGTTCGCCGCCGTCGCAGAGCAGCGTGACGATGCTTCCGGTCTGTCCCGCGTCGCGCATGCGCTCGACCACTTTCAGGCTCGCCCAGATGTTGGTGCCGGTGGACCCGCCGACGGTACGACCCAGAACCCCGGAGACCCAGCGGACCGCGGCGATGGATGCGGCGTCGGGCACCCGGATCATGTCGTCGACCACGCCACCGACGAACGACGGCTCGACACGCATCCGACCGATACCCTCGATCCGTGAGGGAGCCGAGGTCGTGGCGCCCGACGTGTCCTGCTCCCAACCGTCCAGGAACGCCGAGTTCTCCGGATCGGCCACCAGGACCTGGGTGTCGAACCGGCGGTACCGGACGAACCGTCCGATGGTCGCTGACGTGCCGCCCGTGCCCGCCCCCACCACGATCCACGACGGACACGGATGCCGCTCGGAGCGCAGCTGCTCGAAGATCGACTCAGCGATATTGTTGTTGCCGCGCCAGTCGGTCGCACGTTCGGCGTAGGTGAACTGGTCCAGGTAGTGGCCGCCGGTCTCGGCCTCGAGCCGGCGCGCCTCGTCGTACACGGCAACGGCGTCGTCGACCAGGTGGCACCGACCGCCGTAGAACTCGATCAAGGAGATCTTCTCGGGGCTGGTCGACTTCGGCATGACCGCGACGAAGGGCAGGCCGATCAACCGCGCGAAGTAAGCCTCGCTCACGGCCGTCGAGCCGCTGGACGCCTCGATGATGGTGCTGCCGCGACCGATCTACCCGTTGCACAGCGCGTACAGGAACAGCGATCGCGCCAGCCGGTGCTTCAGACTGCCGGTCGGATGGACCGACTCGTCCTTGAGGTACAGGTCGATGCCCTCGACCGACAGCGGTACGACATACAGATGAGTGTCGGCACTCCGGTTCGCGTCGGCATCGAGCCGCCGGATCGCCTCGGCAATCCAGGCACGCTGCTCACTGGTCGTCCTAGGCACGGGGTACCGAGCCCACCGGATCAGCGTGCCAGCGAACGTTGCACACGAGGCCGTCGAGGAGCACGTGAGGTTCAGGAGGAGCGATCGCCCAGTCGACGGCGACGACTCCAGCACTCCCTTCACGCAGCCGGACCGTGAGGTCACCGTCGGTCACCGCCGGTGTCCCCGGTTCGGCGTCGTCGGGCGACAGGCCGCAGCAGACGAGGAGGCCCTGCAACCAGGCCGGATCCGGTACCTCCAAGTCCAACGAGCTGATCGCCGGACCGCGTACTGGCCCCCTCGGCATCCCCGACTTCCATCGGATCAGGAACGGGACGAACGGGTGCAGGACGTGCCCGGCTATCTCGCAGGTCTCCCAGACGTAGGTCTCGCCGTCAGGAGCGACCCGGCTGCTCTCGACCGGGTCGCCCGTTTCCACACCGTAGTCCAGGAGCCGCCGGCGGCAGGCGTCGAGCTCGGGGACGCTGATGGCCCAGGTCAGCGGTCCCACCCGCGAACGAACCGCTCGGGCCGTGGCGTGGGACGACTCCTCGACTGCGTCGATCAGCTCCAGATACGCGTCCCTCGGGCCGCGAACGAGCGCGTTCGTCGTACCGGTCGGATGGCTGCCGCCAGGAACCGCCGTGAGCCCTGCCCGGCTCCATCGAGCGATTGCCTCGTCGAGTCCGCGCACCGACACGACGACATGGTCCACCTTGCTCTGCCCACCAGTGGGCTCTGTGTCTCTCAACGGTCCGGGGCCACGACGATCTTGCCGAGGACCTGACGCTGCTCAAGAAGGTCGAAGGCGGTGCGGACGTCGGACAGGGGCAGCACCCGATCGATGGGGGGACGCAGCTTGCCGACGCGGACGAGCTCGATCAAGGACTCCAGGTCCGATCGGAGCCACCCGTCCGAGCCCCGGATGTCCAGCTCGTACGACCAGACGTAGCGGAGGTCGGTCTCGACCGCGTAGCCGGCGGTTGCTCCGCAGTTGAGCAGGCGCCCTCCCTTCCGCAGGGAGCGCAACGAGGGGGCCCAGGTGTCGCCGCCGGTGAAGTTGACCACCACGTCGAGACCGCCCGCCCCCGAGACCCGGGGCTTGCCATGACGCTCGTGCACGGCCTTCATGAAGTCGTCGTCTCGATAGTTGATGCCTTCGTCGGCGCCGAGCGCGGCAAGCTGTTCGAGCTTGGCGTCGGTCGACGCGGCAGCGATGACGTGCGCTCCGGCCAGGCTGGCGAGCTGGACACAACCCGTTCCGACCCCTCCGGACGCGCCGAGGACCAGCACCTTATCGCCGGGGCCGACCTCGCCGCGGGTGACCATCATGCGGTACGCCGTCCCGTAGGCCACCGGCAGCGCTGCGGCGTCGGTGAACGAGACGTCGTGCGGCAACCGGATCAATGTCCTGGCGTTGACGGCGACGCGCTCGGCCAGTCCGCCATCCATCGTCTCGCCCACCAGCTTGTTCTCGACCGCGTCCCAGGGATCGATCAGGACCCGATCACCGACGTGCCAGCCCTCGACCTCGGCGCCGACCTCGGCGATCTCGCCGGCGATGTCGATGCCCATGATGATCGGGAACGGGATGGTGATGCCGGGCATCCCACGCAGGGTGAACAGGTCGTGGTAGTTCAGCGCGCAAGTCCTGACGTCGACGACGACCTCACCGGCCCCGGCGACGGGGTCGGGCCAATCGTCGTGGACCGTGATGAGCTCCGAATGGCCGTGCTCACTGATGACTGCAGCCCTCACGCTGCTTCCTTTCCGTGGATGTGGCAGATGCCGTGGTGGTGCGCTCGAGCTATCCGAAGGCGGTGCTCAACGTGGCTCGACCGATCGCGGTCAACCTGCCCTGATCGTCGGTGACGTTGACGTCCGCGACGCCCACGCTCCTGCCCGCCCGCCGCATCGTCGCCGTCGCGGTCAGCCTGGTGCCGCTGGAGGGCCTCAGGTAGTCGACCCGCAGGTTCACCGTGGGCGGCACGACACCGGTCGACAGGATCGTCGCGAACACCGCCGCGGTGTCGATCAACGACGCGACAGGGCCGCCGTGGAACTGCGGTTCGCCGCCGATGCGCTCCAGCTCCGGACGTAAGGGCATCTCCAGCACGAGACTGCCCGCCTCCGCGTCCGTGGCCGTGCACCGGAGTCCCAGGAACTCGTTGTACGGCGAGGTGCTGAGCAGCGCGTTCAGCCCGGCCGGGCTCGTGTCCAGATCCTCGTTGTCCGTCATGCCAACCATCCTTCGTTGCTCGTCTCCAGCTGCATCGCGATCTCGTGAAGCTTCCGTTTGTCGATCTTGTTGGTTCCTGCAAGGGGCAGCTCGTCGACGGTCGCGATGCGCCGTGGATGCAGGTAGGCAGGCGCCTGCTCGATCACGAAGGACTTCACCGCTCCAGCGGTCAGGTGCGCTCCCGCGCTCATCACGATGAAGGCGACCGGGATGCGTCCGCGTTCGTCGTCCGGGAGGGAGACCACCGCCGCCTGTCCGATGGCGGGGTGCCGCTCGAGGATCGTCTCGAGCTCGCCCGGATAGATGTTCTCCCCTCCGCAGACGAACATGTCGTCGGCTCGGCCCACGAAGTAGAAGAACCCGTTGTCATCGCGACGCATCACGTCGCCGCTGTAGTACCACCCGTCTTCGAACGACGTCGCATTGAGGTGCGGCAGACCGCGGTAGCCATCGGTCACAGCGGGGTTGCGCATCGTGAGCACGCCGTGGGTGTCGTCGGGACCGTCGACGAGCCTGACCTCCGACCCGGGCAGCGGGTAGCCGAGCGCGAGCGGCGGCCTGGCGATCCCGTCCGGATGCGCTCCGAAGATCGCCGGACCGGTCTCCGTCGTGCCGTAGGACACGACCACGTCGGCGTCAGGGATCGCGTCGGCGATCCTGGCGACCTGCTCCTGGGTGATCGGAGCGGAGCCGAGCGACAGCGACCTGACGGACCTGAGACGTGATGTGTCGTCGGCAACCTCGCCCAGGACGCGGATCCACATCGTGGGCACCGCGGCGACACTGGTCACTCCGTAGCGCTCGATCGCGTCGACATAGGCGGAGGCGTCGAATCGCGGGCAGATCACCGTCGTGAATCCGAGCGCGAGGCCCCGGCACAGGGTCACCAAGCCGTTCATGTGGAACAGCGGCTGGGCGATGATCTGGGTCTCGATCCGCCGAGGAGGCTCCGAGGACAACGTGCGAAGCGCCCACAGCTGACCCGCATGCGTGAGCGGGACGCCTTTCGGCAGGCCGCTGGATCCGGAGGTGTAGAGGATCTCGGCAAGCCCGTCCGACGGCGGCTCGATCCCGGCGAGGGCCTCACCGGCCGAGTCCTGGCAGGTGGTGGCCAGATCCTGGAGGAACGGGGTCTGAGGATCGTCGAAGTCGATACTGGGAGTTCGCTCGGCCAGCGCTTCCCGCCCTGCGGCGTCGACGAAGGTCAGCACCACCCCGGCGTCCTCGATGACGTGGTCGAGAACGTCACCGCCGGACCGCACGTTGATCGGGACCGCCACCAGGCCGGCCTTCATGATGCCGAGGTACGCCACCACGTACTCGACCCGGTTGGCCGACATGATCCCGATGCGGTCTCCGCTGGCGTACGAGCTGGCGACCAGCTCGGCAGCGAGCGCCGTGACCAGCCTGCTGAGCTCGGGGTACGTGTACCCGACTGGAACACCGGGGACGCGCAAATCCAGGACCGCGAGCCGGTCCGTCGATGCTCCGTGCACCCCGGCGAGATCGCCGAGGTTGGCGACGTTCGCGAGGGCCAGCCCCGCCCGGGGGCTGCTGCGCCTCGTTCCCTTTCGAAGCTGGGCGTCGAGCGTCGGCTCCATAAGCCCTCCTCCGTACGACGTCCCCATGGACGCAATAAACATGTTTAATAAAATGTTACCGCGAAACTGCTGTGCCAGTCCACTGCGTGGCGACCGCACCCGCCTACGCCCGAGCCTCGGGGCGAGGCAGGTGGATGCCAGCGATCATGCACCGGATCGACCCTCCGGCCAGCTCGATCGTCGGCACCTCGACGTCCAGAATCGTCAGGTGCTCGGCGACGGCGCTACGTTGCGACTCCGTCAAGCTGTTGCGAGCACGGGTCGACATCACCAGGTAACGCCCGTCGGTTCCCTCGACCTCGATCGCATTGCCGGCGAACTCGTCGATCTGCGCCAACGTCAAGGGGACGACCGCGTGCCCGGAAGCCGTCACCGAGCACTCGTGGCGGAGCTCGGCGAGGCCGGCTGCATATCCTCTGGCTGCTCCTGCTCCTGCTCCTGCTCGGATGGCGGTGGTGGGGGCGGGACGGTCTGCCCCTCGTGGACGACGACCAGAACGTCGGTGACGTTCTGGCTGGTCAGTGGGCGTTCATCACTGTGAGGGCGGGCGTGGTAGCGAGAGATGGGAGATTTCACCTTGCGGACGCTGATGCGCGGGTGGCGTGGTGGCAGCAGGCCGTCCAAGACCGCGCGGCCGATAACGCCGACCAGGTCGAGAGGGGCAGCCGGGTCAGCGGGAAGGACGCCCGAGGCGATGATGACCTGGTCACGAGCGGCCTGTGCGGCGGTCTTGAAGCAGGCCCGGTCCGGATCGGTGCCGGGCACCGACTCGGCGGCGGCGACCATGGCCATCCGCAACGCCTGATAGACGGTCAGCAGCGCCCACAGCTCCTGCTCCAGCCCGATCGGGTCGCCCGAGCGCAGTACCCGCCCGCCCAGCAGCGTGTGCCGTAACGCCAGGTAGGCCGATTCGATCTCCCACCGCTCGTGGTAGAGCCGGATCAGCGCTGCGGCGCTGTCACGGCGCGGGTCGAGCAAGGTCGTGGCCAACCGATAGCGGCTGGCGACCTTGGTGCCATCGGCGCAGATCACGGTGATGTCGGCGTCGATGATCCGCACGACCATCTCGCCGATCCGGGACAGGAACGAGCCGTCGCACAACCGGGCGGCCATCGGCGGGCGGCGGGTGCTTTTGAGCCGGACCAGGAACTGCGCGCCGCTCCCGCCCACCGCGCCCAGCACCTGGTTGCCGTCGAAGGCGCGATCGGCCAGGACCAGCATGTCCGGGCCGAGCAGCCCGCAAAGCCGCCGCGCGTAGCGTGTCTCGCCGGTGGTGATCGACCCGAACACCGCGCCGAGCAGGCCGCGGGTGCCGGTCTCCACCAGGGTCATGAGCATCACGGTTGGATAGCCCGCCCAGGCCAGCCGATGTTTGATCTTCGTCAGCCAGGAACGGTTCCGCTCGCAGTCGGGCACCTTGATCGAGCTGCAGCCGTCAAGGCGACGGTGCGCCAGCGCCGATAGCGCGTTCCTGGTGTGTGCGGCTGCGCCAACGGACCGGCCAGGATCTCGAACAGTTCCCGCAGCGGGGCCGCCCCCACCCGGCGCCGGAGATCTCGCAACGCCTTCTCGCAGGGACGCGGCACCGCGAGCTGCCCGAATGCGGCCACCAGCTTGCCCCACACGCCCAGGTAGCCCAGCTCCGGGAACAGGCCCAAGGCCAGCACGAAGTAGACCCCGACCCGTGAGGGCAGGTTCCGCAGCCGCTGCTGGGTCTTGCCGGTGTCCTCCAGGACCGCGTCAACCAGCTCGAACGGCAGGTGCTGGGTCAGCTCTCCCAGATGGCCGGGGGCGAAGACGCCGCTGGCGAGCGTGATGGTGCGGGTGAGGGTCATGGTGGCAGAATCGGTACGCAACGGGACCTCGGGGCTCGGGTGGATCTTGGTCGATCGCCTGGTGTACCAGAGGTCCCGTTCCTCTTCACACCAGGGTCCCTGCCGTACTCACGAACAGCTTGCCAAGCGCCCGAGATCCTTAACTACGCGGCTTTGTGTTTTGAGCAGGCGGTGATGGGACTGCGCTGGTTTCGCGACCGCACCGACCGGGGCGCTCTCGGCCGCGACCACGGCGTCTCCCGCGCCACCGCCTACCGCTACATCGACGAGGTCATCGACGTCCTGGCCGACCAGGCGCCCGACCTGCACCAAGTCTTGCGGTGCGCCAGCGACGAGGGCCTCACCCACCTGATCTTGGACGGCACGGTCATCGCCACCGACCGCTGCGCCGAAAAGACCATCAGCGTCAAAGGCGAACCCATCGACCTGTGGTACTCCGGAAAGGCCCACCACCACGGCGGCAACATCCAGGCGCTGTCCACGCCCTGCGGCCTGCCGCTGTGGGTCTCCGACGTCGAACCCGGATCGGTGCACGACCTGACCGCCGCCCGCGCACACGTCCTGGGAGCGCTGTACAAGGCCGCCGCCGACGGGCTCCCCACCCTGGCCGACTCCGGCTACGACAGCGCCGGCATCGGCATTCTCACTCCGGTCAAACAGCCCTCCGGCGGCCGGCCCCTCGACCTCGACACCCGCACCCGCAACGCGCTCCTGCGCGCCCTGCGCTGCCTGGGAGAACGAGGCTTCGCCCTGCTCACACAGCGCTGGCGCACCCTCCAGCGCATCACCGCCAGCCCCAGCCGAATCGGCGACATCGTCAAAGCCGCGCTCGTTCTCACCCATTTCGAACACGGCTACTTGAAATGAAAGTCGCTGAGATCACCTC
The DNA here is from genome assembly GCF_040649155.1 of Streptosporangium sp. NPDC049046. Lineage (NCBI taxonomy): Bacteria > Bacillati > Actinomycetota > Actinomycetes > Streptosporangiales > Streptosporangiaceae > Streptosporangium > Streptosporangium sp. NPDC049046. The sequence goes on along the minus strand of NZ_JBEZEZ010000022.1, from coordinate 21,664 downwards.
ATTGGACTCAACCGGGCGCACACAGGTCGGGACTCCGGTAAACGATGGTCTGCCACGACCACCTGTTGCTCCGGAGTTCCGATGAGTCACGAGTCTGCCATTGAGCGATGCGGCCGTGTAACTGCCGGCCTTCTGGTCCCAGGCCATCTGGGAGCGCTCACCTCGTTTATCCCGTTCGAGCTGGTGGATGACATCCTTGCGCGGCATCGCGTGCAACATCGCGCCCCGCGCCTGTTACCCGCCCGAGTCGGCGTGTATTTCCTCCTGGCTCAGGCCCTGTTCGCGGGAGTCGGTGCCCTGGGGATCTGGCAGAGAGGGCCGTGGTGTTGGCGTCGCTGCCGCCGCGGTCCTCGGCCAGGCGGCCCGTCACGTGGTAGCGCAGATCCGCTTCCAGTTCCCGCACGCTAGCGTGGATGGTCATGAGGAGCGGGCCCGCCTCTGGATGCCAGGGTGCTGGGCTGCCGGTGACCTTGTGGTGCTGGGTGGATCCGCAGGCGGCGTCGGCGACCTGCTCGGGGAGCAGCTGGTCGAGGAGCGGCTTGAGCTCGGCGACAAGCGTGGGGATCTCCTCGGCAGGTGTCATAGCTCGCTCCGGAAGGTGTAGACCTGGCCAGCGGGCACGAACTGGCTCGCGGTGACCTTCATGTCCGGCACGCCCTCGCATGCCTCGACGATCCAGTCGAGATCATCGGGGCGGTAGAAGACGTACAGCGGCCGAGGCTTGATTCGCTCGTAGGCTGTTCACCACGGGCCGAGGGACGGCGCTGGAGCCGCGCAACGTCAACCGTTCGTGGGACGCGTTGTGCGAGCGCGCGAAGATCGGGCGGCCGACCCGCCTTCATGATCTGCGGCATGCCTGCGGATCGTTCCTGTTCGCCGAGGGAGCCGACATCAAGACGATCCAGGGCGTGTTGCGGCACACTCGGCAGGCGACGATGTCCGACATCTATGTGCATCTGCTGGAGGAGGTGAAGCGAGGTGCGGCTGACAGCATGGACGGGGTCTTGTCCGGCCTGACGACGCGACGGACAAAGCAGGGGAAAGAGGCGTCGTGAGCGCGTTGCTACACCCGTTGCTACAAAATGATCAATGCGCTCCCTGATGATCAAGGAACGCCCTGGTCAAACGTGTGCGGCCGGAGGTACTCGAAACCACAACCTTCTGATCCGTAGGCAAGGGCATGTCCCAGGTCGGCGGGCTCACGCCCTGGTCGGGTGGTAGATGCGGGCCGGTGGCATGTGATCGTGTAAGGCGGTGTTGCTGTACTGGGCTGCTGTACGACAGCAGTAGTTCGTGAATCAAAAGCGGTCAGGTAGCGACCTGCGAAGATGTCCCGATCATGGCTCTGATCTGCTGCTCTATCTCTCGTCACCTGCCGTCGTTTCGGGCTGCTTCTCGGTACGGTGTTCCCTCATTGTGGCCTGGGTTTCCTCGCTTGTGCCCTGGTCGGAGGCCGCTGGAGGCGGCGGTAGGGGAGGTCGCGCCACGAACTGGGAGAGTGCCTGTGCCCCTCCGACAATTCGCCAGCGAGTCATGTTGATGAAATTCAACCGGGCCGCTTCGATCGCTTCTCGCGCCTGAGCCCATGCCTCCGCCGAGCGGAGTTCTCCCGTTTCGATCCTTCGATTGGTCACCCAGAACGTCTCGTCAACGGCGAGCGCGGCACGGACGATGTCCGGTTCACCCACCAATGTCAGGGTGACCAACGCCTCGTTCCACGGAATCCAGTCCGGATTGCCCTTCCCCTGCCACAGACGGTTCAGGGCGAACTGCGCGCGGTTCGACTCCCGCATGATCATCAAACAGGCATCGATCTGCCGGTCACGGGACCAATGCTGGTTGTGCGCCCGGCGGGTGAGGAGGCTTCCGAGAAGGACGCCCAACAGGGACGCCAACATACCCACGAGCGCTGGAAGGATCACACCAAGCTGCGTCACCCACTCAGTGTGATGACCCAAAGACGTTCAGAAAAGCCTCCATTGGATTTTGCATTACCCCCAAAGGCTCTTAGGGATCACCCCAAAGGGCTTTTTAGCGTGCACGACGTCTTCTCGTGTCTGAAGGGACAGGCGGATCTGACCGTTGCGATCATTTCGCAATTCATAGTTTGTGATTTAAAAGAAATGGGGCTTCCGGTTGGTCGCTTGGTCGCTGTCGTGTCGAACGAATCGGAGAGCGTATGGTGCACCCGAAGAATTGCGAAAGCGCCGAAGGACACTCTTGCAAATGTGCGTGTGGCGGGGTAGAGCATGGCTGGTCCCACAGTCTCAAACTGGCTCGCGATCCATCCCCCGTCCCTCGTCAAAAGGCGAGAGACCGCTGCGACTCCAGATGGGCGAGGGCTCTGCCTCCCGAGGGACGGCCGAAACCCGCTAAGGCGCGACAGGCCGCCACGGACACCGCAAAAGTAGATCTCGCCGACTGGTTGTCCGAGAATCCAGAAACCATCGATCATATCCAGGAAGTCGGCGATACCCTCGTCTGCTCTGTGATCACGAAGTTGGACGAGGGATTCGGTGGCAACGATCCGCGAGGGGCCAGAAAACGAATCAATGATCACCTCTGGTGTGACCTCCTCGTGGCCATGGCCGAGGCTATGGAGGGGTTCGAAAAAGCCATGGACCGAATACCGGAGTGCGTTACGACGATCATCATGCAGTCTCGCGAGGACGAGGGGCGCAAGCCCTTCCTGGAAGCGCTGGTGCGCCTCGCCGTACGAACTGCTTGGGAGCCCATCAAGAAGATGGTCGAAGCTACCGGAGTCCCGGAGATCCAACGGGCATGCCGGATCCTCGCCGTACTGATCTGCCCGGCACCCGAGAAACACAAGGCCGTCCAGGACGGCGCCCTGCTTCCCTTGGCGAAAGAGGGTCTGCTGGCGACCAGTAAGGAGCGGCTTGAGCGAGTCTTCCCCGCGGACTGGGTTCGCCGTCTACAGGAGGGCTTCGGTGACGTCTGAGCAGAGCGGCCAGCGGTTCGGAGGGGACAAACCGCTACGGAGATCGCCTGTGTGAGCCCGCGTTGCTGTACAACGCTGCTGTACAGGCACGAAAAGGCCCTCCGGTTCGTGATCGTCCGCCCAGGTGGCTCCCAAGATGGCTCCCGAAATGCAATCGACTTTCCCGGCACCACCTCGACATGCTTGTCTCCTCGCGAGCTGTCCCTCTCCTCGCCGCCAGTCAAGAAGGGAAGGACATGTCGACGCCTTCGATCCCCAGCAGCCAGATTGCCGAGCTGCTCGACTGGGATGAGACATCATCTCAAGAGCATTTCGACGCCATGGGCAGACTCCTCGGATCGCTCTCTGCCCCTGAAGAAGTCATAGCGCTGGCTCGGGCCTGGTGGGCTGATCCTGACGAGAGGGTGCAGGCGCTCGGATTCGACCTGTTGGCGGTTCAGGCACTCGACTTCCGTTGGCACGTCCCGTCCTTGATCGAAGCGGCGGATGCCCTTCCACTGGACAGGGCACATAAGCACGTGCGCGCGGCTGCCGCCCATGCACTCGCCATCATCTGCGACGACGAACGTGTCCTGTTTCCGCTCTTACGCTTCGCTGACGATCCAGAAGCGGGTATCCGCTGGCAGGTGGCGCGCGGGATTCCCGTCGGTCTCGACCCGCTTCCTGAGGATGCGGTGCAGGTACTGCTGGTGTTGATGCGTGATCCGGATGCCGAGGTACGGGACTGGGCCACCATGATGCTGGGCAGCCGTGCCGAAAACGACGCCCAGGAGATTCGGGACGCTTTCGTCGAGCGTCTGAACGATCCAGGCGAGAATACAGCCGGTGAGGCGGCGATAGCACTGGCGATACGACGTGATCCCCGGATCCTGCCCACGTTGAAACGCATGCTCGCCCTTCCTGACGTGGGCAACCTCTACGTCGAAGCCGCGGCTGAGTTGGGCGACCCGGATCTCCTGCCACTCCTGCAAAAGCTCAAGGCTGACGGCTGGCAGGACGATAACGAACCACGCCCCCAAGTCCTTGATCAAGCTCTGCAAGCATGCGCGTCACGTCCGACATCGCTCGCCTGATCTCTCCGCCCGTCCTGGTATTGCTTCGACAGGTCCGCCGAACCGCATTAGCAGCTCAGCAGGCCATCGTTCAGGACAGTCCCACCTGGACCAACGTCCCCTCCCCAGTCTTCCTGGAACGCGCCGGTACGGCGGTGAACTGCAACCCAAACTGCAACCCGGATCAGAGCGTCAGTCCTCGTAATCCTCGAACTCCCACAACCCGATCCGGCCGATCTTCTCAGCGAGTTCGCCCCATGTCGGGGCCTCCAGTACGGCGATACGGTCGCTCAACCAGCGCGTCACCTCGGCGGGACGCAGCTCGCGAACGAAGAGGTAGTGCCGGCCGATGAGGAAGCGATGATGGCGCAACTGTTCGGCAAGGGCGGATGGAGTGCACACGGTGATCTGGAACTGCTCGTCACCCGGCTCGTTCTGCGGACCGACGTACATCTCCAGGAGTTCGCATGCGTTGGCGGGATCGTCGATGCCACTGCGTTCAAGGTCCGGCCAGCGGAAGAGGGGCACGCGTGCTCTCATCACCCAATGATCGCGCAGCCAGCAACGCGGAGGAGAACTGTCAGCTTGGGAAGCCTTTCGAGATCATGACCCCTGACCTGGGGAAGCGGTGCCCTGCGGGGGAGTCGGTGAATTGCTCGCGGCTCCCCGTGGTCCCCCCTTGATCGCCTAGCGATCGGGCACGCATCGGGCACGCGAGCGTTGCGTCTGCACTCTGATCGGCGCACCGTCGAGCGACCAGCCAACCGTCTCGTGACCGATGACCCGGAGAATGTCACCGAGCCACACCAGCCCTCACCCGATCACGTCATCTCCTGGGACTGGACAGAGACCTGACACACGCCCGGCTCCACGACCTTCGACACATCCACGCCACGACGCTGCTCCTGGCAGGCGTCCCCGTCCACGTCGTCGCCGCTCGACTCGGCCATGCCGACCCATCCATCACCCTGCGCGTCTATGCCCATGTGATCCGAGCGGCAGAAGCCTCTGCAGCCGACATCTTTGCCAAGGTCATCGGAGAACAGTGGGCGCCATCCGGGCGCCAAGCCTGTTAGCAAGGGCGTTAGCAAGAAGCCCGAACGATCAAGAAACCAAGAAAGCCCCTGATGGCATAACGCCTGTTCAGGGGCCTTCTTGCTGCTGTGCGGCCGGAGGTACTCGAAACCCCAACCTTCTGATCCGTAGTCAGATGCTCTATCCATTGAGCTACGGCCGCTCGCTGCGTAAGCAAGCATAGCGGGTTTTGGGCGATGCCTCGAACCGGTTAAGCCATCGCCCTCCGATCAGCCCGTCCGTGCCGGATTCCCCGGCGGAGGCGGGGAATCCGGCGAAGATCCGGTGGGAGGCCGAAGGGAACGTGTCGCGATGGGCGAGGTCAGATGGTCTGGAGGATCATGGCGAGGGCGCCGGGGAAGCGGGTCTCCGGCTGAAATCGCCAGTGACATCGCGGCCCACGTGCGGGGCCGACCGCTGAAAACGCCGGTGACACCACAGCCGCCGTGCGGGGGAAGCGGCTGGAATCGCCGGTGACGCCGTGATCGGACGTGCCGGGTCAGCTGCCGGGATCGCCGGTGACGCCGACCTTCCTGGGGAACAGCGTGTAGCTCAGCGGCCAGAGCACGGCGATCAGGGGGATCTTGAGCGCACCGATCATGAATTCGTTCAGTGCCGTGGTCCGTGACGGGTCGCCGACGATGAGGATCAGGCCGAACAGCAGGGCGCAGGCGATGCCGTACGCGAGAACGATCCGGAACCAGATGCCCCACTCGTACCGGGCCCTCGCCATGCCGCCGGACGGTGGCTGCCACGGTTCGGGGCCGCCGGCGAAGCGGTGGGCGAACTTCGCGTCGGCCCAGGTGATCGTACGGTGGCCGAAGACGATCGAGTAGGCGAGGTAGGCGGCGGCCAGGCCGTGGCGCCAGTCGGCCTGGGCGCCGCCGCGCATGTCGACGACGGAGGCGATGAGCAGGATCACGTCGAGCAGCGGGACCGCCAGCAGCAGCGCGGTGCTGAGCCGGCGCATCCCCCACAGGTAACGTGAGGCGAGTCCCAGGCCCAGCAGGATCCAGAAGCCGATCTCGCAGCCGATGATGATGGCCAGAATCATGAGTCCATGCTCACGGGCCGGTCGGCCTGGGACATCGTCGGCGCTGATGAACCGGCGTACACCCTTATATGTACCGACGATCCTCCCTGCGCCGCTCCTGCGGGCCGTATCGAAATGGTGAGATGACAGGCATGAGACGAGACGCGCTGTGGGCGGTGGCGTGTTTCCTCGTCGGCCTGCTGCTGCTCGCCGCGGGTGCCTACCAGCAACGATGGGCCGCCCTTCTGCTGTTCGCCGGGCCGCTGGCGGTCGCGTGCGCGGGGGTCGCGGTACGGCGGAGCAGGCCGCTGCTCGCGCTCGGGCTGGGGGTGGTGGCCCTCCTCGGCGACCTCGCGATGGGTCCTTCGCTGGGCACGGTCCTGATCGTCACGGACAACCTCTACGCGGGGGTGAGGTACGGTCCCCGGGCGCTGGGCCGGTGGATGCTCGGCATCACCTCGGTGATCGCCGTCGCGGCGGGCGTGGTCGCGGGGGTCGTGTTCAGGCACTGGTCGGCCGCCGCCATCGTCTCCGTCCAGGTGGGGCTGGTCGGGGGGACCCCCGTCCTCACCGCCATGTTCATGAGGCAGCTGCAGGACCTGGCGTCCTCCGAGCGCGCGAGGGCCGAGCAGGTGGCGCGGCTCGCGGAGCTGGACCGGGCGGCCGCGGTGCAGGCCGAGCGGGCCAGAATGGCACGGGAGCTGCACGACATGATCGCGAATCACTTCAGCGCGATCGCCATCCAGTCCACCGCCGTCCTCTCCCGCCGGGACCTGGACGCGCGGGTCGTACGGCAGGTGCTGGAGTCCATCAGGGAGAACAGCGTCGAGGGCATGAACGAGATGCGCGCCATGATCGGGCTGCTCCGGCAGGACGGAGAGGAGCCGGAGGCGACCCGGCGCCGGGTGGCCGAGGCCGGAGAACTGGTGGAACGGGCCCGGGAGGCGGGGCTTGACGTGCGGATGCGGGTGGAGGGCGACGCCAGGGAGCTGCCCGCCTCGGTCGATCTGGCCGGTTACCGGATCGTCCAGGAGTCGCTGACCAACGCGCTCAAGCACGGCGGCAGGGCCGCCGACGTGGTGATCGGCTACCTGCCGGGGCTGGTCACGCTCACCGTGGACAACCCGGTGGGCGCGGCGGGGCGAGAGTTGCCCGGCGCGGGGGCGGGGATCATCGGCATGCGGGAGCGTACGAACCTCGTCGGCGGCCTCTTCGAGGCCGGTCCGCACAATGACGGCTGGCGTGTTCGCGCCGAGTTGCCCACCCTGGAGAGCACGTGACCATCAGAGTCCTCGTCGCCGACGATCACGCGGCGGTCCGCGCCGGGATCGTCCTCATCCTCGACGGTCACGACGACATCGAGGTCGTCGGCCAGGCCGCCAACGGCGAGCAGGCCGTCGCGATGGCCTCCGAACTCCGTCCGGACGTGGTGCTGATGGACATCCGGATGCCGAAGCTCGACGGGATCTCCGCGACGCGCGAGCTGAGCGGGATCGCCGACGTGCTGATCCTGACCACCTTCGACATCGACGAGTACGTCTTCGGGGCGCTGCGGGCCGGAGCCGCCGGGTTCCTGTTGAAGAACACCGACGCCGACGCCCTGGTGGACGCGGTGAGGGTGGTGGCGAGGGGCGACGGGCTCATCGCGCCCTCGGTCACCCGACGGCTGATCTCGGCCTTCGGCGCGTCGGTCCCCAAGCGCAGGTCGTACGAGATCGGCGCTCTCACCCCGCGCGAGCGCGAGGTGCTGGCCTGTATCGGCCGGGGCCTGTCGAACACGGAGATCTCCGTGGAGCTGGACATGGCGGAGGCGACGACGAAGACCCACGTCAGCCGGTTGCTGAACAAGCTGGGTCTCCGCAGTCGCGTACAGGCCGCGATCCTGGCTCAGGAGCTCCCGTGACTCAGGAGTCCTCCGCCCGGATGTGAAAGGGGTCCGGCTCAGGAGCCCGCCACTCGGAGGTGAAAAGGCGCTCCGCCGGGACGCGAAGGGGACTCAAGGGGTGAAGGGGACTCAGGGGTTCTCCGCGGGGACGTAGAGGGCGAGGGTCTCCGCGACGCAGGCGGGCTTCTTCCCGCCCTCCACCTCCACGGTCATGCGTACGTTCGCCAGATAGCCGGAGGGGGTGCCCTTGAGGTCGACGAGCTCGCCCTCGGCACGGATCCGCGCGCCGACCGGGACCGGCGCGGGGAAGCGGACCTTGTTGAGCCCGTAGTTGATGCCCATCGCCAGGTTGCCCACCTCGAACAGTTCCGACATCAGGGAGGGCAGCAGTGACAGGCTCAGGTATCCGTGGGCGATGGTGGCACCGAACGGCCCCTGCTTGGCCCGCTCCACGTCCACGTGGATCCACTGGTGGTCGCCGGTCGCGTCGGCGAAGAGGTTGACCTGCTCCTGGGTGATCTCGCGCCACTCGGTATGGCCGAGGTGTTCCCCGACGGCGGCCTTGAACTCGATGATGTTCGCGAAAGTCCTCATGCCTGGGACTTTATTTCGCTGAGCGCACGGCGAGAAGGTTCACCCTCGAACTCCCCTCGCCTCCCGGCCCCGGGCGAGCGGGTGGGCCTCGGACATCGGTCGCCCCGTGCTCCTCGATGACGTGGGGACGGTCCTACGGTCGCATCGTGTTTTCGCTGTACGGCCCGCGTCGCAACACCGGCCGTTCACACCGCTTCCCTAGCGTGCCCGCCATGAGACGACGCATGACGATCAGCATCGGCGCGGCCGTACTGGCACTCGCGGTGTCCGCACCGGCGATGGCCGACCCCGGCCGGCCCGACTCCGGCCTTCCCTCCACCGAGAGCGCCGGGACGCAGGGGGCGGACTCGCGGCGCCCGGGACCTGGGCACCCCGGCTCCGATCATCCGGGGGCCGACGGCGCCGGATTCGGACGTGCCACGCTGACCGGGTTCGCATTCCTGCCCGCGCTCACCTTCGTCCCCGGCAGCGAGCCGTCGGGATCCCAGCTCGGTACGACTCCCGTCAACGGGGTGACCCCGCCGTTCGCCGGGCAGCCTGTGCAGGGTTTCAGCGGCGTCGTGCGGCGGCACGACGGCACCTTCGAGGCACTGTCCGACAACGGTTTCGGCTCCCAGGCCAACAGCGCGGACTTCCTGCTGCGGGTGCACCGGGTGAGGCCCGACTTCCGTCGCGAGAAGGTGACGGTGCTGGGCGGATTCGACCTGAGCGACCCCGACAGGCGCGTTACCTGGCCGCTGACCAGGGCGGACCGGAAGCTGACCGGCGCCGACTTCGACGTGGAGTCGATCGTGAGGACCGTCGACGGCACCTACTGGATCGGGGACGAGTTCGGCCCGTTCCTGTTGCATTTCTCCTCCTCGGGCAGGTTGCTCGAGGCTCCGATCCCGCTGCCCGGCGTGAAGGCCCCGGAGAACCCCTCCCTCAACGGCGAGCAGCCGAACCTGGGGCGGAGCAAGGGGTTCGAGGGCATGGCGCGCTCGGTCGACGGCCGTACGCTGTATCCGCTGCTCGAAGGCACTGTGAGCGGCGACGCCGCGGGTACGCTGCGGATGAACGAGTTCGACCTGCGCAAACGGTCCTACACCGGCAAGCGCTGGACCTACCGGCTGGAGAGCCCCGACAACGCGATCGGCGACATGATCGCTGTTGACCGGCACCGGTTCCTCGTCATCGAGCGTGACAACCTCCAGGGGGACGAGGCCAGGACCAAGCGCGTCTATCTGGTGGACACCCGCCACGCGGACCTGCGCAAGACCCTCGTCGCCGACCTGCTCGACCTGGCCAACCCGCGCGGGCTGGGCGGGTTCGGGGAGACCTTCCGCTTCCCGTTCCAGACCATCGAGGACGTCGTGATCCTCGACGACCGGACCCTGGGCGTGCTGAACGACAACAACTTCCCGTTCTCCGCAGGCCGTACGCCGGGCAGGCCCGACGACAACGAGTTCATCACCGTGCGCCTGTCGCGTCCGCTCCAGGCCGACAGCCGCGTCTACCTGTAAGGACCCGCGAGCCCTTCCTCCGCTTCCGGACCTTGCCGGGAGGGGAGGAAGGGCTCTATCTTTCTCTTATTTCCTTTAAGCAATCCCGTTTCCCCTACCGTACGAACAACTACGACAAAACACTAAATAACAATAGATAAACTCCCATCGGCATTCACAGTGTCATTTATTTGCTCTGCCTCAACCGTTTCAATACGCTATCTCACGGTCCGAGGGGTATCTCCTAGCTGCTGCCACTTATGGAGCAGTAAGGGATATCAGATGTTTTCGGAACCAGAAACGAGATGGGGAAATATCGTGCTTCCTCGAAAGAGCGGACGGACACCGGGGCCGAACTCCGGCAGGCAGGTGGGCGTTCTCGCCATCGCGGCAGTCGCCGGCATCCTCATGACGTCGAACCAGGTACCGGCCAACGCCACCATCGGGCAGGCCCAGACGCCCGGCTCGATCTCACAGCCGCATCCCGACGGCCACTCCTCCCGACGCCCCGACCCCTCCCGCGACCAGCATCGCGGACGTGAGATGAGGCCCTCCGACAGGTGGCGGGGAAAGCCGCAGCGCTATCAGGACCGACCCCACGGCCGCGACCGCGATCGTGATCGCTACCGCGGGCGCAGGGGCGAGAACGCGGCGCCGGCGGGACGCGAGCGCCTCTCCCGAGAGGAGCGGATGATGAGGGAGCTCCAGGACGACCCGTCATTCCCAGAGATCATCGTTCGCGAGAAATAAATCCGGCGGGCCATTTCCCGTGCCCCGTCGCGACAGAACGCGAAAAGCCGCGCACCACCGCGACGGGGACCGGCCGCCGAAGCCCACCGGGCGACCGGTACGACACGACGAGGAACCGGCCGCGCACCACCGTTCCCGCTTCACTCTCATCGGCATTCCGCGTACCGGAGCGAGCGGGCCACAGCGGTTCCGGGCAAAAGCGAGTCGCCCCGCATGAACCCGGCCACCCCCTCTCCACCGGCCATCCTGAAATCAGCCGTTGAACACTATGAACGAACAATCATTATAAATGTAGCTAAATCGTAGATGAGGTGCAGGTTTTCCTTCACAACACTGTTTATTTGCTCTTCCCGAACTATGGCGGCGCGTTATCCACATAAGCCCCGGGTATCTCCTGTGCGTCATCACTTTCGTGATCACCTGACAGGTCCGAATAGTTTCGGAATTAGTAACGACATGGGGAAATAACGTGCTTCCTCGTAATAGCAAGCGGGTGCCGGCCCTTTCCGGCAAGCGGGTCGGCGCCCTGGCCGTCGCAGCGATGGCCGGCATCCTCGTGATGTCGTCGAATCAGGCACCGGCGAACGCCACAGGGGAGACGAATCTTCTCAATTTCGCACCCCACAGCGACAACGGGGACACCGGGGGTGCCGGCGGGAAAGCCCGGCTTCAAAATTCCGTACACCGTGGCGAGAAGTCCATTCTTCGCCCGTGCCGCCCCACCAAGGGTGCGCGTAACTGCGACTGCCCATCCGGCGGTCGCGGGCCGGGACCCGGCGGTCGAGGGAAGGGGTGCCGCTGGAACGACGACCGAGACCGGCCACGACACCTGGACGACGACGATGATGACGACGACGGCAGAGTGATCGTCGTCCCCGTCAGGAGAAGGCCCCCGGCTCCCACCGCGACCAGCTCCACCAATGCCGCCGGACCTGGGCGCCCGGGGCCCCGTGGACTGCCGGGCCTGCCTGGAATTCCCGGTCCCGCGGGACCGCCCGGACCCGCAGGACCCGCAGGACCACCCGGACCGGCGGGACCGGCAGGACCGGCAGGACCGGCGGGACCCGCAGGACTGAAAGGACTGGCAGGACCACCCGGACCCGCAGGACCACCCGGACCGGCGGGACCGGCAGGACCGGCAGGACCGGCAGGACCCGCAGGACTGAAAGGACTGGCAGGACCACCCGGACCCGCAGGACCACCCGGACCTGCGGGACCGGCAGGACCAGCGGGACCCGCAGGAGCGGACGGAGCGGACGGACTTCCGGGAGCGAACGGACCGACAGGCCCCGCAGGGCCAGCGGGACCCGCCGGCCCGACAGGGCCGGCAGGACCGGCGGGCCCAACGGGACCGACAGGCCCGGCGGGCGCGACAACGCTCGCGAAGCCGACCAAGCCCACGGGATGCGTCACGGCCAGCCCCGTGATCGCTCTTACACCGGTGTGCTCCGTCACCTCTCTCAGCGTTCCCGTCATTCCCGTCGCCTCGACCGCATACGCCGGCTCTCTCTGCCTGCCCGGCCAGTACAGCACCGTCAGCGTTCTCAGCACGGCGGAACCCGTCGGATGCTAGGCCGTACCGAAGCGGCGTGCCGCGGTGAGAACCGCACGGGACAGGGGACAGGCCGCTTCGGTACACGAGTATGACCTCGCGAAATCCGTACGACCCCGGATCGCGCCGTCACAGCACCTGGTGGCGGCGCGGACGAGGCCGGCCGGTACGGCCACCGCGTGATCCGTCGGGAATGGGGACCGAGGATCACGCGGTGGCCGTACCGGCTCGGAGTCTCGACACGGCCCCCACGGCTCACTCTCCAGCGCGAAACGGTCCCACAGCTCACTCCCAGCGCGAAACCGCGACACGACCCACACCCCACGCCCCGACGCGGAGCCGCGACACACCCGCGTCTCACTCTCCAGCGCGACGTCGCGGTGCGACCCACCCCTCGCTCCCCGACATGAAGCCGCGACACGACCCGCGCCTCACTCCCTGGCCCGGGGAAGAACAGCCGTCATGACCAGGCCACCGCCGCCGCGCGGGCGGGCCGTGACGTCGCCGCCGTGGGCACGGGCCACGGAGCGGACGATGGACAGGCCCAGTCCCGCGCTCTTCGACGTGACCAGGCGGTCGGCCCCCAGGCGGCGGAAGGGTTTGAAGAGTTCCGGGATGTCGTAGGGCGGTACGGCGGGTCCGGTGTTGCTGACCTCCACTTCGACGTGCCCCTCGGACGCGGTACGGCTGACGACCCGCACCCAGCCGGTACCGTCGCCGGTGTTGTGCCGGATCCCGTTCTCGACCAGGTTGTGTACCAGGCGTTCGAGCAGGAGCGCGTCCCCGCTGGTGGGCGCGTGCCCCGCCGACTCGTGGACGGTGACCTTCACCTGCTCCGCCTGCTGGGCGGTCTGCGCGATCACGTGAGAAACCACGTCGGCCATGTCCACCGGCGACCGGTCGGCGATCTCGTGTTCGGCGCGGGCGAGCAGCAGCAGTCCCGAGATGAGCTGCTCGTGCCGGGCGTTGATCTCCAGCAGGCTCTCGCCGAGCTGCTTCACGTCGGACGACGCCGCCCTGCGGTGCATGGCCAGCTCGACCAGCGCCCGGTTGAGCGTCAGCGGGGTGCGGAGTTCGTGCGAGGCGTTGGCGACGAACCTGCGCTGGCCGTCGAAGGAGTGGTCGAGCCGCTCGACCATGGTGTCGAAGGCGTCGGCGAGCTCCTTGACCTCGTCCTCCGGGCCGCGTAGCGCGATCCGCGCGTGCAGGCCGTGGTCGGCGACCGTGGTGACCGCGATCCGCCGCGCCGTCTCGGTCACCCGGCGCAGCGGGGCGAGCACCCGCCCCGCGACCACCCATCCGAGGCCCACGGCGACGGAACCGACCGCGACCAGCGCGACCGCCCCCTGGGTGAGCAGCGAGGTGGTCGCGGCGGCGCGCAGCGCCTCCTCCTGCCGCTGCAGCCACTGAACCGCCTCCGGCCCGGTGAACACGTGCCCTTTCGAGGTGATGAAGACCACCTTCCGCTCGCTCCCGAGCCCTCCGTACCTGTCGGCGAAGGACTGGACCAGCTGCTGGTCGAACAGCAGGTAGGTGACGCCGAGCAGGGTCAGACCCGCGGCGAGGAACAGGGCGCCGTACACGAGGGTGAGGCGGGTTCTCAGCGTGAGACCGGGCAACCTGTCGATGATCATGCGATCCGGTACCCTTCCCCCGGCATCGTCTCGATGACCGGCGGCTCCCCGAGCTTGCGCCGGAGTTTGAGTATGGTGAGGCGCACCACGCCGGTGAAGGGGTCGGCGTACTCGTCCCACGCCTTCTCCAGCAGCCGTTCGGCGGAGACGAGCGCCCCTTCCGCGCGCAGCAGTTCGGCCAGGACGGCGAACTCCTTCTTCGACAGCGGCACGTACCGCCCGTTCCTGAACACCTCCCGGCGCGCGGGGTCGAGGGTGATCCCGGCCCGCCGCAGCACCGGTGGCACGGCCGGTCGCGAGCGCCGTCCCAGTGCCAGGACACGAGCGGCGAGTTCGGCGAAGGCGAACGGCTTGGCGAGGTAGTCGTCGGCCCCGAGGGACAGTCCGGCCACCCGGTCACCGATCTCCGCGGCGGCGGTGAGCATGAGCACCCGCGCGGTCGACTCCGACGCGACCAGTTCCCTGCAGACGTCGTCTCCGTGCACAACGGGCAGGTCACGGTCGAGAACGACCACGTCGTAGTCGTTGACCGCGATGCGTTCCAGCGCCGCCGCGCCGTCGTGCGCGGTGTCGACCGCGTGTGTCTCGCCGCGCAGCCACTCGGCTATCGCACCGGCCAGCACGCGCTCGTCCTCCACCACCAGCACTCGCATCGCGTTCTCGTACTCCCTCGTCGTGTACGGACGAGGCGATGGTGGCGTACGCGGTGTTTGCTCGCCGTTAGCTCCGATGGAAACGCGACCGAAACGCGCTCCCCTGTTGCATCGCCTCTCGAACGGCCGGTGGAGAGCCGGCCGAAGGAAGAGGAGAAGATCATGAGAGTTCTCGGCGCCCTGGCGCTCGCCCTGGTCCTGACAGGGTGCGGTACGGCCGGCGACGACGCGGACGTGGCCTCCGCGACCGGCGGCGACAAGCCCGCCGTGAGCGCCGCGCCGAGCCTGGACCAGCACGAGAAGGGGATCAAGTTCGCGCAGTGCATGCGGGAGAACGGCGTCGACATGCCGGATCCCGAACCCGGCAAGGGCGTCGCCGTCCGGATCGGCAAGGGCACCTCCAAGGAGGCGATGGAGAAGGCCACGGCGGCCTGCAAGGAGTTCTCCCCGATGGGCGACGCCGGACCGGGCGGGGGTACGGACCCGCAGAGGGCCGAGTCGATGCGCGAGTTCGCGAAGTGCATGCGCGAGAACGGTGTGGAGGAGTTCCCGGACCCCGAGGGCGGCGGGCTGCGCGTGACCGGGGCCATCGGCGAGGACCCCGATTTCCAGACCGCGCAGGAGAAGTGCTCGAAGAAGTTCCTGCCCGAGGCGGGTCAGGGAGGCTCCTGATGTGCGCGACCACTCACCTGCCGAGACGCGCCCACCCTGGTCCGGCCCGTCAGGAGGTCTCCCGATGAGCGCGGCCACCCTCCTGCCAAGTCCATCCGACCCGTCAGGAGGACTCCCGATGAGCCCGACCACCCTCCTGCCAAGACGCCCCCATCCCCATCCGCCCCGTCAGGAGGACTCCCGATGAGCCCGACCACCCTCCTGCCAAGACGCCCCCATCCCCATCCGCCCCGTCGGGAGGACTCCTGATGGGCACGGACACCCTCGACGACGGAACGGACATGGACGCGTCCTCTCCCCCCTCGCGGCGACGCCGCGGCCGAGGCCGTGGCAGGAAGGTCGCCGGACTGGTCGTCGCGGTCGCCGTCCTCGGAGCGGCCACCGCGGCCGCGAACGGCCTGCTCCGGCCGGGCGGCACCGGAACGGACAGGACGGCGAACGTGCTGCCCCCGGCCACCACGACGGTGCAGCGGCAGACGCTCACCGACACGCGGGACGCCGACGGCGAGCTCGGCTACGGCCCGGCCACCACCGCGGTGAGCCGGCGGCCCGGCACGCTCACCTGGCTTCCGGACAGCGGTGACCAGGTCACCCGCGGCAAGCCGCTCTACAGGGTGGACAACGAACCGGTGGTACTCATGTACGGCGCGACGCCCGCCTATCGCGACCTGCGGATCGGCACCAAGGGGGCCGACGTCAGGCGCCTGGAGCGCAACCTCCGCGAGCTGGGCTACACCGGCTTCACCGTGGACGACGAGTACACCGGCGCCACGGCCTCGGCGGTCATGCGGTGGCAGGACGACCGGGGTCTGGCGGAAACCGGCGTCGTCGAGCTCGGCCAGGTCGTCTTCGCCGGTGGCAGGATCCGTGTGGACAGCCTGCAGGCCGAGGCGGGCCAGCCCGTCGCCCCCGGCCAGAAGGTGCTCACCTACACCGGCACCACCAAGGTGGTCACCGTCCGGCTGCAGGCGGAGGACCGGCGGATGGCGAAGAAGGGGGCGAAGGTGTCGGTCACCATGCCCGACGGCAGAAAGGTGGCGGGCATGGTCACCGAGGTCGCCACGATCATCGAACCCGGGGAGGGCCCGAACGCGGAGCCGCAGACGAGGCTTGAGGCGCTCGTCTCCCTCGACCGCCAGAAGGCGGCGGCCGGCCTCGACCAGGCCGCGGTGGACGTGACCTTCACGGCGTCCAGGCGCGAGGACGTGCTGACCGTACCGATCTCCGCGCTCGTGGCGCTGAGGGAGGGCGGGTTCGGCGTCGAGGTCGTCGAGGGCGCCCGGTCCCGCTATCTCACGGTGAAGACGGGCCTGTTCTCCGGCGGCCGGGTCGAGATCTCCGGGGACGGCCTCGACGAGGGGATGACCGTGGGGATGCCGAAATGATCTCGCTGTCGAATGTGACCAGGGTCTACCCCGGAGGGGTCACCGCGCTGGCCGCGGTCTCCCTGGAGATCGGACCCGGCGAACTCGTCGCCATCGTGGGCCCCTCCGGCTCGGGCAAGTCGACGATGCTCAACGTCGTCGGGACGCTCGACCGTCCCACCTCGGGAACCGTACGCATCGACGGGTACGACGTCTCGACGCTGCCGGACAGCGGGCTCTCCGCGTTGCGGGCGACGCGGATCGGCTTCGTCTTCCAGCACTTCCACCTCGCCGCCAGGGTTCCGGCGCTGGACAACGTGGCCGACGGCCTCCTCTACACCGGTCTCGGCCTGTCCGAACGGCGACGCCGGGCCTCGGCCGCGCTGGAACGGGTCGGGCTCGGCCACCGCCTCGACCACGAGCCGCACGAGCTGTCCGGTGGCGAGCGGCAGCGCGTCGCGATCGCCCGCGCCGTGGCCGGGGATCCTCCGCTGCTCCTCGCCGACGAGCCGACCGGCGCACTGGACTCCGTCTCCGGAGCCGGGGTGATGGAACTGCTGCGCGATCTGAACGCCTCGGGCACCACCATCGTGATCATCACGCATGACCGGGAGATCGCCGCGAGCCTGCCCCGGCAGGTACGGATGCGCGACGGCCGAATCGTCGCCGGCCTCGGTGTGGCGTGATGGCCGTGACCGATCGGACGGAACCTCCGAAGCTGGTCCCGGCCAGGATGCGACCGCGCGACGTGATGCGGGTCGGCGCGGTCGGCCTGCGCACCCGCCCCCTGCGGGCGTTCCTGTCCGCACTCGGGGTGGCCATCGGCATCGCCGCGATGGTCGGCGTGGTCGGCATCTCCTCCTCGTCGGGGGCCGAACTCGACCGTACGCTCTCGGCACTGGGCACGAACCTGCTCACCGTCTCCTCCGGCCGGACGCTGCTGGGCGAGACGGCGAAGATGCCGATGGACGCCGAGGCGATGATCGAGCGGATCGGCCCCGTGGAGTCCGTCTCCGCGGCCGGGCGCGTCGACGACGCCAAGGTCTACCGGTCCGAGGAGATCTCCGAGGCGCAGACCGGGGGGATCTCCACCCACGCCGCCCGCCTCGACCTGCTGTCCACGGTGGGCGCGACGGTGCGCAGCGGCACCTGGCTCAACGGGGCGACCGAACGCTATCCGGCCGTGGTGCTCGGATCGCGGGCGGCGGAACGGCTCGGGGTGGGCGCGGCGGCACCTGACACCCAGGTCGTCGTCGGCGGCGTGCGGTTCACCGTCATCGGAATCCTCGACCCGGTGCCGCTCGCCACCGAACTGGACGACGCGGCGCTGATCGGCTGGCCGGCCGCGGAGAGGGCGCTCGACTTCGACGGGTATCCCACGACCCTCTACACCCGCTCCGACGAGTCGAGGCTGGAGTCCGTCCGCTCGGTCCTGGCCGGTACGGCGAACCCGCAGGCGCCCAACGAGGTCGAGGTCTCGCGCCCGTCCGACGCCCTCGCCGCCAAGCAGGCCACCAGCCAGGCGTTCACCGGGCTCCTTCTCGGGGTCGGCGCGGTCGCGCTGCTCGTCGGCGGCGTCGGGGTGGCGAACACCATGGTCATCTCGGTGCTGGAACGGCGCCCGGAGATCGGCCTGCGCCGCTCGCTCGGTGCGACGCGCGGGCAGATCCGCACGCAGTTCCTCGCCGAGTCGCTGCTGCTCTCGGCTCTGGGCGGGGCGGGCGGCGTCCTCCTCGGCATGGGCGTCACCGCCGGATACGCGCTCTACCAGGGGTGGCCGCTCCTGCTCCCCGTCTGGGCGACGATCGGCGGTCTCGCGACGACCCTGGTCATCGGCGCCCTCGCCGGCCTCTACCCCGCCGTCCGCGCCTCCCGGCTCTCCCCGACGGAGGCGCTCGCCACACCGTAGAGACGCTCGCCGCCGTCGTAGCCGACCCGCCCCGGTCCCGGGAGGCGCGGATGAATCGTGACTATCCACCCCGAAACAGGGCAGAGGGCGCGCATGGTGAACCCCTTGGACATCGCGCTCGTCTTCCTCATCCTCGCCACCGGAGGCTTGGCCGTCCGCCACTACGCGCGGCAGCACCGCGGAAACAGTGACGCCCCCGGAAGGGATGAGGACGTCTACCGTCCGGTCTGAGGAGCTTCCGGCCTTCCGAGATCGCGGAGACGGCGAAGGCGGTCCTCGGTGTAGGCGACCAGGCGCGCGGCGTCGTCAGGGTCGAGCGTCTTCAGTGACCTGTCGACCGCCTTGCCCCGGTCGATCGCGGAGAGCGGTTCGGTCGGCGGGTTGTCGATCCACTCGACGATCGGCCGGACCGCGTCGGCCACCGGGCGCGCGAAAAAGGTCGCGAGCAGCTTGATCGTCCCGCGGACCAGCGGATTCGGATGGCCGTCGACCCCGCTGCGGGTGAAGCCGGGGTGATAGAGAACGTAGCGGACTGTGTCCCCGCCGTCCCCGCCGTCCCCGCCGTCCCCGCCGTCCCCGCCGTTCCCGGAGCTCCCGGACTGATTGGCGAAAGCGACGCCGAGCAGGTCGTTCGCCCTCCCGGCCTGGAGCTGTGCACGCACCTGGCCGTACCCGCGGGTCAGCTGGGGGTCCTCCCAGAAGATCCGGCCCGCGGTGTTGCCGACCCCGGCGACGTTGACGACGACCGGGGCGGGTGCGGCGTTCAGCAGCGGCCGCAGACGAGAACCGAGCAGATAGCGGCTCAGGTAGTACAGGGCGAACGTGAACTCCAGCCCGTCCACGGTCTCCCTGCGCTTCGGGCTTATCCGGTTGGCGAACAGGGCGAGCGCGTCGACGGCGTCGTGGCGCTCGGCGATGTCGGCGACGACCCGTTCGACCTCGGCGATCGAGGACAGGTCCGCGCGCAGGAACCGCAGGTTCGGATTCGCGGCGTGGTCGAGCAGCGCGCGCCCCTTGGCCTCGCTGCTGCCGATCACGGTGACGCGGTCGCCCCTCGCGAGCCGTTCCAGAGCGGTCGCGCGCCCCATGCCATCGGTCCCCCCACTGATGATCACGGTTTTTCCCCGTTGGCCCGGCATCGTGTCCTCCATAGGCTGGTGATCGGCCGGTCCAATCGTCGGGCTGCCACGTCGGAGACGGAAGAAGGCAGTTTCATGTCCGGTACGCACACGGGTGTTCCCTCGGTGCTGGCTCACACGTTGCCTCGTCCGGTGCCGATCGACGAGTTCGAAGCGTGCCCGGTCGGGGACGTGTTCCGACGCCTGGGCGACAGGTGGAGCATGCTGCTGCTGGTCCTGCTCGGCGGTCGCCCTCATCGGTACAACGAGCTGCACCGCGCGATCGAAGGCATCAGCCAGCGCATGCTGACCCGCACGCTGCGCACCCTGGAAACCGATGGTCTGGTACGGCGCGAGGTGTATCCCACCGTTCCTCCCAGCGTCGAGTACAGCCTCACCCCGCTCGGCCGGACCCTGCTGGAGCCCCTCTCGGCCCTCGCCGACTGGGCGGTGCGCCACGAGGCCGACATCAACGAGGCCCGCTCCCATCACACCGACGCCAGGTAAGGGCCTCATCGGCCCCATGCCGGCCATGGTGCGGGCGTGGACTCCCCTTCCCCGGCCTGCACGCGATCGACTCAGGTGAGGCATCCCAAGCCGGGAAAGCTCAGAGGGCCGAGATCATGTTCAGCCCGGTGTACGCCAAGGAGTTCTCCGACGCCGAGGCCGTCGACGCCGAGCTGAAGAAGATCGGGGAAGGGCTCACCTCCACCCTGTGACCCGGTGGCGGACCATGAACGGAGTCGGCCTCCCCTGGTCCGGGGGATCACCCCGGACCAGGGGAGGCTCGTCCTTCTTCCTTCAGCCTGCTTCCTGCGGATATGCCGTGCCGGTGGGAGGCCGCCGGCCGCTGTTCTCAGGCGTTGCCGCCCCGGCCCCGATCGGCACCGGCAGGTGCCGTCCTACGACCCGCTTCGGGTCCACTTCTGGTTGTTGCCGCCCCAGCAGGAGTAGGTCTGGAGCAGGGCCCCGTTGTTGGAGTTGGCGGCGTCGAGGCACTGACCCGACTGGACGTTCACGATGGAGTTGTCCGAGTTGATGCGCCACTTCTGGTTGCTGCCGCCCCAGCAGGAGTAGATCTGCACCTTGGAGCCGTTACCGGTGCCCGCGGCGTCCAGGCACTTGTTGCCGTAAACGCGGAGCTCCTGGTCGGAGGTGTAGGTCCATTGCTGGTTGGAGTTGGTGTGGCAGTCCCACAACTGGAGCTGGGTACCGTCGGTGGTCGAGGCGTTCGGTACGTCCACACATCGGCCGGATGCCACGCCCCGGATCTGTCCCCCGCTACCCGAGGGCGGCGGGGTCGTGGTCGGGGTCACCGTCGGGGTGGGGTTCGGGTTGGGGCTCGCGGCGTTGAGCGCGTTCAGCACCGAGGTGTAGGCGGCCTTCTTGTTGCCGTTGCCGTCGAAGAGCAGCGGGCTGGTGTTGGCGCCCAGCCAGGAGTCGCTGTCGCGCACACCCCACACGGTGATGCCGGTGCAGCGCGCCACCGCCAGGCAGTCGTTGACCACCGCGGCGTAGGTCTGGGCAGAGCCGCCCTGGATGTCCAGCTCGGTGATCTGCACGTCCACGCCGAGGGCGGCGAAGCTGGAGATGGTGGTGCGGTAGTTGCTGTTGTAGGCGCTTTGGCTGTTGAAGTGCGACTGCAGGCCCACACAGTCGATCGGCACGCCGCGCTGCTTGAAGTCACGGACCATGTTGTAGACGGCCTGGGTCTTGGCCCAGCTCCAGTTGTCGATGTTGTAGTCGTTGTAGCAGAGCTTGGCGGCCGGGTCCGCGGCGCGCGCGGTGCGGAAGGCGACCTCGATCCAGTCGTTGCCGGTGCGCTGCAGGTTGGAGTCACGCCGTCCGCCGGAGTTACCGTCGGCGAAGGCCTCGTTCACCACGTCCCAGGCGTAGATCTTGCCCTTGTAGTGGTTCATCACACCGTTGATGTG